>CAZDNG010000017.1:0-133747 GCA_964506835.1 uncultured Polyangiaceae bacterium
GAAAAACAGGTCACCTACCCAAAAATTCCCTCGAATCTGTGATCAATGCCCAGGCTAAGGCCCCCCTTGGTTAATAACAGGAGCCGCTGGGTGCGCCGGATGCGAGCGGATTCTTGCACGGCGCGCACAGACTGCCGGCCGCGCACGGACCGCCGCCCGTGGACACGGTCACGCCGGATGAGCCCGCGACGTCGAACACGACGTACGCCGGCGAGCACGCGCCGAACATGTAGTCGGCGCCGCCGCCGCCGATGGTCACGGTGACCGTCGAGGTCGTGCACTTGGGGAAGCAATAGCCGGGGTCGGCGACCTTCTTCGTCGGCACGCACTTCTCGCCCGTCGCGCAGTTGTCTTGCTTCAACCCGGTGATCGACGGGTTGTAGTAGGCGTTCGTCGAGTCGGTGAGCTTCGTGAGCGCGGTTTCGGGGACGCAGGAGCCGCCGCCGTTCGGTTCGCCGCCGTCGACACCCTTCGGGCACGTCGCGTACGCGGCGGGCGCGGGCTTCTGCGGCGCATCGCCGCTCTTCATCGAGCACGCGCCGGTCGGCGTCGCATCGACGGGCGCGTAACACGGCACACAGACGTCCCCCGAGGTGCATGTGCCGCCGTCGTCCATCGTCGGTAACGTCGCGATGCCGAGCGCGAAGCACTTCGGCACGCAGCGCCCCTCGAGCCCGTTCGGGTCGCTGGTCAGTACCTTCGACGTGCACGTTGCAAAAGAGGAGCCGGAAAGCGCTGCCGCGGTGGGTTCGCAAAGCAACGACTTGTCGCAGGTGTCGTGGCCGTACGCGGCGATGTCCGAGCCGGACGGCGTCGTACACGTGCCCATTCCCCCACAACACGCCGTCGACGCAGCGCCGCTTCCGCCCGGATCTTGCGGAGTGCGCGACTCGCACACGTAGAGCGACGTGCTCCCCGCATCGGGACTGCCGGCGTCGGTTCCGCCGCCCGCGCCGCCGCCTCCGGAACCGCTCGCGCCTCCCGAACCACCCGAGGCGCCCGAACCACTTGCGCCCCCGCTGCTCGCGCCGCCCGAGCCACTCGTGCCGCCGCTGCTCGCGCCGGAGCTTCCGCCGGAGCCGCTCGCGCCGCCGGTATCGATGGCGCCGCCGGTCGAATTCGTGCCGTCGCCCGAAGACGAGCCGCCATTCGAACACGCGAAGAAGAGAACCGAGACGGAGACCGTCCCGACAACGAGGGACGAGACGCGAGCGAGACCGAGTCGAGACATGGGCGACCTACGGGGTGAACACGCGCTCGCGCGAGGGCCCGACGGGCGCGTGTTCGGAAATCGAGCGAATAGGAGATACGGAGGGAACCGCGCTTCAGGGCGTGTGCTCGAAGTCGCTGACCTGCGGATATTCGGTCTTCAGGTTGTTGAAGGCCGCGCTGCGGTCGACGCAGTTCAACGTCTGTTCGAGGACGGCGGTGCTCGTGTAGTTCACGATCGCGGGGCCCTTCGTCGGGTCCGGCATCGTGCCGCACTGAGCGAGCGCATCGAGGATGGGCAACGTCGCGCTGCACGTCAGATACTTGTTCGCGACCGCGATGGCGGTCTGCCCGCTCGAGTTCGTCTGCCAGCACAGGTCGGTAACATCGAGGTGGTTCCCGGCCGTGATGCCGACCAAGTACTTCTGCGCCGCGACCGAGCTCGTGTAAGCGCCCTGATCCGACGAATAAGGAACGACCGAGTCGCTCGCGCCGCCGGCGAGGAGCACGGCCTTGAGCGCCGAGCCTGCCGCCGCGGTTCCGCCGAGATCCGCGAACGGCATATCGACGATCATGTTCGGCTTGCTCGCGAACGTCGCGGCGTTCGACGCGCCCTGGCTATGTCCGCTGATCGCGTAGCGTGCGGTATCGGCGGCGGTGCCGAGGAACGAGAGGTCGCCGACCTTGCCGTTCACCGCGGCAATTTCCGCGTCCACGTCGCGACTCAAGTCCTGCGCGATCCCCGTCGACGCTCCGCAACCGCTCCCGAGGAAGTCCGAGAGGAACAGACCGGGATGATCGGCGGCGAGGACGATGAACCCGTGCGATGCCCAGGCCACCATCGTCGACATCGACGCGACGCGGAACGACCCCGTGCCATGAATGAAGATCACGACGGGGTAGGGACCGTGGTTCGTGTCGATCGGTAGATCGCGGTAGCACTTGCCCTCGCCGAGCTTGGTGAAGTCGCAGACCGCGGGCGCATTCGCCGACGCCGGAATGAGCGCAGCGGAGCTCGCGCCGAGCCACGCCGTGAGGTCATAGCTCGCCGGTGATTTTCCGGCGTCGCTCCCGTACGTCGCCGGATACCAAACCTCGACGGGGATCGTGCCGCCCGTGATCGCGACCTTCGCGGTCTTCACGCCCACCGGCCACGGACCGGGTTTCCCAGGGTCCGCATCGGCTTGATAGATCTGCGCACTGCCGCACCCTGCGACGACCGGGGGCTCGTTCGGCGAACCGCCCGCGCTGGTGCCGCCTCCCGTCGCGCCTCCGCCGGTATTGCCTGCGCCACCGGTGTTGCCCGTACCTCCAGAGCCGCCCACGTCCGTCGTGCCGCCCGTGTCGGGCGAACCGCCGGAGTTGCCGGTGTTGCCGACGTTGCCAGCGCCTCCGAAGTTCCCGGTGTTGCCGATGCCGCCGGAGTTGCCGGTGTTCCCGACGCCCCCGGCGTTTCCGGTGTTCCCCACTCCGCCGAAGTTCCCGCTATTGCCGGACCCGCCGGAGTTCCCGGTGTTGCCGGACCCGCCGGAGTTCCCCGTGTTGCCTTCCCCGGACGGGTTGCCGCTGCTCCCCTCGCTCGGATTCGCGCTCGAGCAAGCCATCAACCCCGCGCATCCGAGGAATGCGATTCCGACGAACTTCATTTTGAAAACTCTCCGTAAGCGACCGCCTTCGCAGTCGCGCTACGACGCGCGGCTGCTGGCGAAAGGCCGATTCGCGTGCGGATTATGCATACGCGCACCTTGTGCGAGATCTCCGAGCCGGCCGTTTTCGTAACCAAGCCGGACACCGATCGTGGGTTCGAGCGCCCCCATAAATGTGCACATCGATGGTTTTTCGATACAGTCCTAAGCGCCCAATAATACACGAACTTTGTTGCGATTTGATTACGTTGTAATACAAATCACTTGCGCCGAGTCTTGCGCGTCTGTATTACCGATTCATGCAATGTAATACGACCGAGCCACGCGGCGAAACAGCGACGGAGTTTCACTCGACGTTGCGCGAGCCCTCGCCGACGTCGCGCGCTCGCCGTCGTCATCGCCGTCATCGACGTCACGGACGTCGCCACTCGGGCCGCGCGCGGAGTTGGCCGGCGTTGATCGACGCGCTGCTCGCGTCCGTCGAAGAGCTCGCGTGGTCGGCGCGCGATCTCGCGGGCTACGCGAGCGAGACGTGGGGGCGCTCGACCGAGGAAGCGCGAGGCGTCGAGAGTCGGGTGCGTTCGCAAGCAGAAGAGTGGTCGCGTTCGGCCGAGACGGGCCTCGTGCTCGCCAGAATGGCGGGCGGTTATCGGTTCCACGCGTTTCGCTCGGCGTTCGTATCGAAGCGCTACGCCGCGCGCGCGCTCGAGCGGCTTCATGCCGACAACGCTCGACGCTTCTACGAAGTGAGCGCCGCGCACGGCGGCGCGTTCATGAAAGTCGGGCAGCTCCTGTCGGCGCGCGCCGACATCCTTCCCGCGGTGTGGATCGCCGAGCTCGCGAAGCTCCAGGACGCTGCGCCGCCCATCTCGTTCGATGCGGTCCGCGCCGTCATCGAGGACGACCTCGGTCGTCCGCTCGCCGAGCTCTTCGCGTCGTTCGACGAAACGCCGCTCGCGGCGGCGAGCATCGGCCAAGTTCACCGTGCGACGACGCACGACGGAACCGCCGTTGCGGTGAAGGTGCAACGTCCCGGGATCGGCGTGCGTGTGCGGACGGACCTCGAGCTCCTCGGCTTGTTCGTGAAGAGCCTCGAGCCGTCACTCCCCGAAGGCGACTACGACACGATCATCGGGGAGGTACGCGCGCGCGTCGTGGACGAGCTCGACTATCCCGCCGAAGCCGCGAACACCCGCGCCGTGTCGGAGTTTTTCCAAGCGCGCTCTCGGACGGCGACGGTTCCCGTACCGATCGAGGCGCTCTCGGGAGATCGCGTGCTCACGACGACGTTCGCCCCGGGCAAGAAGATCACCGACGTGCTCGACGCGCTCGACGGACCGGCGCGCGCCGGCGACCGGGCGGCCAAAGAAGAGGTGTCGCGAATCCTCGGCACGCTCCTCGAGGCTTACTTGCGCCAAGTGCTGGAAGCCGGTGTGTTCCAAGCCGATCCGCATCCGGGAAACCTCCTCGTGACCCCCGAGGGCGAGGTCGTGATTCTCGACTTTGGTTCGGTCGGGACGCTCGAGCCCGCCGCGCGCGCTCGCTACGTCGCGCTGTTCTCCGCCTTCATGGCGAACGAACGCGACGCGATGAGCCGGATCTTCGGCGAGCTCGGGTTCGTCACGAAGAGCGGACGCACGGACACGCTTCACGCCTTCGCCGAGGCTCTCCTCACCGAGATTCGAAACGCGCGGGCGGCGGGGAACATGCGCTGGCCGACGCGAGAACAGATCGGCGAGCGGGCGATGGGTCTCCTCGGAGAGCTCGACGCGGATCCCGTCATCGGGCTTCCGACCGACTTCATCATGATCGCCCGCGTCTTCGCGACGCTCGGCGGATTGTTCTCGCGCTACGAACCCAATCTCGATTTTGGCCGGCACGTGATGCCGGTGCTCATCGCCGCGGTGCTCTCCGCGGAAGGAGTCTGACCATGTCCGAATTTTCACGACCCCTCCGAGACCACGCCGAAGCCATCGAAGACGTCGCTCAGACGATCGCCGATCACATCGATGACGCCGCCGACCGCGTGGACGACGCCGCACGCGAAGCCACGCGCCGCCTGAGCGATGCACGACGCGAGGTCGAGAGCGCCGCACCGCGACTCCAGCACCACTGGGGTCGAGTCAAATCAGCGCTGTCGGAATTCGGCGCCGATCCGTCGGGCCCGACCGAGGGCGTGGCGCGGGCGTTCGACGGGCTCTCCGCCGAAGCGCGCCGTCTCTTCGAGCGCATCACCGGTCGAACGCGACGCTTTCGCGTCTTGCCCTGGCGGCAGTAGCCCCTAGTTAACCCGGCGACCCGCGCGCCGGCGTCGGTTGGTCCACTTCTGCTCGAGCTCTCCCACTACCACTTGAGCTGCACCACAGCGTTCTGAAAATCCGGGGGCGGCTCTTTGGTCAGCGAGGGTCCAAACACGATTGCGCCGTCGGTGGTCACGTCGAACGCCGATACCTGGAGCTTCGTTTGGTGCACCTTGAGCCCGATCTGGTAACCACCTACCTCGCTGTACTTTGGTCGCACCGTCGCCTCATGCTTGAATTTCCCCCACTTCACTTCGATCTTCGTTGGGGCGGCAAAGCCGTTGGTCGTTTTCAAGTCAATGACCAGATAGACGTCACCCGCCAATGTGCTCGGTGCCATCGTTGCCGTGTGACGCAAGGAGGCGGGCGATACCCATACGCTCACGGGCTGCAGGCTACCAGGGATTGCTATCGGTTTGGCATCGACGAACTTGCCGTCGACGTAGGTAACCGCGAGAGGATGGGCATCCTCGTTCGGATTGGTCTGGTAGACGAACACATATTGATCGTCGACGATCGCGCCATCACCGCGCCCTGAATAGAGCTTCGTCAGGAGTTTAGGGTGACAGGTAGGCCCTTCTTCGAAGACCCAGATCAGATTCGAACACCATTCGCCGCTGCACTCGCCCTCGGGGACGTAGGCTTCGAGCTTGCCGTCTTTAGTGAGGTCCCCATAGGCGATCTGGTCGTCCTGGATCTTGGCGAAAAAGGTTTGTTCCTTGTTCAGGTATTTGATGCCGTCCTTCAGCTTGTACTTTCCAAACTGAAAGTTCTTCCAATCCGTCGCTCGGATGTCACACGATTGCGCGCTGGTTTTTTTGACTCCCTCGGCGTGCGCTTTGGGCATGGCCACGAGTGCGGTCAGAAAGAGTGCGACGACCGGGAGAAGTCGTCGACGCGCGGACCTGGGTTCGAATCGGAGGGGGAGTATGTCCAGCATGGGGAGACTTTCTCGTTTGCCTAAACCGTTGCCGAGCGCGAAGCAGCATTCGCGTACAATGACTGCAGCTTCGAGCTCCAGGAGAAACCGGGGCGCCCTCGAAGAGGGAACGGGCGAGCTATTCGCACGGGAGTGCCGGACTCCAACCTGCGGCCGACGTAACCGCGAACTGAAGGACCTTTTTGTGCCCGCCGCTGCAGCCGTTTCCTACGGGGTTGCCGAACATTTCGTCACCCGCACAGCTGATGATTCCCATGGCCTTCCCTGCGAGTGACGCGCCTCCGGGGTACAACTCGATGAGGCCACGGTTGATTGATACTTGCAGCGGTCGCACCGAGGGGCTTCCGTTGGACGACGTCCGGAGAGAGCCCGGCCGTGGCTCCCCCTCCCGCCCCGCGTTCCAATCGACGAGGACCTCCACAAGTTTCCCGCCGTCCTTCGTGCGGCACTCAGGTCGACCCGCATCCCGAGTCGGTGTCGAGGCCGGCGATGGTGTCGGAGTTCCAGTATCTGCGCCATTCGCATCGAGCCCCATTTGCGCTCGCATGTTTAGGCAGTTCTGAGCCACCGCGGAGAGCACCGGACGCAGCAACGAATCCGGGTTGCCGAAAAAAGCTTCGGCCCCTCCTTGGTCACTTGGGCTTCGGTATACGAAGGCGATCCGGCTGGATGCACTGTACGCGATGGCGTAAGGAACCGCACCGTCGGCGTTGGAGGTCGTCGCCGAGATCAACAGGAATTTTCTGCCATCGGAGAGGCGAACGCCGCACACGGTATCGGGCAACAGAAAGATGTTATTCGCTCTGCGAATGGCGCCGGCAACATCGGGGTGAGTGTCCAGTCCGTTGGCCAGATCGCCGTAGGTGGCATCAATCGGGCCCTGCGGGAGGAAGGTCACGCCCACAAGCTGTTGGCTGGCAGTTGACGTCGCCGATGAGGAGTGGACGCCCCCTCTCGCGCCGTCAGGTGCATGCAAGACAATCGACGCGAGAGCGAAGAGCAGGTTCCGCAATGCCGGGTCGTCTCTCCGCATGAGGACGCGATACCTATCCGGTTGCGGCGTTCGCTCGACGATACCAACCGTGCCGTGCGTAGCGTCATACACCATTGCATACGCCGTCTGGTCGCACTGAAAACCGTTGCGACATCCAGACAAGAGCAACACGTCGCGTCCATCCGCGAGGTGAGCCGCCTTGTTCGGTGGAGAGCCTCCCGGCGTTCCCTGAAAAAACAGCGGCTCCAGCGCAACTACCGCCGAACGAAACTGCTGCACCTTCGCTGCCGTGTCCCACGGCGCCGCTCCAAACCGTGCGGCGACCACGCCCGCGGGGATCGGTTGCACCTGCGGAGCCACTGCACTCCTTAGCGCGTTCGCATCCACCACCTCCGTGCCGTCGGCCTTGGCGACCGTCACAAGGCCCGCAAGCGCCCATCCCAATGCGGCTCTTAAAGTTGGACGCCGTGAACGAAATTTATGGTTCAACATTGCAGGGCCTCCGCGTCATTGAGATGCTCGTGCAACAGAGGAAGAGGCCGCCGCCCCTGCCAGAGGCCGGGCTAAGGAAGCCGTTCCGGCGTGGAACCTCGCTAAGACGAGCGAACGGCGGCGAGCCGGACGACCGCGCTTCGGCAGGAAGTCTATTTGCACTTGACCTGGCCCCCGCCATTTTCGCACCGCGTGTCGCCGGTGAACGCACCGCCGGATTTGCTACAGATCGCACGCTCCTCCGTCAGCATGAATTCTTTCAGGTCGTCTTCCGTTCCGGTTTTCATGCTGACGCCCATCAACTGCGTCGGTTTCGTCCAGTTCTGTACGGTTGTTTTGTAGTCGCAGATCGCTCCGGTAAGCATGAGTGATGCGTCCACCCAATGTCCGTTGTCGCAGCCCGCGCATGGCAAGCCGGCCGCCAGCACGATGCCCGCGATCTTCAACAGAGGTTTTCGAGTATTCATCGCGTCGTCTTCCGCACGAGTTTCGCCGAGTGCGGCTACATGGCGTTGCAGTTGACGGTGAAGTTCGACATGGCATCGTGGTAGACGCCGTCGCTCGTGACGTACCTGGGGCCATCACTGACCGGCGGGCCCGCCCAGCCGACGGCGAGAACGTGCGTGAGTCCATAATTCGCCGCGTAGTTCTGGAAACCATTGCCCCAGATCCAGAGGGATCCGTCGGTCCGCAGCGTCGCGAACTCCCCGAATCCTAGTTCCAGGTCCGCGACGCCGCCGAGAATGGTCCCGCTCTGGGTCACGACCGGCGCGGGGCTCAGAATCGACGCCGTCGTCGTATTCGTACCGGCGGATCCAGAACTATTGTCACCCCAGCATCGGACATTTTCACCGTCCTGGGCGCACGCCACGGAGAGGGCGTGGTAGCTGCTCGCGGCACTTTCCGGCCCCATCGCGACGAGGATCTTGGTCGGCTTCTGCAGCCCGAGTACCTTGGTCGCGGGCGTGGGGTACTGCCGGTTCGTGGTGTCACCCAGACCTAGCACGCCGTCCGTGTTCTGCCCCCAGCAGCGCACACTGTTCGGGGAACCCGAGATGAGAACACACGCCGAGCTGAACCCCAGCGCCACTTCGGACACACCGGTCAGCGGAGTCGACCCGTCGAGAGTGATGGCCTGCGCGTAGCCGCTCTGAAGCGACGTCCCGCCGTTCACGATCCACGTGAGATCGCCCCAGCACCAGAGCTTGCCATCGCTCGTTACGGCGCAGGACGTGTGCGAGAATTCCGATGTTCCGGCAAGGCCAGTCGGAGTAGTGCTCGCGATAGCCACGACGTTCGTCAAGGCGGCGTTCCCGCCGGTGAGGACAGGAGTCGCGCGATAGAGCGTCGAGCTCGCGGTCGTTGTGCCGTTGCCGAGCTGCCCGTAGCTGTTGCCCTTCGTGGCGTCGAGTTGCCAGCACTCCGCCGTGCCGTTGGAGAGAGACGCGCAGCCGTGGAAGCCAGCAGTTTCCACGCCCGTGATGCCCGCGAGTGGCAACCCCGTGCTGGCGTCGACGATGGTTTCAGGCGAGCTCTGAGTGTTTTCCCAGATCAGCACGCCGTCAGTTCGCAGGACGTACGTGGCGTAAAGCTTCTCGACGCAGCTGCCTCCCAGACCGCCGGCATCCGGCGCGCCCGAGTCGCTCGAGCCACCGCTTCCACCGCTTGCGACGCCTCCGGTTCCCCCGCTTCCGCCGGATGTGCCACCGCTTCCACCGCTCGCGGTTCCTCCGGTTCCGCCGGACGTGCCGCCGCTGCCTCCGCCTCCACTCGACGCATCGCTGGTGCCGCGATTGCCGCTATTGCCGCCATTGCCGCCGGAACCGTTTTCGCCTCCGCTGCTCGAGACGGCGCCGTCACCGCCTGTGCCGCTCGGCGCGCCGCCGCTCGCCCCCGCGTCGGTGCTGGTCGTGCTGTTGTTCTTGCACCCGGCGATCGCCAGGCAACTCATGGCCACGGTTGCCAGCAGCGAGATGCAGGTCAGTCGCCTTGTCGTGCCCGCTCCCTCGTTGCCCGCCGAACCATGAATAAGGAACCCCTGCCTATTGTTGAAACTCATTGTCGCCTCCCGCCAGAAATCGTCGATTGCCCCAGTCGATCGGCGTCGAGCGAACGACGCGCGCTCGGAACTAGACGGCGGGCGCGCGAAGTTATTCGCGTCCGCGCACCAGAAGTTCGTCTAGGACGAACCTTCTCGCGCGGCCACAGCAATTTTGGACACGGGTTCGTCCCCGACGAACGAGCTCCAACAGGACTCCCCTTACGGTGGCGGGGATGCCCCCCCGCTCAACGCCGGATCCGACGGCTCAAGCCGTGGGTCAGCGCATTCGCGAGCTGCGCAGCGAGCGTCGAGTGACCGCGGAACGGCTGGCGTTCGAGAGCGAACTCGGTTCCAAGGGCTTCTTGAGCGATATCGAACGAGGACGGGCGCGTCCGTCGATCGCCACTCTTCAAGTGATCGCCGATTATCTGGAAGTGCTGCTCGTAGATCTGTTCACGTTCCCCGAACGGAGTGAACGAGAGAAACTCATCGATCGAACACGTTGGCTGACTCCCGGCGCGACCCGAAAGCTCCTGAACGACATGCCGAACGGCCCGGCGCGGCCTCCTGACGTGGGCACCTCGAGCGGCGCCCCTGGAGTAGCGAAGTCCAGAAGCTACCCGCACAGCAAAGTCTCGCAAAAGAAACTCACCGTGGCGGAACCGACTACTGCTGCCCTTCGACTGGAAGGCAAGAAGAGCCGTAAGGCGAGCCGGCCGCGTCGGCCCTAACAGCAGGCCCCCCGCCGAAAGTCGCGCGCTCGGGTCGCGGCCGAGCCCCGCGGGCGTCGAGGTAGGCCAAGCGCACACCTCTCGGCGCTCCGAACGAGCCGAAAAAGATCGCGAAAAATGCGCCAGGGTCGCCGCGTCGCGATGGCCGGAGCTCAGGAAACGGGTGGAAACGGGTTCTTCCACCCGAATGAAGAGCGCTCTACTCTCGGGGAAGGATGCGGCTCCTTTCCGTCGTTCGTTGCGCGGTGCTGCTCGGCTCGGTCACCGCCCTGGCGTCGGCGCAGCCGAAGAACCCCGGCGCGCATCGACGCGGCCACGCCGTGACCAAGCCCGCGGAACCGGCGCCGGACAAGGACGCGCCCGCGGCCGCGCCGGCGTCGCCCCCCGCGTCGGGCGATTCGAACCCATACGGTGAACCGGACAACGCCGCGTCTTCGCCGACACCCGCCGCCGCGGAGCCTGCCGCTCCCGCCGACGGCAAGATCGGCGACACGCCGCCGCCGCGCTCCGCCGCTGGCGCCGGTGGGAAGCCGTCGCCGCTGAATCCGGAAGCGAACGAATTTCCGAAGACCACGCCGTCGCCCGGACCCGCGAACCTCGACGCGCTCATGTCCGACATCGCCGCGCTTCGAGCCCGCGTCGCGGCGCTGACCACGTCGCTCTTCTCGAGCAAGCTTCGCGTGTACGTCCACACCGACGGCGACGACGCGAAAGTGGCAAGCTTCGTGGTCACATTGGACGACGGCACCGTGTTCCGCGGAGAGCCGGGCTTCGTCGCGAACGACGAGAAGATCGTCTACGAGCACGCGGTGGCCCCCGGCGCGCACGTCGTGGGCGTCGAGGTCGAGCGGCAAGACGCGCGCGGCACGACGTATCGCACCTGGCAAGTCTCGCGGTTTTCCGTCCAGGTTCCCGAGCGCAAGGTGCTCGAGGCGATCGTCGACGTCGACGACGACTCGAACATGGGGAAGGATTTTCCGAGCGATCAGGACGGAAAATACGATTTGCGGATCCGCTTGCGCGCCAAGGTCGCCGAGTGATGGGGCGCGCGCGGACGTCGCGCGGAGCCGAGCTCCAGCGCCGAGCATTCAGATTTATTGGGGTGCCTTTCGCGGCGATCGTCGTCGTGGTGGGGGCGAATGCAGGAGCCCAGGGCGCGGCACCGCCCGCTCCCGCGCCGTCCGCGGCGTCTGCCCCCGCCGACTCTTCGTCGCCCCCGAACGCACCTGCCGGAAGTCAAAACGTGCTCCAGATCGGCGACGTGTCCATCGCGCCGACGCCGGCCGGTGCAGCCAAGGGCGCGGGCACGCCGGCTCGTGGAGCGGGCGGCGCAGCCACCCCCGCTGGCGCAGCCGCGACGAACGGCGGAGTCGCGGCGCAAGCAAGCACCTTGCCGAACGGACCGGCGGCGACGGGAACGCCGGACACACGCGGCGCGGCGATGCGCGCCTATCAAGCGGCGCTCGCGGCCGCGAAGCTCGGCAGCACGACGCCGCTCTCCATCGAGCAGATCCAGCGCGCGCTCGCCGACGCCGAGGCGAAGCTCGACGACGGCCGTCGCGACGAGGCGATCGGCGACCTGGTGTATCTCATCGAGTCGCCGCGATTTGCGCCGTTCGCGTCGCTCGACGAGGGACGCACCGCGACGTTCTTGCTCGGCGACGCGTTCGGCCGTGCCGGCGCCTACGACCCCGCGCGCGCCTATCTCTTACCGCTCCTCGCCAAGAATCCGCCCGACGTCTGGACGCGGCGCGCGGTGCGGAGCCTCGTCGACTTCGGTTTGGCGAGCGACACCCCCGACGTCTTTCTCGCGGATCTGTCGAAGCTGCCGCCCGGGATGCCCGAAGAACTGACCAGTGACGTTGCCTATCTCGCCGGGCGCGCCGCGGTCCGGAACGACAAGGACGACGACGCCCTAGCCGAGTTCGCGAAAGTGACGCCGAAGTCGCGGTTCTGGGCGCAAGCGACGTATCTGTCCGGCCTCATCGAGGTCGATCGACGTCAGTTCAAGCAGGGCGAACAGCAGTTTTGCAAAGTCGCGGACGTGAAGCAGACGCCGAGGGCGGCGCTCGCCTTCGGCGGGAGCGACTTCTTCGAGGTGCGCGATATGGCGCGCCTCGGGCTCGGCCGCATCGCGCACGAGCAATACCGCTTCGACGACTCGCGCTACTACTACTACCTGGTTCCCGGCGACTCCGAACGGCTCCCCGAAGCGCTCTACGAGTCGGCCAACTCGCGCTACGAAGCGAAGGACTACCGCGGCGCGCGCGATCTGCTCGACGAGATGCGGTCGCGCGGCGAGCATTCGCCGTACGACGACGAGGTATGGATCTTCGACGCTTACGTCGATCTCGCTCTCTGCGAATTTCCCAAGGCCGACGAAAAGCTCAAGGAGTTCATTCGCCGTTACGAGCCGGTCCGCGACACCGCGCGTCGGGTGATCGCCGACGAGAAGGCTTTGTCGGATCTCGAGGAATCCGTGCGCGGCGGCGCCGACCCGGGCGCCGTGGCGGCGCAATCGGACGCTGCGTCGCTCCGCACGCTCGCGGAAATGCTCCGGCGCGACGGCGAGTACGGGCAAGCGACCCGACGATTGACCGAGCTCGATCATCAGATGAGCGGCTTGCGCCAGGCCATGGCGTCGCTCGACGACGCGAACCTCCGCTTGTCGAGTCCGAAGGAAGTGCGCCCGCGTTCCACCGCGGAGCTCTCGGGCACGGAAGAAGAACGGAAGGAACGCGTTCAGTCCGAGCTCGCCGAGGTACGGCGATTGATCCGTCAAGCCAAGGACGGCGGGCACGCCGCCGACGTCGCGCAGCTCGAACAGGAGCTCGCGGCGCTCGAGAGCCGAGCGCAGGACGCGCTGTCCGGCGCGCACGCGGACGTCCCTGCCGATGCGAGCGCGCCGGGGCTTCCCGGTCTGGTCGCCGGCGATCGCAAGAGCGCGACGGACCTCTACGCCACGGCGCAAGCCACGCGCCGAGAACTGGTGCTCGCCGCCGGCAAAGCCGCCAGGGATTCCCTCATCCGATTGGATCGGCGACTGTCGCGGCTCCTCCGTCGCGCGCGGCTCGGACGCATCGAGACGGTGCTCGGGAAGAAGCGCTCGCTCGAAGTCGAGATCGAAGCGCTCACCGAGGGGTTCTTGCCGCAAGGCGCGGTCGATTCACTCGACGCTGCGCGCTACCTGAAAGACGACGAAGAGTACTGGCCCTTCGACGGCGAAGATTGGGCCGACGAATACGTGGGCGGCGAGGGCCTGCGATGAGCGGCGCCTCGCGTTCGGCGCTCGCCTCTGCGGCTGCGCTCGCGCTCGCGTTCGGATTTTGCGCTTCTATCGTGTCCAGCGCGTCCAGCGCGTTCGGCGCGGCCGACGCGTCCCTCGAATTTTCGCCGAGCACCGCGACGACGGCGACGAGCAAGGTGAAACCCCGGGGTGAACGCCAGCTCGCGCCCGTCGAGCGCCCGACGTTGAAGAAGAAGACCGAGGACGCCGCGCTCGCGAAGCGCACCGGGCGCATCAACATGCAGATCCCGGAGCGGCTTCGCGCCATCCTCGAGCGGCGCATCGAAGATCGCATCGATCGCGATACGGCCGAGGAGAAGGCGCTCCGCCGCGAAGCGATGGGTCTCTTGTTGAAATTCGTCGGTGAAACGCCGAAAGGCGCCGCCGAAATGCCCGAAGCGCTCCTCCGGCTCGGCGAGCTCGAGTGGGAAGACTCGCGCGACCGATTCCTCGACGCGTTCAAGAAGTGGGAAGCGACGCCGGCCGATCAGAAAAACGCATCGCCGGAGCCCGACTACCAGAAGGCGCGGCAGCGCTTTCTCACCGTGCTCCGCGACTACAAGGGCTACTCGGAATACGACCTCGCGCTCTACATCGACGGCTTTCTCGCGAGCGAAATGGGCAAGCACGACGAGGCGCTCGATCGGTTCGACAAGATCCTCGCGTGGTTTCCCAAGAGCCGCTTCGTCCCCGACGCGCACATGGTTCGTGCCGAGTACGAGTTCACCAAGGACTCGCCGGACTATCAGCACGCGTTCGACGAGTACGAAGCCGTCTTGAAGTACAAGGACTCGGAGCTCTACGACATCGCCCTCTTCAAGAGCGCGTGGTGTCTCTGGCGCCTCGGGCAGACCGACGAAGCCGCACGCCGGTTCCTCGTCGTGTTCAAGACGACCGCGGAAGCCGGCCCCAACGTGAGTCAGAAGCGCCGCGCCGAGCTCGACGAGCTTCAAGCGCAAGCGTTGAAAAATCTCGTCGCGGTGTTCGTCGAGGACGAGAAGAACAGCGCCGCGGACATGCATCGCTTTCTGGTGAAGGCGGGCGGCGAGAAATTCGCGGGCGAGATCGTGCGCGCGCTCGCCGTCGCGTTCTACGAGCAAGCGCAATACGAGCGCGGCATCGAGGCGTACCGGCTGCTCCTGACCCTCGAACCGATGAGCCCGCACGCGTACGAATACGCGCTCGCGATCGCCCAGGGTCAGTCGACCATGCAGCTCTGGGACGATCTCGACAAGCAATACGCGAGCGTCCTCGATACGTACACGGTGCCGCCGGTCGTCGCCGGGCAACCGACGAAAGCGCCGAGCGCGTGGGCGCGCGCACAATCAGCCACCGTTCTCGCCGAGGCCGACCAGGCCATCGAGAAGCAGCTCCGGCAAGACGCGGTCAGCCTTCACGCGAAGGCGCAAGCCGACAAGACGAGCAAGGTCGAGTATCTGGCGACCGCGAAGCTCTACTCGACGTACCTGTCGCACTATTCGGCGAGCAAGGCTTCGTACGATCTCTACTTCAACCTCGGCGAGGTCTATTTCTATCACCTCGGCGAGGAGGCGAAGGCCGCCGATGCCTATCTCGCCGCGGTGCGCGTGCGTCCCGGCGGCGAACTCTCTCGCGACGCGCTTTACAATGCGCTCTCTGCGCTCGAGACGCTTCGCGAAAAAGAATTCGCGCAGACGAAGCAGGCCGGCAAAAAACAGGAAGAGACGCCGACCGACAAGCGGCTCACCGACGCGATGGAGCTCTACGTGAAGACGTACCCCGGGGACAAGGAGATCCCCGAGCTGCTCTTCCGTCAAGGAAAGCTCTACTACGACTACGAAGTGTACGACCCCGCCGTCCGGCAATGGGGGCTCTTGCTCGAGAAGTATCCGAACAGTTCGTTCGCGGTCGGCGCGGGCGAGCTCATTCTCGACTCGTTCAACAAGAGCAAGGACTACGACAACATCGAGACCTGGGCGCGCCGCTTGAAGACCGCGCCGGCGTTCCAGACGCAAGCGCAACAAGCGCGGCTCGATACGTTGATCGTGCAGGCGGTGTTCAAGCAAGGCGAAGTGCTCGGCCAGAAAGGCGATCACGCCGCGGCCGCCGCCGCTTACCTTCGCGCGGCGCGTGAATTCCCGCGTGAACCGCGCGCGGCGCAGGCCGCGGTCAACGCCGAGATCGAAGGGCAACGCGGCGGCGATTTCGATACGTTGCACGCCGCCGCTGACTTGCTCGTCAAAAACCACCCCGAGCGCGAGGAGGCCGCGCAAGGCGTCTGGATCGCGGCGACGGCGTATCAGTCGGTCGGCTTGTTCTCCGAGGCCGCCGACTATCACCAGACCATCGCCGAGAAGTGGCCGAAGTCCGAGCACGGCAAGGACGCCGCGTACAACGCCGTGCTCCTTCGCGTGGCCGTCGGCGAGCACGACCGGGCCATCCAGGCCGGCAACGAATATCGGCGGAACTACCCGCGCGGCGACGACGCCGACGAAGTGACGTTTCTCATGGGCAAGGCCCACGAGAAGGCCGGAAAATGGAAGGACGCCGAGCTCCTCTACGCGAGCTACTCGCAGACGGCGAAGAGTGCGTCGAGCCGGATCGAGGCGTTGGTTCGGCTCGCGACGGTGCGTCTCCGTCTCGCCGACGAACGCGGCGCCGAGGCCGCGCTCGATCGCGCGATGCAGGCGTATCGCACGTACAAGCGGACGCTCGACGATCAGGGCAAATACTTCGCCGCCAAAGCGCACTACATGCAGGGCGAGAGCGCGCTCGCCGAGTTCGACAAGATCAAGATCGAGGGCGAAGTCGAACAGCTCAAGACTCGGCTCAAGAAGAAGAGCGATCTCTTGAAGCGGGCCGCCGACACGTTCCTCGAGACGGCCGAAATGGGCGTCGCCGAGTGGACGACCGCGTCGCTCTATCAAATCGGCGTGACGTACGAGTCGTTCTCGAAGGCGCTCCTCGACTCGCCGCCGCCGCCGAGCTTGAACGCGGAGCAAAAGGATCTCTACGCGCAGCAGATCGACGAGTTCGTCGTTCCGATCGAGGAAAAGAGCCTCGAAGCGTACGAGAGCGGCTGGCAAAAGGCGATCGAGCTCGGCATTTTCAACCAGTGGACCGCGAAGATGCGGGAGGCGCTCGGCCGGCTGAACACCGAGCTCTATCCGCCGCTGAAGGAGATCGGGTTCGAGGTGAAATCTCGCGGAGCGGAGCCGCTCCCGCCGCTCATCGATGCGACGCGGCGCACGAAAGACGGCCGGAGTCAGCCGTTTCTCATGCCCTCCAGCGCGCCGAGCGCACCGAGCTCGACAGCGCCGTCCGCGCCGGGTGGACACGCAGCGACGCCCGGCAACTCCGGTGGACACGCCGCTCGCCCGAGCGCCGGCGAACCGACGGGGAGAACGGGCTGATGCGCACTTGTTTCGGTTGGTTGGGGGGCGCCTTCATCGCCGTGGCCGTCCTAGGCTGCGGCGCGTCGCACAAGAAGGTGGAAGCGCCGGCGCTCGCCCAAGCGAACACCGAAGCGCTCGGCACGATGGTTCAGAGCGTCGAGGCCGAGAAGCAACGCGACCGCGATCGCGCCGTCACCTTGCTGCGCCAGGCGATCGCGAAAGATCCGTCCCTCTGGGAAGCGCATTACAATCTCGGGGTTCTGCTCGCGCGGAAAAACGATCTTGCCGGCGCGGAGCCCGAGCTCGCGAAGGCCGCGGAGCTCGCGCCCAACGCCGAGGACGTCGCGCTCGCGCTCGGTGAAGTCCGGCGGCGTCGCGGCGATCCGGGCGCGGCCGCCGACGGCCTCGCCGCCTTCGTGAAGTCGTTTCCCGACGCGACCGCGTCGCGCATGGCGCTCGTCGCGTCGCTCCGCGAAAGCGGGCGGCTCGACGAGGCGATCAAGAACGCGACCGAGCTCTTGAAGCGCCGTCCGAACGATCCCGTCGCGCTCTCGGCGCTCGCGCTCGCTCACGTCGACAAGGGCGAGATGGACGCCGCCGAGCTCCTCAGCACCGAAGCGCTGAAGGGCGACAAGAAGACGGCCGTGGCCGAGCGCACCGCGGCGCTCGTCGCGCTGAAGCGCGGTGACGACGCGATCGCGTTCCAGCACTTCGTGAGCGCCTCCGAGCTCGACCCGAAGGACATCACCGCGCGGCTGAACATGGGCGTCGTGTTGCTTCAGGCCGGCGTCTATCCGCGGGCCGAGAAAGAATTTCGCGCCGTGCGCGACGTGGAGCCGGAAAACGACGACGCCGCGATCGGGCTCGCCGCGGCGCTCCGCGGACAGGGCAAGCGCGAGAGCCAGGCGCCGTATCGCGAGGCGGAAAAGATCCTCAAGGACGTCCTCGATCGCGAGCCGCACGATCTTTCGGCGATGTTCAACCTCGCGGTGCTCTACGAAGATTTTCTGGCGAGACCCACCGACGCGCGCCCGCTCCTCGAACGATTCCTCGACGAAGCGCCGGACAAGCACCCCGCTCGTCCCGCCGCCGAAAAATACCTCGCCGACGACAAGGCCGCCGCTCAGACGCCCGACACGGGAGCGACGCCCGCCGCCGCCAAAAAGCCGGCGAAGTCCGCACCGGCAAAAAAGTAAGGCGCGCTTCTCGGTCTCAAACCATCGCGGCGACGAGTGCAACCGCGAGACCGATCGCGCCGACGAGGACCGACGCGCCGGTGACGATGGCGGCGAGGGTGATCGCGCGGCGGGCTTTGGCCTCGGTGAGAGAGCGCGCGCGGCGGAGATACGCGCGCGTCGCGAAGCGCGGGATGCGAACGGCCGCGCGGAGCTCGCGGGCCGCGCTGCGCACCCCGCCGGAGAAACACCCCGCGACGAACCCGAACGGCGACGTGATGAGGTCCCAGCCGCACGAGTACAGCGCGTAGCGAAGACAATGCCTCACGCGCGGCGGCGCTCCTTGCAGTCGAAGGCCGAGCTCGAGGCTCGCCGCCCAGAGGACGTGCAATCCGACCATCAGGATGGCCAGAACCGGGATCGCGACGGCCATCGCGGCGGTGACGCGCTGTCGTTCGTCTCCGTTCGAGAGGATCGATGCGACGAACTCCGGAACGAACAAATAGACGAGCGGAAACCAACCGACCGCGAGGCTCGCGATGGCGAGCAGCTCGCAAGAGAACGCGAAGCCGAACGCCGCGCCGACGCTGCCGTCGTCGAGCCCGCCGAAGAAGGCTTCGCCGTCGAGCGTCGCCAGCTCGGCTGTTTGCCAGAGCCGACGCCACATCGGCGTGGCTCGGCGCTCCCACGGCGTGCCGGTCGCGGGACGAACCTCGTCGGGGACCGCGCAACCGGCGCAATCGGTTTTGCCGCAGACGGCGCAGAGGACGGCGGCCGGGACGTCGACGTCGTCGGGAGCCCGGCTCGAGGGCGCGCTCCGTTCGGTGATCGCGCCATCCATAAGTAGTCGCTAGCATGGCGTCCGCGGACCCGCGAATCTCGGCCGGGTTTATGCCCAGAATCCGGGGGTCGCCGAAGACCCGGTGATACGCTCCGGCGGCCCGCCTCACATGAACGACGACGCACTGAACACCCCACCTCGCGAACGGCGCATCTTCGCGAACCGCACCTTGAACCTGCGCGCAATCGAAGCCGTGGGCTTCGATATGGACTACACGCTCGTCCACTATCACGCCGATCGATGGGAGGCGCGCGCCTACGAACGCGCGAAGGCGCACCTCGCCGGCAAGGGGCTTCCGGTCGGGCACCTCGAATTCCAGAGCAGCGCGTTCACTCAGGGCTTGGTCGTCGATCGCCTGCTCGGCAACGTCGTCAAGGCGAACCGCTTCGGCTTCGTGAAGCGCGCCGCGCACGGCCTCCGCCCGCTCGACTTCGAGGAGCAGCGGATCGTTTACGCGCGAGTCCTCGTCGACCTGTCGGAGCCGCGCTGGGAGTTCATGAACACGCTGTTCTCGCTCTCCGAGACCTGCTTGTACGCTCAGCTCGTCGAGCTCGTCGATGAGGGGAAGCTGGGGCCGGGCATCGGCTACGACGAGGTGTACCGCCTCGTTCGCGAGAGCATCGGGCACGTCCATATCGAGGGCGAGCTGAAGCTCGACATCGCGCGCGACCCGGATCGATTCGTGGTGCTCGACGAGGAGCTCCCGCTCGCGCTCCTCGATTTGAAGCACGCCGGGAAGAAGCTCCTCGTCGTGACGAACTCGGAGTGGGACTACACCCGCGCGATGATGAGCTACGCCTTCGACCGGTTCTTGCCGGACGGCTCGTGGCGTAACCTCTTCGATGTCGTCATCGCCGGGGCGAGAAAGCCCGAGTTTTTCACCGGGAACGCGCCGGCGCTCGTGCTCACGGGCGACGGCGACCTCTTCTCGCCGCACGTCGGCGCGCTGAAGACGGGCACGGTTTATTTGGGGGGCAACGCCCGGCTCGTCGAGGAGCTGCTCGGATGCCCCGGGGAGAAGATTCTGTACGTGGGTGACCACGTGTATTCCGACGTCAACGTGACGAAGAATCTCTTGCGCTGGAGAACGGCGCTCGTCCTCAGGGATCTCGAGACGGAGCTCTTGGCCATCGAGGCGTTCGAGGACGACCAGGCCGAGCTCGACCGCCTGATGAGCGAAAAAGAGCGGCTCGAGTTCACGTATAGCCAGCTCCGTCTCGGGCTCCAGCGGAGCGAGGCGGGGTACGGACCGCCGGCCCCGCGCTCGCCGTCGCAGGCCCGCCGCCTCATGACCGAGCTTCGTGCGACACTTCGTGAACTCGACGACCGCATCTCGCCGCTCTCGCGCCGCGCGGCGGAGCTGTTCAACCCGAGCTGGGGTCCCCTCCTTCGGGCGGGCAACGACAAGAGTCATTTCGCGCGCCAAATCGAGCGTCACGCCGACGTGTACACGTCGCGCGTCGCGAACTTCCTCTTCGAAACGCCGTTCGCTTATTTGAGGTCGCCCCGGGGCACCTTGCCGCACGATCCGGCGTGACGCGTCGAATCCCGCGCGCTCGCGCAAATGCGGTCGACACGGCCCTCGACCGTGACGGCCGCCGGAGTTTGCTACCGGTTGTCCGACGGTCGGCTACAATCCCCGCCATGTTTCGCTTGCGAACGGCTTGGGTCGGCGCGGCCCTGTTCCTCGCGCTCTCGGGCGGGGTTTCGTGTTCCGACTCGAACGACGACGACCTCGGCACGGCGTGCCACAACATCGTCGTCAACTGCCACGTCGGAACGTCGGTGGGCGGGTGCATCGACGAGCTCGGCGACGCGGGCGGCGATTGCGTCGGCTGCCTGGCCGATCAGGGGTGCGACTACCCGACGTGCCAGCGCCTCGTCCAGGGGTGCCGCGTCCCGCTCGACTTGCTGAAGGACTGACCTTCACCCTCCGGCGCGACTCGTCGCGACGATTCGGTATGCGACGGCGATGCGTCGCCCGTGGTTCGTGTAATCCCTCGGGCGATCGGCGACGAGCGTCGCGACGTCGCCCGCGCCGAGGCGAAGGACGTCACCCGCGGAGATCACCGCGATTTCGCCCGCTTCGACCGCGAAATACTCGCGCGCCCCCGATCCGACGGCTCGCGAGCCGAACCGCGCGCCCGGAGCGAGCTCGACCCGCTCGAACTCAGTCGGGCGAATGTCGTCCGCGATGAGTCGGCGCACCGCCGCGCCACGACGGCGTTTTTCCGGGAGCGACTTCGCTTTATGAAGCTGCGCTTCCGGAGTCGCGCTCACGAGCTCTTCGACGACCGCGCCGAGTGAGGCCGCGACCTTGAGCAGCACCGAGAGCGTCGGGTTGGCGACGCCGGACTCGAGATTGGCGATCGTCGGTCTCGGTACGCCGGACGCGTCCGCGAGCTCTTTCTGAGTGAGGCCGCGTCTCTCGCGGAGACGCTTGATGTTGGTGGCGAGATTCGAAGACGCACGCTCGAGCATCACGGTGTGAAGAAGCGTACTGCTTTCGACAATGCATGACCAAGAAGTGGTGACGAACGATTCACGCTCGTGGCACGCTCGACGAAGTGATCGCGATTCCCGTCGTCGAACTTTCGAAATCGCTCGCGCGATCTCTCTACGCGGGACATCCGTGGGTGTATCGCGAACACGTTCCACCGCACTTCTCCGCTCCACGAGGAAGCTGGGTGAAAATCCAATCGGGACGTTTCACCGCGTTCGCGTTGTTCGATCCGGACTCTGCGCTCGCGCTGCGCATCTATTCGCGCACCCGTGTGCCCGATGCGGAATGGATCGACGAACGCGTTCGCGCCGCGCTCCGACTTCGCGAGCTCATGGGCGTGACCGCGCACGCCTCTGCTTATCGTTGGATCGCCGGCGAGGGGGATGGTCTCGGCGGCCTGACCGTCGATCGCTACGGCGCGTACGCCGTCGTCGGCGTCGATGGCGAAGCGCTCGAGTCGCTCGTCCCCTGGCTCGTGGAGGCGCTTCGGAAGAGTGCACCGCTCCTCGGCGTGCTACGTCGGCGGCGGGGCGCCGCCCATGACAAGATCGAGGCGCTCTGGGGTCGGGCGCCGCCCCGGGATCTGGTCGTCGAAGAGCACGGCCTCAGGTTCCGCGCCAACCTGTACGAGGGCCAAAAGACGGGTCTTTTCCTCGATCAACGCGACAATCGGAGGTTCGTCGAGACCGTCTCCACCGATAAGCGCGTCCTGAACCTGTTCGGGTACACCGGCGCGTTCTCGGTCTACGCCGCGCGCGGCGGCGCGAAGTCGGTCACGACGGTCGACGTCGCCGAAGACGCCATCGCCGACGCGCGGGAGAATTTCGGGCTGAACGGCTTCGACGCCGATGCCCACGACTTCAATGCGGCCGACGTGTTCGACTATCTGAAGGAAGCGGCGTCGCGTTCGGCCTCGTTCGACGTCGTGGTCTCGGATCCACCGAGCTTCGCGAGGAGTCGCGCCCAGCGCGAGCGCGCCGTGGAAGCGTATACGCGCTTGCACTCGGCCGCGCTCTCGGTCGTCGTTGCCGGGGGACTCTACTGTGCGTCGAGTTGCACGACGCAGATCGGCGTCGACACCTTTCGTGCCACCCTGGCATCGGGCGCATCGAAGATCGGCCACTCGCTTCAGATCGTCCACGACGCGGGACACGCGGCGGACCATCCGGTGCTCGCCGGCCATCCCGAGGGTCGATACTTGAAGTTCATCGTCGCGCGAGTGCTTCATCATGCATGAGCGGATGCGCGCCGCGTCGCGACGCCGTCGAACCACAGTCGTCGTCGCCGCTTCGGGTCTCGTCGCGGCATGCCACACTTCGGCGCGCGAGCCGCCTCCTTCATGGGGAGCCAGTGCGTCGAGCGCCGTCGTTCCTTCGCCGCCGAGCGCACCCGCGCCGTCGTCCGCCGGGGCGCCGGTCGCGGCAAGCCGCGGCGACGTATCGCCGGAGCCGGTCCTCGTCGTCAGCGATCCCGTCGTGCTCGGCACGCTCGAAGCGGCGGGTCTCGATTTCGGAACCCAGGTCGTGGGCGCCCCGGGCAAGTCGACAGCGTCACTTCATGAACACCCCGGGTTCGTCACGATCACCGACGCGCTCGCGTCCGATCTCGCCGCCGATCGACGACTCGATTCCGCGGCGGGGGTCGGAATGCGGTTCGCTCACCGGCAATTCGATCCCCGGTGGCTCGACGCGAAGGAGACGCGGTTCGACCTCGTGTTCGTCGTGAATCGACTCGACCGACGGCCGTTTTCGCCGGGAACCTGCGGCGAGGTCCGATTCATTTATCGCCTCGCCTATAGAACCGACACCAAGACCGGCCCCGTCGAGTCGCGGCTTCCGATGACGGCGAACGTCGTCTACTACGCGCCGGAAGCCCCCGGCGGTGGCTGTCGCGACGCCGCGCGAGCCTGGACGGCGCCTCGCTTCTCGACGCCCGAAGAAGAGGCGTCGTGGCTGCTCTCGAGCGCCGGGCCACTGTCCACCGTGCGCCGGGCTGGTTGGAAACCCAAGTCAGTCGAAGTCAATTTTCAGAGCGTCCGCTGGCCGTCGGCGGTTCGACCCGACATGGCCGGTCACGCCGAGTACGTGCTGCGCGTCTTCCATCGACTCGATCACGCGCCGTTCTTCGAGCCGGCGAGGCTCGAAAATACCGTCGACGTCGCTCGCCTCCGGCGCGATCGCCCCCTTCGCGATGCGCTCGTCGACTGGGTGCGCAAGCCCGACGCGCTCCGGGCGATCGACGAGGGAACCGCAGTGATCCCCGAACAGTTCCTCGCCGAGCGCGCCATTTCGGTGTCGCCACATGGATTGTCGCGGCTCGCAAACCGTCCTTATCTCGCCGCGCTCGGCGACGCGGCGTTTCATGGCGTCGATCTGACCCCGTATCGGACCATTCCGACCGAGCGCGGGCTCCTGCGACGCCTGGACGAGCTGACGTGCCCGGGTTGTCATCAGAGCCGGAGCCTCGCCGGGTTCCATCTGCTCGGGGTGGCGCCCGAAGCGGTCATCGTCGACGCGGTCGACGTCCCGATGTCGCCGCACTTTCATGCGGAGCTCACGCGACGCCAGCGCTACGCAACGGCTCTCGCGGAGGGGCGAGCCCCGGACGAGCTCCGTCCGTTCGCGGAACACGGCGAGGGCGACGATCGCGAGGGCGCGCACTGCGGCCTCGGGGACCGTGCTTTTGGCGCTTGGACCTGCGCGGCCGGACTCCACTGCACGCGCGTGTCCGATCCCGATGTCGGCGAGTGCGTCCCGGACGGCGCGCCCACGGTCGGTGACGCGTGCGAGCCCACCACCGTATCGAGCAACGTCGATCCCCATCGCGACGTCGCACGCCCCGCCCGGCGCGACGATTGCGCCACGGGCTTACTCTGCGAAGCCAGCGCCGTCGGCTTTCCGAGCGGCATGTGCTCGGGCAGTTGCGACGGGCTCGCGGCGACCGCTCGTTGCGGCGGGATCCCGATTCTGACGGAGTTCAATGGCTGCCTCGCCGCGGGCGAGTCCTTTGGTCGCTGCATCGCCGCGCACACGCGGCCCGGCGCGCTCCACGCTTGCGGTTTTCACGACCCGTGCCGCGACGACTACGTCTGCGCTCGCTCGCCGGCCGGCGGCGTCTGCATGCCACCGTATTTTCTTTTCCAGCTTCGAGTGGACGGCCACCCCATCTGATCACCGTGCCGGCTCGGCGTCCGACTGTCGGTCCGCGTGCGCCGCGATGAAGGCCGGCAGCGTCGCGCACGCTCGCTCGATGGCGTGCAAGGTCGGGTAGCAACTCACATCGACGCCGACGCGCGCCGCCATGTGACATTGCGGGACGAGGCAGACGTCGGCGATCGACACCTGATCTCCGACGGAGAACGTCCTCGCGGTTTCCCTCGTGACCTCCTCGAGGGCATCGAAACCGAGCGCGATCCAGTGCTTTGCCCACGCTTTTTCGTCCGCGCCGAGTGTTTCGCGCACCCAAGTTTGGACCTTCGTGTTTTGCAGGGGTTGAATGCCGGACACGACGAGGAGCGCGAGCTGGCGCGCTCGCGCGCGCATCCACCGATCTTCGGGGAGTAGCGGTGGCGACGGATGCGTCTCTTCGAGAAATTCGAGGATGGCCATCGACTCTGCGAGACGGTGCACGCGGCCCGCTTCCTCGACCTCGAGAACCGGCACGTGACGCATTGGATTCAAGGCTCGGAATTCGGGTCGGTGCTGCTCGCCGCCCTCGCGAGTCAAGTGGACAGGGATGTACTCGTACTCGAGTCCCTTGTGCGCGAGCGCAATGCGCACGCGCCACGTCGCGGAGCTCCGCCAAAAACCGTAGAGACGCATTCCGCGAGCATAACGCTGACGTCGCTCGCGTGTTGCTGTGAGTTTCCGCTGCGAAGAGCGCGACAGAGCGCAACGAGACGGACGCCGTGGGTTCAGCTCGATTCGCCGACGCCGTGACGCAGCTCGTCGAACGCGTGAGCCTCGAACTACGGCGTGTTCCTTCCGAGACGGCAAGGCAGCGAGACCGCGAAACAGCGAGACGCCGAGGCAGCCAGCTCGAGGACCGGCGTGCGCTGTTTACGATCGTCGCGGCGAGTATATTCGTCGACGTTCCCGTAGCGAGTGCGCGCGGCGACGCGGCGACGCGGGGCGCGTGAAGCTGCAACGTAAAGAATGAACCGCGACTCCAGCGGACTAACACTCGCGCGTGCGTGGGGTGTACTCTAGCGAGAGTGCGTACGCGTTACTGGTTCGTGCTTGCGATGGGTGTGTGGGTCTCTGGATGCGGAGTCTCACCCCCGGGAGATCTGTTCGGTTCGACCGGCGCTTCGTGCAGTCCGGGAATCACGAGTGCGTGCGTCGGTGCCAACACCTGCGCCGGTTTGCAAATCTGCACGCCGGACGGCACGCCCGGACAATGCATGTGTCCGCCCGCGTCCGGCGGCGCGTCGAGCGTCGGCGGCGCCGCGAGCAGTGGTGGTTTTAGTGGCGCGAGTGGTGGCGCAAGCGGCGGTGGGAGCACGAGCGGCGGCGAACCTGGCGTCGGAGGATCGCCGAGTGTCGGCGGAGCACCGAGCGTCGGCGGATCGCCGAACGTCGGCGGTATGAATGGACTCGGCGGCGCCTCGGGTTTCGGCGGTGCGCCCTCCTCGGGCGGCGCACCGGGCGTCGGTGGATCGGGGTCGGGTGGATTCACTTCCACGGGTGGCAGCGGCGGCGCGTCCACGGGAGGCACTCCGGCCAACGGCGGAAACGGGGGCGGTTCGTTCCTCGACGCGTCCACGGACGCGTCGCGCCCGCCGCCTGTGTGCGGCGAGGGGTCCTACACCGGCACGCTCGACGGCCCTTACACGACCGGGAACTCGACGTCCCAGTTCGTCGCGCACATCGCGTTCACGATCACCGCGACGGGCGCGATCAGCGGGACCCTGACGGGCACGTCGAATCCAACCGGGCGAGCGACGCTCAGCGGCAAGCTGAATTGCTCGACGAACGAAGCGTCGATCGCGATCACGAACGGCAAATACACGGCCGGCATGGGGGCCACGTTCACGTACACCGGGACGATGAGCGGCGTGTACGTCCCCGAGACGATCTCGTTCCCCGGCGGGTCGTGGACCATCACCGAGCCGAATTCGTCATCGGGCGGGCGCGGCTCCTGGTCCGCTGCTCAGTAGCCGCACCGCTCGCGAGTGCGCGCGACGCGCGAACACATGAAAGAAGGGCGGGACTTCGGAAGTCCCGCCCGGGCCGTCCCCACCGCCCACGTCGACGATGCCTCCGTCCGTGCCGACGGGGGAGTGACAAGATTTACACTGGCAGCCCATGCGAGTTTGCGCGTTCACGAGAAGGCGAACACGCGTTCGGCCTTCGCGGCGGTCTAGAACGTGTAGCGCAAGGTGACCGCGCCGAGCCACGCGAGCGCGGCGTCGCCGCCGAGGGAGCGATCGAGCAGGGCGCCGTAGCTTCGCAATCCGGCGCGCGCGCCGAGGGCATAGTGCGGGCTCACCTGATACCACTCGATACCGAGCATGCCGCCGAAGTACGGCTCGAGCGAGTTCGCGTCGTTGTAGCCGTACGTCGAGAGAATGTCGCTCGAGACTTGCGCGAGCCCGACTTCGGCTTGCGCGAACGCGCCGAGCACAGGGCCGATCGGCAACGTGAAGCGTCCGGCGGCGCTGAAGCCGAACAGCGTGTAACCGCGCGGCTCGGGGGGCGGGCTCGCGAGCGACGTGCTCGCCAAGGTGATGTCGGTCTGCGCGAGCAACGTGAGGTTCTTCGTGAACTCGTAGCCGAAGGCGGCGTGGAACCACGGCGCGCTCGGCGAGACGTGCCGGAGGTTCCCGATTTGCGTGAGCGCGCCGATGCTCGACTCGACCGTGAACCCGTGACGTCGCGGGGGAGGGGGCGGCGCTTCGGGCGCTTCGGGCGTCTTCGAGACGTCGGCGGAGGCCGGTTTTTCGGCGAGCCACGCCTCGAGCTGCTCTTGATTCGGCGCGGGCTTCGCGTCGTCATCGGCGCGTGCGTCACGCGCCACCGCGCACCATCCGCCGAGCAGGACCGCGTACGCGACGAAAGAGACGAGGCGACGACGCATCAAACCTCAGACCTTATCAAAGCTCCGGCGCAAGCGCGCCATCGACGATTTTCGAGCGCTTTTCGGGGCTCTAGCCGCGGGCTTTCTTTTTTCGGCCGTGTAGGCCGCGAAGCGCGGGAACGACGGGAGCCGGCGGGGCCTTCCGATGCGCGACAGGCGCGACGGGTTCGGGGCGCGGCGCGATACGGGCCGCGGGGGCGGCGATACGCGGCACCTCACGCTCGGCCTGGCGAGGCGATTCGATGGGGCGCTGCGAACGTCGCACCTCGGGGCGCGCGCCGGCCGGGGCGCCGGGTTCTTCGGTGCGGAGCGCGCCGCGGGCGCGGGCGCCTTCTTCGATGCCGACGCGTGGCGCGGCAATGTCGCCGGTGACCTGAGCGGTGCGCTCGAGCACCACCGCTTCGGTGCCGGTGAGGTCGCCTGCGACCGTGCCGCCGATGGTGAGGCGCGCGCCGCTCACGTCGCCGCGGACGCTCGCGCTTTCGCCGAGGGTGACGTCGCCGCTGACCGCGACGTCGCCGTCGACCCGGCCGTAAATCTCGATGGAGCCGTCACCGCGCACGTTGCCGCGGATGACCGTACCCTGTCCGATGACCGATGATTCCGCCATGGTGATTGCCTTTTAGCCCACGTCCATGTCGACGTTGCCCTTGAACGAGGCACCGTCGGCGATGGTGAGCCGCGACGCTTTCACGTCGCCGATGAGCCGGCCGCCGGCTTGGATGTCGACCCGATCATTGGCGGTGACGTTGCCGGTGACCGTGCCGGCCACGCTGAGCGACGACGCGCGGACGTCGGCTTCGACGATGCCGCCCTGACCGACGGAGACCGCATCACTGGCGGTCAAAGTGCCGCGCACGGCTCCGTGAACGACGACCTCCTCCTGGCTCGTCAGCTCGCCTTCGATAGAGAGTCCGGGTCCAATCAACGTTCCTGCCATCTTTTCCTCGATTCCGGGCGCCGGACGCTAAAACAGAGCGGCCGATTCGGCAACCAGGCCGCACATCTTTGTACGGGTCAACGAGGATCGAGCGCAGAAAGGACGTCGTCGGCGCGCACGACGCTGCGAAAGAGGCCGCGCGCGTAGAGCGCTTGCTTCTGGAGCGGCGTGAGATCGCCGGGCCGTCCCCGGGTCGCTTGCGCGAGGAGGATGGCCGTCGACACGCTCAAATTGAGGCTCTCGACGAAGCCGCGCATCGGCACACGCACGGCGCGCCGTGCGGCGCGGGACAGCTCTTCGCGGATGCCGTCGCGCTCGTTGCCGACGATGAGAGCGAGTTTTTTCACTGCGGCGAGATCCTCGGGGAAGAGCTCGCCGTCGGGGCGCGTCGCGACCAGCTCGTAGCCGGCTTCGACGAGCGCGCGCACCGCTTCGGCCGGGCTCGCGTGCGGAACGACGTCGACCCACTTTTCGCTGCCTCGCGTGACGGTCGTGGCAATGACGAACGGCTCGCTGCCTGGAACGACGTGGAGGTTCTGGATGCCGAAGGCGTCGCAGGTCCGGAGCACGGCGGCGCCGTTGTGCGGGTCGTGAGGCGCGTCCAGTACGACCGTCACCGAGTCGAGACGGGCCGCGATGACGCTCGAGAGCCGGCTCTTCCGTTCCTCGGCCGCCAGGGGCTGGAGCGCCTCGATGACGCCGGCGGCCGTCCAGGGTGGGGGCCACGGCGCGCCGCGCTCGGGCTCGCACACCTGTTTGCTTTTCCGGCGCATCCGCTCCTCGAAGTCGCAAAAAAAACGCGGTTTGTCGATGCCCCAGGGCCCCCCGAGAGGGCGACCACGCATTTCGAGTCGTTGCCGGCGCGCCGAGAATGATTAAGTAAAGGGGGACCGCCGAAGACCCTCCCCCGGGGCCCGGCACGGTTAGGAGCTATCAGCATGGCATCATCAGAGAACGTCCAAGTGTTCAACGACCTGAACTTCGAAGACGAGGTCCTCAAGTCCAGCGACCCCGTCCTCGTCGATTTCACGGCCACTTGGTGCGGTCCGTGCAAAGCCCTTTCGCCGATCGTCGACCAGGTCGCGACGGAGTTCGTCGGCAAGGTGAAGGTCGGCAAGCTCGACATCGACGACGCGCCGATGACGGCGTCGAAGTTCGGCGTTCGTGGCGTTCCGACGCTCATGGTGTTCAAGAACGGGCAGCGCGCCGCGCAGCTCGTCGGCTTGACGACCAAGGCGAAGATCGTCGCGCTCCTCAACGGCTGAGCCGTCGCTCCGCCCTCGTTCGGTCCTGAACCTCCGAGAAGGCGCGCCCGCCCGCGGCGCGCCTTCGACGTCTCTATCTCGAAGAACAATGCCCGCCGACGGTTCGAGCGCCCGGTCGTCCGATTCGGACGAACCCGGCAAATCCGAGCGCGCGTCGCCACCCGTGCCGCGCTGGACGCGACGCTCGGCGCGCCTCCGGCGTTTCGTGCTCGTCGCACTCGCGCTGACCGGCGTATCGCACGTCGTGCCGGTCCTCGGCGCGATGCTGTTCGTCGGACCGCTGGTCGCCGTCTTGGGCGGCGCGCTCGTCGCCGTCGTCGCGTTCGCCCGCCTCAGTTCGCTCATGAAGCACCGGCGACGCCCGCGGCTGGCGCGGCTGTTCGACGAACCGATCCTCGCGCACTGGTGCGCCGCACTGCTCTCGTTGTTTCTGTTTCCGTGCGTCGAGGTCTTGCTGCTCGCGCTGCACGTGTTCGGCGCGATGGGCCATGCGAGCGCGTTCGACGTGACGGTGCGCGCCGCGTTCGGCACCTACGCGTTCTCGGCGCTGGTCTCGGTCTGGGGCGTCGCGGTCCGTCGCCGCTGGGTCCGGGTCGCGAACGTGACCATTCCGGTTGTCGGACTTCCGGAGGAGCTCCGCGGCTACCGCATCGCGCAACTGTCCGATCTGCACATCGGAAATTACGACCCCCTTCAGCGCGGGTTGGCGTGGGCAAAAATGACGAACGCGCTCGGCGCCGATCTCATCGCGGTCACCGGCGATCTGGTCACCACCGGAACCGCGTTCTACGAGGACGTCGCGGAAGTGCTCGGTGCGCTCTCTGCGAAGGACGGCGTGTTCGTCTCGATGGGGAACCACGACCAGTGGGACCCCGACGATCTCTGTCGCAAGATCCGCGCGCACGGCACGACGGTGCTCCGGAACGCGCAGCACGTCGTGCGCCGCGGTGAGGCGTCGCTCGTCGTGGCCGGCGTCGACGACGTGTCCACCCGGCAGGACGACCTCGACGGCACGCTCGCCGGCAGGCCGCCGGGCGCGCCGGTCGTGCTTCTGTCGCACTATCCGGAATTCTTCGAAGCCGCGGCCGAGCGCGACGTCGATCTCGTGCTCTCGGGGCACACCCACGGCGGTCAGATCGCGATGCCGTTCGCGGTCCGTCACGTGAGCCTCTCCCGCATCGCGCGCCAGCGAGTCCACGGCTTGCACCGCCTCGGCCGTTCGTTCCTCTACGTGCACGCGGGGCTCGGCACGACGGGTCCGCCGATCCGCCTCGGCGTCGCGCCGGAAATCGCGGTGTTCACGCTCGAGCTGGCCTGATGCTCCGGGCGCCGTGGTGGCTGATTTTTTGGGGGGGCTCCCTCGCCGTCGCGTGCGGCGGCGGTTCGTCCCCCGGCGGCGCGCCGCGACCTCCGCTCTTCACGTCCGCACCCGAAGCGACGCCGAACGACGGCTTCGCGGTCTTCCGCTATCACCCGCGTGAGCCCGCGACCTTGCTCGCGCGCGCCGATCTCGCCGATGGACGCGTGCTCTACGCCGGTCGCAAGGGCGAGCGCTGGGTCGTCGATGCGAAGGCGCAGCCGGGCCGCGCGGAAGCGGCCGCGGATCTCGCGCCCGAAGACCTCGTCGCGATCGTGTCTCGCGACGCGGGCGGCTTCGCGTTCGTCGGCAAAAGCGGCACGACCTACGACGCGTCCGCGCCGCTCGGTCCCTTTCAGCGCTCGACGTCGCTCCTCGAGCCCCTGGTTCGCGTTCGCGCGAGCAAGACGGCCTTGGTCGGCGTTCGGCGCGACGGCGCGCTCGTCGCCAGCTCCGATTCGGGGACGACGTGGAGCCGGGTCGGCCCAACGTCTGCGCGATTCGAAGACGTCGTGCTCGCCCCCGACGGTCACGGCCTCGCGCTCGCGGTTCCCGAAGCGCTCTACGAATCGCACGATTTCGGCGCGACGTGGTCGCCGCTCGACACGCCGCGGTTCGGCGCCGAGTCGTTTCTCGACGATGCGGGGGCGAGCCTCGTCGTCTTGTCGGCGCTCGGACCCTGGGTGTACCAACCCGGCGCGCATCCGGCGTTCACGCCGTTCGGGCGCCCGCTTTCGTCCCATGCCGAGTCGCTCGGCGTCGCGCTGCCGCTCGGACCGTCGGCGACCGCGCTCTCCGACGGCAAGGCGACGTTCCTCGGCAACCGTTACCTCGAGGTCCGCGCGTTGCCGGGACCCGGCGGCTACGCGCTCCTCGACGGGGCGTTCGGAGAACCGCTCACGTCGCATCCGCTCGGGGCGTCGAAGGGCTGCGCCGACGTGCGCATCGCCGGCTTCGGCGCCGTGGTCTATCTCGCGTGCGCGCGCGAGAAGCTCGAGAACGTGACGCAGCCGCTCCTCTTCGCGCGCAGCACCGACGGCGGGCGCACGTTCACGGCCGAGCCGTACGTCGTCGAGGGACGGACGAGCGAGCTCTCGATGGCCGTCGGCGCGGACGGCGCGCTCCTCGTCACCGGCGTTTGCCCGTCGAGCCCGCCCGGCGCGAATGGTCCGGGTTGCGCGCCGGTCGGGGTGCACGTGAGGCGAACCGTCGCGGGCGATGCCGGAAGCGTGCTCGCTCTCGTTCCTTCGGCGACGCCGTCGCTATCGCGTTCCGCGTTCGGACTCGCGTTCTCGAGCGACGGCAAGACGGCGTACGCGGTCGGGCGACGTTCGAAGGGCGAGTCGCTCGCGGTGTTCGTCTCGCACGACGGCGGCGACACGTTCGAGGCCCACGACGTCGACGCGCTCACGTTTCCCGACCAGGACGAAATGCGGACGCGTCGCCGCCTGTCCGACATCGACGTCGAGTCGCTCGCACCCTCCGACGACGGCACCATGGCGATCGTCGTGAACCGCCGGGGGACCCGCTATTGGCTGGTGGTCGACGACGACGGCCGTCTGAGCGCGCTCGCGAAACCGCCCGTCGAAGGCATGCGCCTCGGCGCGGCCGGACAACGCGGCCTCGCGTTGAATACCAACTCGGGCGACCTCTACGGGTCGCTCGACGCGGGCTCGACCTGGTCGTGGATCGAAAAGCTCCCCGTCGACGCCTGCCCCGGCTCGGCAGATTGTACGGCGCTCGTTTGCTCGGCGCCGGGCTGCGTGTTCGGGAACGTGCTGTCGCGCGTCGGCTGGCGAACCGAGTCGCGCGAACGCGTGCTGCCGCCGCCCTCGATCGACGAACACCCGCGGGTCACCCCGCGCACGGCGACGGCGTTTTCGTGTGCGGTCGAGCCAGGCGAATGGAAGAGGATCCCCGGCGTCGCGAGCCCGCCCTTCGCCGCCGAGACGGCGATCGGCAAAGCGACGTGGTTCGCGATCAAAGACGACCCGGCGACGGGCGCGGTCTCCGTCGTTCAGGCCCGTCCGGGCGCGACGCCGCACGTGGACGAAGTGCCGCTCCTTTCGCCATTGAAGAAGCTCGAACCGCACGCGTACTGCGACTACGACGAGGTCGAGGGCGTCGCGGCGATGCGCTACGCGCTCCCGGACGGTGATCACGACGGCGCACCGATTCGCGACATAGAAGTCGCGTGGGAAAATGTTCTCGAAGGGAAGGTCGTGCACGCCGGAATCGCCGACGCCGGACCGTATCGTCGGGGCGATTCCGACGGAAAGGGCATGCTGACCACGGCGCGGCCGGCGCTCCTCAGTATCGCCTCCGGTGGACTCTATGCACGGCTCCACGCCGCCGCGGGCGACGATCAAACGGCGTTTTTCCTCGACGGTCACGCGGTGACCTCCGTTCCCGCGGTTCGCTTCCCCCCCGAGGCCGCGCAGCGCGGTCACGGCGAGATCGTTCACATCGGCAGTCGCCACGTCGAGCTTCGGATCGACGGGCCCACGTTCGTTCGTGCTCGTCCGGCGAGCTCTTCAGGGTTCGCGTTCGACGCGGCCGCACTCGGCTACGCTGCGCCCGCGTCGTTCGGTCTCGGGCAGCACGTCGGGTTCGCCTATGCCGGCGATCACGCCGGCATCTACGTGACGCTCGCCGATCAAGTTGGCAAAGAGGCGTCGAGCATTCTCTATCCACTCCGCGCCGACGGCGCGCTCACCGACGCACCGATCGCCGTCCCCACCGAGCTCGACACCGGAAAAACGCCGCGGGCGTGCAATGGCGTCGATCGTTCGTCGACGCCGCGCGTCGTCGCGCCGTTCGAACCGGGCACGAGGCATCCGGTACTGATTACCGATCCGCTCGACGCTCCGCGCGTGCTCCTCACCGGCGACGCCGTGCTCCACGGCACGCCGAAGGCGCCTTGCGTCGCGTCGTACGAAGCGTTCAGCGCGGCCTGGGAAGCGTCGGCAACGACGCCGCGCGAGCAAGCCGTTCTCCCGATGGACGACCTCGAACACGCGTTCCTCTTCCGGTCCACCGAGTCGCGACAGCAACAGCCCGCGGTGCTCGAGTACCGAACCATGAGCTGCCACTTCGACCCCAGCGCCGAGCCGCCGCCCGAAGTGTTTCGGGAAAGTGGAACTCTGGTCGAGGAGCGGTGACGATTCTTTGCCAATTCGGGCGGTGACGCGGCAAAGATGAGCCGCCTTTCCATGTCGAACTCCGGCCGCAACTCGTCCCTCCCCGCACCGGCCGGCTCGCGGACGGGCATCGTGCTCTCCGGCGGCGGCGCGCGCGGCGCGTATCAAGTCGGCGTCGTCGCCGGCATTCTCGACGTCTTGCACGACACCGGAATGGTGCACGCGCCGTTCAACGTGCTCTGCGGCACGTCGGTCGGCGCGATCAACGCGGCGTACTTGGCGTCTCACGCCGACCAAGCGAACCTCGCCATCGAAGGCCTCGTCGATGCCTGGCGCTCGCTGAAGCTCGCCGAGCATCTCCGCATCAATCTGCGCGGCCTCCTCGGCATCTGGAAATCCGCCGACCCCCGCGACGACTCATCGATGTCGTCGCGGGCCATGCAGGCGCGTGCGCTCCTCGACACGGCTCCGCTGACGGATCTCGTGAAAAACCAGGTGCCTTTCCCGCGAATGTACCGGAACATCGACACCGGCGTCGTGCGAGCGCTGGTGATCACGGCCCTCGAGATCAGCACCGGTCGCACCACCATGTTCATCGACGCGTTGAAGAACGTCTCGTTCCCCGAGACGAACGACGCGCGCCGCAACGTGCGTCGTGAACGCATCGGATTGCAGCACGTGCTCGCGTCGTCGGCGTTGCCGCTTCTGTTCCCGCCGCGTCGCATCGACGGCGAGGCCTACTGCGACGGAGGCGTGCGGTTCAACACGCCGATCGCCCCGGCGATTCGCGCCGGCGCGGATCGTCTCGTCGTGGTCTCACTGCTCTCGGAGAACCCGATTGGAGCTCAGGAGATCCCCCTCGAGGTGCGCGAGGCGTCTTACAAGAACCCGATGTTCTTGCTCGGCAAGGTACTGAACGCGATCCTTCTCGACCCGACGCACTACGACCTTCAGGTGCTCGAGCGCTTCAACCAGATGGTCGAGACCCTGGAGAGCGTACTGACCCCCGAGCAGCTCGCGGCGTTCCACCGCACGGTGCTCAGGGATCGGAACATGGTGTACCGAAAGCTCCGCACGCTCGTGTTTCGGCCCTCCGAAGACATCGGCGAGATCGCGCTCGAGTACGCCCGCCAGCTCAAGCCCGAGGGGATCGGCGGGCGGCTCATGCATCGCCTGGCCAATCAGAGCGCGGTCTGGCAGTCGGATCTGGTGTCGTTTCTCTGTTTCGACGGCCCGTTCGCCGACCAGCTCGTCTCGCTCGGGCGGCGGGACGCGGTCTCGCGCGCCGACGAAGTGCTCGCGTTCTTCATGGATTGAGACGGCGGATCCGAGCCGTTTTTCGCCCGTGCAGGCGACAGTGGAGGCGAGGGACAAAAGGCGGTAGGAGGCGCGCATGATTCCTCGCTACACGCCCAAGGACTTCGACGAGCTGTGGTCCGATCGCGCGCGCTTCGACATCTGGCTCGAGGTCGAGCTCGCCGCCTGTGAAGCGATGGAGGAGGCCGGGCTCGTTCCCGCCGGCACCGCGAAGTCGATTCGCGACCAGCACCTCGTGCTCGACCCGCACGCGATCCTCGAAATCGAGAAGACGACGCGGCACGACGTGATCGCGTTTTTGACGCACGTCGAAGGGCTCGCCGGAGAGCCGGCGCGCTGGTTGCACCGCGGCATGACTTCGAGTGACGTCCTCGACACGAGCTTCGCCATCCAGCTCGTGCGCGCGACGGATCTCTTGGACACGAGGCTCGACCGGCTCATCGGCGCACTCGCTCGCCGCGCGCAGGAGCACGCGCGGACGCCGATGATGGGGCGCTCCCACGGCATCCACGCCGAACCGGTGACGTTCGGCGTCGTGCTCGCCGGGCACCTCGCGGAGCTCAAGCGCGGGAAGGCGCGACTCGCCGCTGCGCGTCGCGAGATCGCGGTCGGCAAGATCGCCGGCGCGGTCGGCTCGTACGCTCACCTCTCGCCGGCGATCGAAAAGAAGGCGCTCGGCGTGCTCGGGCTCGAGGCCGAGACGGTATCGACGCAGATCGTCCCGCGCGACCGGCACGCGGCGTTCTTCGCGGCGCTTGCCATCGTCGCGGCGAGCGTCGAGCGGCTCGCGACCAACATCCGACACCTGCAGCGGTCGGAAGTGGGTGAGGCCGAGGAGAAGTTTTCGACCGGCCAAAAAGGGTCGAGCGCGATGCCCCACAAGAGAAACCCGGTGCTCAGCGAGAACCTGTGTGGGCTCGCGCGGGTCGTGCGGAGCGCCGTGGTTCCGGCGCTCGAAAACGTCGCGCTGTGGCACGAACGCGATATTTCGCACTCGTCCGTCGAACGGATGATCGCGCCCGACGCGACCGCCACGCTCGCGTTCATGCTCGACCGCGCCGCGTCGCTCATCGACGGTCTGGTCGTCTACGCCGATCGCATGAAGAAGAATCTCGACCAGGCCGGTGGTCTGTTCTTCTCGGAGGCCGTGCTCCTCGCGCTGGTCGGCACCGGCTTACCGCGACAGCGCGCGTACGAGATGGTGCAGCGCAACGCGATGCGTGCGTTTCGCGGCGAAGGCGATTTTCGCACGTTGCTCGGCGAGGACGCAGACGTGAGCGCGCGCCTCGACGCCGGCGCGCTGGATCGATGTTTCGATCTCGAACACTCGCTCCGTTGGTCCGAAGAGCTCGTGGCGCGCGCCATCGACTCTTGAGTCGACATCACCGGACTGATTCGCTCCGAACTGTGTAACGCTGCTCGATACTCTCGATCACCGGTCGTTCGGCCGGCACTGCGCAGCGGACGAACACAGGGGGATTCCTGCGCAATCGTTCGCGGAGCTCCAAAAGACCGAAAACACACAACCGCCTTCCGCGATCCTCTTTTTGGCCGTGGTCGTCTCAGCTTTTATGAGGGCTCGTGCGACACACTGAGTGATGCGATTCGTAGTCCCAGGGCGTCGAGCGATTCGAGCATCGCTCTCTTGCCTGACAGGTCTCGGCGCCGCGTTCGCGGTGTATTCGTGCGGGTCGTCAGCTTCGTCGGGCCCCGGTCCGGGAGGTGGCGGCACGTTCAGTTACGGCGGACAGTCGAGTTTCCCGAACGGCAGCGGCGGATTTTCCGGCGGGGCCGGATTCAACGGTTCGGGGAACACCGGCAATCCGGGTGCGGGCAATGCCGGCAACGCGGGCTCGGTCGCGAACCTCGAGGGAGGCGTGTTCTCCAACCCTCCGGTCGATCCCACCATCCAGTTCAACTGGCCCGTCGATAACCCGAGTCCGTCGCTCACCTGCGAGCCGGGGCACTACGCGGGAACGTTTACCGGATTTTACGCCTCGTACCTCACGTTCGTCGGCGTGCCGATCCCCGTCGCGGGCAACGTCGATCTGAGGCTCGACCAGTCGAGCAACGGCGAATTTTATACGATCACCGACGGCACCGTTCAGGGAACCGTCGACGTCATCCTCGCGCAATACAAGTGCGACATCGTCGGGACCTTGGATTGCGCGGCCAAGAAGCTCGAGAACGGCCGGCTCGAGAACTGCACGTATTGCGTCGGCGTGTTCCTGGGTGACAGCGGCATCTGCGGCGGAGTGGAAGGTCACTTCGCCGGACCGCTCACGGCCGACTACGACGCGGCGAACCAGTCGTTCGAAAACGGCATGTGGAAGGGCGTCGAACCGACCCCGACCGACTCCGGGATCTACGGCGGCTCCGGACAATGGACCGCCGCTTACACCGGACCCTGAGTTCGAAAATCGACATTGATGGAGCTCACACGCATGCGATCGCTATGGGTCACGTTGCCTCTTTCGTTGGCTCTCGGGTGCGGTTCGTCGGGAGCCGGAGCGAGCTCCGCGCCGTCGTCGACGAATCAGGGAGGCAGCGGCAATTCGACGAGCTTCCCGAGCGCCGGTAGCGGCAACGACAACGGCAGCGGAAACGCCGGCTCGACCGGGTTCTTCACGGTGCCCGAAGCCGGTTTGAGCTCGCAGTTCGGCGGGTGTGCGACGGCGAGCGCGACCGCGACGCTCATTCCCGCGAACCTGCTCTTCGTGATCGACCGGAGCGGCAGCATGAACTGCAACGCGCCGCCGATCACCTCGTCGGCCGATTGCGAGGCGAGCGCGACGAAGGCCCAGGCGAATTCGCCCTCCAAGTGGGAGACGGTGCGCGACTCGTTGAAGCAGGCGCTCATGACGCTGCCTCCGACGACGGGCGTCGGCGTCACGTATTTCAGCAACGACAACCAGTGCGGCGTTCAGTCGCAGCCCAACGTCGAGATCGCCAAGCTCGACGCCTCGCAGCTGAGCTCGCTCGACGCGAGTCTCGACGCGGTCAAGCCGAACGGCGGCACCCCGCTCGTCGGCGCGGTGGTGAACGCCTACAAGCGGCTCAATCCGAACCAGTACCCGAATCAGCCGTACGGCAACAAGTTCGTCGTGCTCATCACCGACGGCGAAGAGGATTGCGTGACGAGCGCGGTCCCCGATTTACTCAACACCGAAGCGCCGAAGGCGATCCAGGCGTACATCAAGACGTTCGTCGTCGGCGTTCCGGGCAGTGAAGTCGATCGGGGAACCTTGTCGCAGCTCGCTTTCAACGGCGGCACGCCGAGCAGTCCAACGTGCGATCACTCGGGTTCGGCGCCCGATGTCGGAGACTGCCACTTCGACATGACCAAGCAGACGGATCTCTCCGCCGCGCTCGGGCAGGCGCTCGCGGCCATCAGCGGGCAGGCGCTGAGCTGTGAATTCACGCTGCCTCCCGCCAACGGTGACCAATCCGTCGACCCCGGGAAGGTGAACGTCCAGTACACGCCGTCGAAGGGCGCGGACCCGGTCCAGATTGCGCAAGACCCGAACAAACCTTGCAGCGGCGGCGCCAACGGCTGGCAGTACGAGAACGGCAACTCGAAGATCATCGTCTGTGGTGCCGCCTGCGACACGGTGCGCTCGGCCTACAAGATCGACATCGTTCTCGGCTGCAGCACCGTCATCGAGTGACCGCCGCGGCGCCGGCGCGCGCGCTCCAGGTGCGTCGCGCGAGGATGCCGAGGATGACGAGCGCGTGCCACGGGCGCACGCCGCTTCGCTCGCCGGCGTAGATCGGACGCACCGGTCGCTCGACGACGCGGAGGTTTTCGCGTGCGAGCAGGAGGAGCAAATCGTTCGGATAGCCGTAGCGCGGCCACAGGTCGTGAAGCGGCAGGCGCCGCACCGCGTCCATCGTGATCGCGGTGTACCCGCACTGGCTGTCGTCGATGGCAAGCCCGGTGGTCGCACGCGTCGCCGCGGCGAGCACCTTGCCGGCGCCGCGGCGGAGCACCGGCATGCGCCGTCGTTCCGGGTGGGCGAAGCGGTTGCCCTTGACGTAGTCGGCGTCGCCCGAGACGAGCGGCGCGACGAGCTCCGGTAAATCGTTCGGGTCCATCTGATCGTCGCCGGCCATCACCGCGACGATGTCGACGCCGAGGTCCCGCGCGTCGTGGTAGCCGGCGACGATGGCGGCACCGACGCCGCGGTTTTCGGGAAGCCGCAGCACGCGAACGCGCAGGTCGCCGCTCGACGATGCGGCGCCCGCGGTGTCGTCGCGGCTGCCGTCGTCCACGACGATGATCCGATCGACCCACGCCGGCACGTTCCGGACGACGCGTCCGATGCGCGCCGCCTCGTCGTACGCGGGCACCACGACTGCCACGGTTTTTCCGGACCGCATCCCGTCCGCCTCTACTTTGCCTCGTCGCGCCGCGAAATGCGGACGAGGGCGCGATCGCGAGGGAAATGCGAATTCGCGCACGGCGCGCGCGGCGCGAATTCGACTTCGCAGTCTCTCTGCCACACCGAAAGCGCCCAGATTGAGCGTCGATCGTCCCCACTTCGCCGGCCGCAACGTCGAACGTGCCCCTAAAACAACCTGAACCCCAGCGTTCGAGAGGGTGACTCCGACTGGAAACCGTGCCACCGTTCGCTCGGCCCAATTGGGCCCACGTTTCTGCGAGCCCCTCCCATGTTGCCCCGTTTCGCGGCCGATTATCGAACTCTGCTCTGGGTCTTCGTCCTCGCCCCGCTGTTCGTGGGCATCCAGTACGCGCGCCCCGAGCTCATCCCCTATCTGTTCTGGGTGACCGCGTATTTCGCGATCGCGTCCGGGGTCGTCGCGCACAACCACAACCATTGCCCGACGTTCGCCAACAAGCGGATGAACGCCCTTTTCGGCAACTGGATCTCGCTCCAGTACGGGTTCCCGACCTTCGCGTGGATCCCGACGCACAACCTGAATCACCACAAGTACGTGAACACCGAGGGCGACGCGACGATCACGTGGCGTTACACCAATCGGCACAACGTCGGGGTCGCGGCGACGTACTTCTTCGTCTCGGCGTACTTCCAGCAGTACCCGACGAAGGCGTTCATCGAAAAGACGAAGGTGAAGAATCCCGCGCTCTGGCGCCGGATCCAGGTCCAGTACGCGTTCTGGATCGGCAGCTACGTCGCGCTCCTCGTGCTCGCCCTCCGCCTCCACGGCTTGAAGACGGGCCTGTTCGTGTTCGTGATGACGGTGGCGCTTCCGGCGGTCATCTCGCTGTGGACCGTTCACCTCTTCAACTACGAGCAGCACGTCCACACCGACCCGTGGTCGGAGCACAATCACTCGCGAAACTTCGTCAGCCCGACGTTGAACTTCCTGCTCTTCAACAACGGCTTTCACACCGCGCACCACGAGAAGCCCGGGCTCCACTGGAGCAAGCTCGCCGACGCGCACGCGAAGATCGCCGACCAGATCGATCCGAGCCTCAAGCAGTCGAGCGTGTGGTGGTACTGGATCCGTCAGTACGCGCTCACGCCGCTCGTGCCGTCGCTGGGCACCGTCCAGCTAGGCAGGGGACCGGATCATCCGCCGAACGGCGCGCGCATCCAGGGCATCGCCTCCGCGGACGTGGACACCGGCGACGCGGGCACCAACGCCGAGCGCGCGCACGTCGCCGTCTGAGCAGAAAAGCGGGGGCGACTCCGAGCGGCGGCTTCATGTCGCGCGACTCCGAGTCCGGCTCATCCTGCTCGGGCTCTTCGTCGCCGCCCTCGTCGCATTTCGGCTGACCCGCCGTCCGTTCCCGAGCGATCGCACGCCGGAGGGCGCGTATCTCCGCGTCGCCAAGGCCGTGAATCAGGATCGGCCCGAGGACTTTTTCGCGTACCTGGAGACGCCCGCCCAGCACGCCGCGTACAGCATTCGCGACTACCGCAAGAAGGCGAGAGATAGGGTGCTCGCGACGTATCCCGAACCCGAGCGGACGCGTCTCGCCGCGGGCTACGCGGCCGACGCGACTGCCGCGGACGGCCCGGATCTGTTCCGCACGTACGCCGTTCGACACGGGTTCATCGCGCTCCTCCGGCGCGATCTCTCGGGCGTCGCGAAGACGGAAACGGCGGGCGAGCGCGCCACCGTAGAGACGGTTCGCGGCACGCGGTACCCGTTTCGCCGCCGCGAAAACGGGATCTGGGGTCTCACCCTGTTCACGCCGGCGCTCACGTCGGACGCGGAAAAAGCCGCACGCGACTACCAGCTCATCGACCGCGCCGCGAGCGACTACGAACGCGTCGGCGGCGCGCACCCGTCGTCACACGACGGCGGTTGAGCGGACGAAATCGGGCGCGGGCGGCAGCAGCGGTTCGAACCCGAGCGCGACTCAGGCCACTTGTCCGCGCGGAGTCGCCGGGGCTTCGGCGCGATCGTCGGGGCCGCCGTACGCCTTCAGCTTCCGATAGAGCGTCTTGCGATCGAGCCCCAACGTTTGCGCGGCAACCGTCCGATTTCCGCCGACCGCTTCGAGGACGCGCATGATGTAGCGGCGCTCGATTTCTTCCAGAGGAACCAACTCTGCCGCGTCGAAGCTCGACACGGCGACGTGCGATTGCCGGTAGCTCTGGATGCGCTCCGGAAGATCTTCGACGACGAGCTCGCTGAAGCGCGTGAGCGCGATGGCCCGCTCGATACAGTTTCCGAGCTCGCGCACGTTGCCGGGCCACGAATACGCGAGGAGCCGCTCGGCGACCGCCGGAGACAGTCCGTCGACGTGCTTCCCGAACGATTGCGCGAAGTGCTCGAGAAAGTGCTGCGCGAGGAGCAAGACGTCGGTGCCGCGCGCGCGAAGCGGCGGCACCGCGACGTGCACGACGTTGATTCGATAGAACAGGTCGCCGCGAAAGCGCCCTTCTTCGACGGCCGTCTCGAGGTCGCGGTTGGTCGCGGTCACGACGCGCGCATCGAACGGAACTTCGGTGTTTCCGCCGACGGGGCGCACCTTGCGCTCTTGCAATGCGCGGAGAAGCTTGGGCTGAAGCCCGAGGGGCAGCTCGCCGATCTCGTCGAGGAACAAGGTGCCGCCGTTCGCTTCGACGAAGAGGCCGTCTCTCGAGTGCTTCGCGTCGGTGAAGGCGCCTTTCGCGTGCCCGAACAGCTCGCTCTCGAGCAAGGTTTCGGTGACCGCTGCGCAGTTCAATGCCACGAAAGGCCCGCCGTGACGGCGACCGCGTTGGTGGATCGCGCGGGCGACCAGCTCTTTGCCGGTTCCGCTCTCGCCCGTGACGAGCACCGAGGCGTCGGTTTCGGCGACGCGATCGAGCAAATCGTACACGCGCTCCATCGCCGGGCTCGCGCCGATGAGCTCCTTGAAACGATCGGAGTGACGGACGAGCCGGCGAAGCCGCGTCACCTCGGCGCTGAGCTCCCGATGTCGGACCGCGCGCTCGATGGCCAGACGGAGCGCGTCGATGTCGAACGGTTTCGTGATGAAGTCGTAGGCACCGGCGCGGATCGCGGCGACCGCGGTGTCGAGGCTCCCGAACGCCGTGATGAGGACCACGGCGATCCCCGGCCGATTCGCGGCGACGCGTTCGCACAGCTCGAGGCCGCTCATCCCGCGCATGTTCAGATCGGTGACGATGACGTCGAAGTCCTCGGTCTGAAGGAGCGCGAGCGCTTCCTCTGCCCAGGCCCGAGTCGTGACCGCGAAGCCGCGGCGCGTAAGACCGTCACGTAGCAGATCGCACTGCGCCGAATCGTCGTCGACGACGAGCACTCGTCCGCTCATGTCCGCGCTCCTTCTGCTTGATCGAGGCGTAAAGTGAAGCGGCTCCCCGCGCAGGGGTGACTCTCCACGTCGATCCATCCGCCGTGGTCTCGCGCGATCCCGTACGAAACGGACAGGCCGAGGCCGGTGCCTTCGCCGACGCTCTTCGTCGTGAAGAAAGGTTCGAAAATCCGCGACGCGGTCATTTCATCCATCCCCGATCCGGTGTCGACGACCCTGAGGAAGGGAAACGTGTTGGCCGTGCCCCCGTGATCGGCCGGCGGCGTGGCGCGCTCTTGCCCGACCTCTACATGAACGGATCCTCCTTTTGGGGTCGCTTGGATCGCGTTCACGATCAGGTTCGTCAAGGCTTGCTCAATCTGGCCGCCGTCGGCGTAAGAAATGATCGGGGTTCGAGGCGCGTCGATGTGCAGCAACACGTTGGCCTTGCCCGCCATTCCCTCGAGCATCGAGACGCATTGATTGGCCACTTTTCGCAGATCAATCGCGTCTTTACGTCGCGTTCCCCGCCGCGCGAAATCCAGGAGCTGTCGAATGATGCGCGTCATTCGCTGCGCCTGCTCGCCGATGATGCGCGCGTTGTCGGATACGGCGTCGCCGGTCGCCTCGCCCTCGGCGATCATCTGCGCGCGACCGGCGATGACGTTCAGCGGCGTTCCGAGCTCATGCGCGATCCCCGACGCCAGCTTGCCCACCGTCATCAATCGGTCGGCGTGCCGCAGCTGCTCGACGGCGGAGACCCGTGCGCCGGTCTCTTCGATGACGCGATCGCGTGCCTGCGCCAGCTGGTCGCACATCGTGTTGATTTCGCTGGCGAGCGCCCCGAGCTCGTCGCGCTGAGGCAAGACCAGTGGACCCGAAAGATCGCCTTTGCCGACTCGACGTGCTTTGTCGACGAGGAGCCGCATGGGCCGGCCAATGAACATGAACCCGAGCGCGCTGGCCACGACGCCGGTCGCGACGAGGAGCGCGGCCGTCTCGATGAGCACGTTGCGCCGAGTCACGTCGAGATAGGCCAGCTCTTCCTCGAGCGATTCGGCGAGCTCGAGCGCACCCGGGCGCACGGCGGGCGTCGATACGGGAACATAAGTGAAGACCGCGCCTGGGCGAGACACCGCACCTTCGACGCGAACGCTCGCCGTTTCCCCACGAAATATTGCGCTCTGTACTGGCCCCGCGATCCTTTTCGCGATCACCGGGTCGTCGAGCCAGACCCAGCGCACATGCATGTGGTGCGAGCTCAGATCGGCGTGCCGAACGAGCTTCATCGCCTCCGGCGCGCCTTCGTCTTGCCAGATCTTCGTGACGGCTCGAGCCAGGACGACGCCGGTGAACGCGGCGTCGCGACGCATGTCCCAATCGAAATACGCAATCTCGCGCGACAGTCGTCGTTCCGCGGCAATCCAGAACACCGCCAAGATGATGACCGCGAGCCCCAACAGGAATTTTCGCGTCAGACGCATGCGCTGCTTCTACACCCGCGTATGTAAGGATTGCGGAAACCAGAAGCTATCTCAGAAACCGTAGCGAGCACCTCGCTGCTAGGAAGGCCGACGCAGGCATACGCTGGTATTTCGAGGAGGCCGACCGACGCAGCGGGGGGCGTAGTAGGTTTATGAGATAGCTTCTAGCGGCGACGATTCGACGTGTCAGCGTAGCGACGTCCTTCGGGAGCGCCAGTCTCTACGGGAAGATCTAGTTTGCCGTAACCGGGCTCGAAACGCCCGAATGCATCCCGCGTTCCGTCCCAGCCCGTCCTGAGCTCGACGATATTGCCGTAACCTGCGTTGGCAAGCTCCGTCGCAGCGCGCAGTGATCGCGCCCCCGACTTACACCCGATGAGGAGACGTTCATCTTTGCCGAACGCACGCTCCATCGTACTCAGGAAATCCGGATTCGGCGTGAGCCCCTGCGGGCCTTGATGAGAGAGAGGCACGTTGAACGCGCCCGGCACGTGACCCGCTTCGAACTCGGGCTCGCTCCGCACGTCGACGTACACGTAGCCAACGCCTAGCAATTGGGTCGCTTCTTCCACGGAAATTCGCCGAATTTCTCCCATGACGACGGGAGTCTAGCACCCGCGCTTCGGAGGTAGTGTCCTCTCCTCGTGCCCGATCCATCCCGTGCCCCGGTTCGACTCGTCCCGCTTGGCGGACTCGGTGAAGTCGGCATGAACTGCCTCGCGATCGAGCAAGGCGATGACGTCTTCGTGGTGGATTGCGGCATCCGCTTTCCCTGGGACGAGCTCGGCGTCGACGTCGTGCGACCCGATTTCACCTGGCTCGAACAACGCGCCGCGCGCGTGCGCGGTGTCTTTCTGACTCACGGACACGAAGACCATATCGGCGCGCTCCCGTATTTGCTCCGGAAGGTGAGCGTGCCGATCTGGGGACCTCCGCACGCCCTCGGTCTCGTGCGACGACGCTTGGTCGAACACGACTACGGTTCCCATGACGTCGATCTTCGCGAAGCGGTGCCGGGCAATCGCTACGCGCTCGGCAGCTTCGTGGTCGAACCGGTGCGCGTCGCGCATTCGATTGTCGAGGCCAGCGCGCTCCGCATCTCGACGGACGCGGGCACGATCCTTCACACCGGCGATTTCAATTTCGATCCCGATCCGCCCGACGGCGAGCCGACCGACGAAGCGCGTCTCGCCGAAATAGCCGACGAAGGAGTCGGCCTCCTCCTCAGCGACAGTACGAACATCGACGTTCCTGCCAAAGGAGGGTCGGAGAAAGGCGTCGGCGCGGCGCTCGAGGCGATCGTCCAGGGCACAACGGCCCGCGTCTTCGTCGCGCTCTTCGCGAGCAACATCCAACGACTCATCATGCTCGGAGACATCGCGCTCCGCTCGGGCCGCAAAATCTGTGCGCTCGGGCGCAGCCTCGATACGCAGATCGCGGTCGCGACGGAAATCGGACGTCTCAAATGGCCGAGCAATCTGCGGATCCGTCCCGACGAAGCCCGGACGATGCCGCGCGATCGCCTGCTCGTGCTCGCCGGAGGCACCCAGGGCGAGCCGGCCTCCGCCATGTCGCGGCTCGCCGCGAACACGCATCAAGACCTGTCGATCGAACCCGGTGATACCGTGGTGTTCTCGAGCCGAGCGATTCCCGGCAACGAGCGCGCCGTGTTCGACACGGTGGCGAGCGTCATGCGGCGCGGCGCCGTCGTGATCACGCGCGTGACGAATCCGGACGTCCATACGAGTGGTCACGCGACGCGCGCCGAACAGACCCGGATGATCGAGCTCCTCAAGCCTCGGTGTTTTTTGCCCGTTCACGGCACGCTCCATCATCTGACGCGGCACGGGGCGCTCGCCCGCGAGCTCGGCGTGCGCGACGTCGCCGTCGTCGAGAACGGAACTGCGGTGCTGTTCGACGGCGAGTCGGTGCGCGCCGAGGGCAGGGTGCCTTCGGGCACCATTTCCGTCGGGTTCGGCGCGGTGGATCTCGACGGTGACACCTTGCGCGAACGCGCGGAGCTCGCGCGCTACGGGCTCGCGTCGGTCGCGTTCGCGGTCGATCGAAAGGGGAACCTCGTCGGGTCGCCGAGCGTATTTCTGCGCGGGATCGCCGGAAAGCCGGACGCGCCGTCGCTTCGCCCGCTCGAGCGCTCCATCGCGAGCACCATAGAATCGGCCAGGAAGCGAAAAGCGTCACGCGAAGAGCTGCGCGACGAGGTGCGTCGCGTCGTACGCCGGTTCGTCGCCGAGCTCGGCGGCACGCGGCCCGTCGTCGAAGTGCATTTGATCGAGCAGGAGGGGTGAGCCATGACCGGCGTGTCTTGTCGCGGTGCCGTCTCGGGCGTCGCTCGGTCGGGTTCACGGCGGAAACGGTACGGGCACGCCGTCGTTCACGGCGTCGTCGCGTGCGTCGCGACGTTCGCCTGTCACGACTCGGTGCCGGAGCCGGCGTCGCGATCGGTGCCGACGCCAGTGAGTCTCGACGTCGCGCCGTCGAGCGTCCCCACGGCGACGCCGAGCGCCGTGAACGGCGCCCCCACTAATCCAACCCCGAGCGCGGCGACCGGCGTTGCTGCGCCGAGTGACGATTCGTTCCGGTTTCCCGCGCCCGCGGAGCTCGTGGCGATCGGCGATATTCATGGCGATCTCGCGGCGGCGCGTCGCGCCTTGAAGCTAGCCGGTGCCATCGACGACCAGGATCGCTGGATCGGAAAGAAACTCGTCGTCGTGCAGACCGGCGACGAGATCGATCGCGGCGACGACGATCGCGCCGTGCTCGAGCTGTTCCGGCGCCTCGCCGACGACGCCGCGAAGACCGGCGGCGCGGTGCACGCGCTCATCGGCAATCACGAAGCGATGAACGTCGCGGGCGACTTTCGCTACGTCACGGCGGCGGGGTTTCGACAATTTGCCGATGAAAAGCCGAGCGCCGGCGAGCACGTCGATTTCGACTCGCTCGCGCCCGAACAGCGCGGTCGTGCGGCGACGTTCTCGGCGGGGGGTGTCACCGCGCGGCTTCTTGCGGAACGCGACACGGTCGTCGTGGTCGGAGACACCGTGTTCGTGCACGGCGGCGTGACAGCCGAGCACGTGCGCTACGGGCTCGGGCGGTTCAATCGCGAAGTGAAGCGCTGGATGCACGGCGACGACCCGCCCCCCGCGCTCGTCACCGACCCCGAAGGGCCGGTGTGGACGCGGCGCTACTCCGACGATCACGCGACCGTCGATTGCGACGGCCTCCGCGCCGCGCTCGCGCTCTTGCACGCGAAGCGCATGGTCGTCGGGCACACGCCGCAGCCGAAAGGCATCGATTCGGCGTGCGACGAGCGGGTCTATCGCGTCGACACCGGTCTATCGCGGTATTACGGCGGCCCGACCGAAGTGCTCGACATCGCGGGCGACCGCGTGACGATCCGTCGCGAGCCGCCCGCCTCCCCCCCCTGAGATCAGGGCGGCGTCGTGCTGCGGAAAATCTCGATGCTTTCGACGACCTGGTCTTCGTTCGGGCGATCGCTCGGGCCGCGCGGCACTTTCGCGATCTTGCCGATGACGTCGGCGCCCTTCACGACGTGACCGAACACCGAGTGGCGTCCGTCGAGATGCGGCGTGGGGCCTTCGGTGATGAAGAACTGCGAACCGTTGGTGCCGGGGCCGGCGTTCGCCATCGAGAGAACGCCGCCCTTGTCGTGGCGGAGCTCCTTGTGGAACTCGTCGGAGAAGCGATAGCCGGGGCCGCCGGTTCCCCAGCGCCGCGCGGTGTCCGAGTGGCGCGTGAGCGGATCGCCGCACTGGATCATGAATCCCGGGATCACCCGGTGGAACTTCACTCCGCTGTAGAGCGGCGTTCCGGTCATCGCCTTGCCTGCGTGCTCGTCCTTCCAATCCATCGTGCCCGTCGCGAGCCCGACGAAATTGGCGACCGTCTTCGGTGCGCGCTGTTCTTCGAGCTCGACCACCATGGCGCCTTGCGTCGTGTTGAGTCGCGCATACAGCTTGCCCTGACCAGGAACGTTGACAGGGGGAAACTCGGGATCGGCCATCGGGTGCTCCTTTGTCATGCCCGGTGAAAATCCGGCCACGTTGCGGGCATCTATATCGAGGATGCGCGGGGAGAAGAAGGCCGAATCGCGTCGCGCTTCTCATCGGGCGGGATTGACGATAGGCTCAATCGTTCGGTGGGAGCTGCGCGTGGGGCGAGGTAGGTAACCCTCGCGCACGCTTCGGCACCCCCGCCTGGCGCTGCGTCCGCTCCACCGTCCGACCCTGCCGTTCAGTACGCGCCCCAGCCCGGCGCGCAGGCTGCGCCGACGTATCCGCCGCCTGGCGGGCAGCCCTATCCGCAACAAGTGCCCGGCGCGTACCCGCCGGGATACCCGCAGTACGCGCCGTACCCGCCGCCGCCTCCGCCCGAGCCGACGACACGCACGGCGAACAACGCGCTCTACGTCGAGGGCCTCGGGCAAGGGCTCTTCTATTCGATCAACTACGACCGCGCGTTCGGCGATTTCGCCGCGCGCGTCGGTCTCGGGTACATTTCATTCACCGACCATTCTAGTTCGTTCACCGATTGCAGCAGCTCGAGTACGAGCTGCACGTCGACTCCGGTTTCGACGACGGCGTCGTTTCTCACGATCCCGCTCAGCGTGAGCTACCTCGGCATCGGCTCGAAGAAACACATCTTCGAGGTCGGCGCCGGAATGACCATCCTGCACGTCAGTGCCGACGCGAGCGGCCTCTTCGTCGACAATAACGGCAAGGGGTCGTCGACGACCGTGCTTGGCGACATCATTCTCGGCTATCGACTCCAGCCGCCGAACGGCGGATTTTTCCTGCGCGCCGGCCTCTCGCCCCTCATCAGCCGCTACGGGTTTTGGCCCTGGCCGTACCTCGGCATCGGCGCGACGCTCTAAGCTGTCTCATCAACCTACTGCGCCCCCCGCTGCTCCTATTTCACGGGGAGGCCGCGGAAGAACATCGGCTTTTTGGGCTGACGGCTCGGGGGCGCGCTCGGCGCGGTGCTCGGCGAAGGGGACGGCACGGCCGGCTGCACGGACGCTGGCGGCGGTACGGATTCCCCGGTTCTGCCCGCGCTCCGCTCTTCGGCGAGAAACGCGTCGACGCGGCGGACCACGAGGTTCGACGCGACCTTCAGCGCGGGCAAGCTCACCTGCGCGGCGCAGATCACGCCGAGGAGCGCGCCCGTCATTTCACGCACGTAGAGCTTGTGCTCGGAGAATCGCAAAATGCACGACTGCGGGCGGCTTCCGAGCGCCGAGCTCGCCTCGAACAATCGGGCGATGCGCCCGCCCGCGTCGGCGAACACCGAGGCGTCGAACGCGGAAGGCAGGTTCGTCCCGACCAGTGCGCCGCTGTCGGTGATGACGAATCCGCCGACGACGCCGTTCACGTCCGATAGTCCTCCGAGCGCCGCTTGAACGACCGTCACGTCTTTCTCCTCGTTCTTTCGAGCTAGAGGCCGGCTTTGCGGGCGATGGAACCGAGCTCCGCGCCGTTCTTCGATTCGACCACGACGATGTTCCCGCCGTCTTCGATGTAGAGGAGGCAACGCGTCGTCTCGTACGCGAGCTCGAAGGCCTGGAACTTTTCGAGCCCGAGCGCCTGTCCGATCAAGTCGGCGACGCGCGCGGCGTAGGCCGCGAAGCCGACGAGCTCCGTCGTGTCTCCCGCGGCCGACAGTACCTTGCCGTTCGGATCGATGCGCACCGCGCGCTGCACGCCGTTCGTCGTCAACCCTTGGGTGCTCTTCATTGCCGCCTCGTTCGGCGCCGCCGAGCCCGACGGAGGTGGGCGCACCGTGTCGGGGGCTTTGCTCGGGGGAGGTTCCGAAGGTGCGGGTCGCCGGCTCGCGGCGTCGAGTTGCGCGGCTCGCCGGCTCGGCAAACGCACGAGCTTGCCCGCCGCGTCTTCGTCCTTCGCCGTCGCGGAAGCGATGAGGAGGTTCTGCCACGACGATTGGATCGTGTCGCGCTCCGGCCAGACGATGTTGCACGGCTCGAACACGCCGTCCGTCCAGCCGAGCATCTCGAGGGCGGCGCGCTCACCGACGACGTTGCGCGTCGTCGCGTGCACGATCTCGCCTTCTCGAAAGAACAAGTAGCCGACGCGTCCCCCGGAGGTAACGCGCATCACGCGACGCGTGCGCGCGATGCATTCCATCTGCACCAGGTCGAACAAGGTCAGGCCCTCGAGACGGGCACGGAAACCACTGTTGACGCTCGTGTCGACGCTGGTCGTCTTTTCGTTCGCGGTACGACCGTTCGATTTTTCGCGCGTGTCGTCCGGTTCAGCGACGCTCATGCGCCCATTGATCGCGTTCGCGACTGCAAAGATCAAGCGTCTTCGCAGAGCCGGGCTCGTGCAACAGATGCGAAACGGTGTCGCAACAGACTTCGCAAAGATCGCCGAATGAATCGGTCGAAAACGTTTCGAACCCGTAGAGAACGCTGAACGGGCGACGAGACGGTGTGAAGGTTGCGTACACCGCTCGTGGCGGGCGGCGAAGCACTTCGATAGCCGCTCGGCCGCCGCGCCCCTGGCGAATTTGCGACGACGATCAGGTCTTGTCGAACAACGTCGCGATGCCTTGGCCGACGCCGATGCACATCGTCGCGAGCCCGACGCGGGCCTTCGGCGAGTCCGCCATGATGTTCATCAACGTTGCGACGAGACGCGCTCCGGAGCACCCGATGGGATGGCCGATCGCAATGCCGCCGCCGCGGATGTTCACGCGCTCGGGATCCAAATCGAGCCCGCGAATGCACGCCAGCGCCTGCGCGGCGAAGGCTTCGTTCAATTCGATGACGTCGAGGTTCGGCGCGCGGAGCCCGGTCTTCGCGAGCACCTTCTTCGTCGCGGGGATCGGCCCTTCGCCCATGTAGCTCGGGTCCACGCCGGCCGCGGCACTCGCAACCCAGCGGAGCTTCGGCGTGAGTCCCATTTCCTTCACGACCGCTTCGCTCGCGAGCAACACCGCCGCCGCGCCGTCGTTCAACGGCGACGAATTGCCGGCGGTCACCGTGCCGCCGTCGCGGAACGCGGGCTTCAGCTTGGCGAGCCCCTCGAGCGACGCGTCGGGGCGCGGATTTTCGTCGCGCTCGAACAGCGTCGCCGGTCCGCGCGGCTGCGGCACGGACACCGGCGCGATCTCGTTCTTGAAGAGCCCGCGCTCCTGCGCATCGACGGCTCTCTGGTGCGATTTGAGCGCGAAAGCGTCCTGTTCGGCGCGGGTGATGCTGAACTTTGCCGCGACGTTTTCCGCCGTCTCGCCCATGCTGATCAGGTCGAACCGCTCTTCCATCTTGGGGTTCGGATAACGCCAGCCGAGCGTCGTGTCGTAGATCACCGGAGGCGTCCTGCCGAACGCTTCGTCGGCCTTCGGCATCGAGTACGGCGCGCGCGTCATGTTCTCGACGCCGCCGGCGATCGCGACCGACGCTTCGCCGAGGGAGATCATGCGCGCCGCGTCGTTCACCGCCTCGAGCCCGGAGCCGCACAGGCGATTCACCGTCACGGCCGGCACTTCGTACGGAAGGCCCGCGAGCAAGAGCGCCATGCGCGCCACGTTGCGATTGTCTTCGCCGGCTTGATTCGTCGAGCCGAACACGACGTGATCGAGTCGTTCCGCGAGCGACGCGTGCTTCTTCACCAGCGCGGTGATCACGTGAGCGGCGAGATCGTCACTGCGCACGCGCGCGAGCGCGCCTCGGTATTTCGCGATGGGGGTCCGAACGGCGTCGATGACGTAAACGGCGGTCATGCGGCGAGTGTAGGCCGAGTTCGGCCGGCCGGCACGCGTGACGTCGGAACCCACTCGCGGCCGCGAGCGCGACCGGCTCCGCTGCCTCGCGTCAGGGCTTCAGGGCTTTGCCGGCGAGCTCAGCGCCGCACGTCACGCATTCCTTCGGCACGCTGTCCTTCTGATAGACCTGCGCGCAATTCGCGCAGAGTCGCGCGTCGCGTTCGAACGCGATCACTTTTTGCGTCGCGGCGCAGCGCCGGCCCGTGACTTGGTCGCCGCTCACCGGCACCTCGGTGCCGCTCCCCGCTGTGCTCGGCATCGCTTTTCGCGCCGCCTCGTCGACCTTCACGATCAGCGGAACCCGTCGTGCGGCCTCTTCGACGATGAATGCCGTGGCCTTCGGATGCGCTCCGAGTGGAATGCGAAGCGTCGTCGTCGCGGCCTTCGCGACGAGATCGGTTCCCTCGATCCGAATCTCTTCGAGATCGCACCAGAGCACGCGGGTGATCTCCGTGCCGCGTTCGATCGCGATGCCCGCGTCGCCGACTCGCACCGGGAACACGCCGGCGCTCCCGAGCCAGAGGCCCGCGCCGAGCCCGACCGCGCCGGCGGCGACCAAGTAAGGAGCGAAGAGCCGCGGCGGATCTTGCGCCCATTGCGCAAAGACGCCTGCGCCGAGCGCGAACGAGCCCGCCATGCCGAGACCGGCGGCGAACCGCGACGTGTGCGTCGCGACGGGGATGAATCGTCGTTCCGCGCGTTCCCGCGTCACTTTTCGCTTCTTCTTTTCCGCCATACTTTCGCCTTCGAGGCGCGGGAGCTTAGTCTCGACCTCTCGTGTCTTGGAAGGCCGATCGCGCCCGGATCGCGCCGCTAACCGCGCGAAAAGAGCCACGCCGCCCGCCGAGGAGCCGCCGAGGCCCTCAAGTCGACCTTCCCAGCTCGCGCGGCTCGCGGCTATCGTCGATTCCGAGGTCATTCTGCGAGGGCTGCCCCCACCTCCATCCGTCCTCGCGCCCGGGCACGCGGCGCTTCATTCCGCGGCTCGTTCTGCGGGCGCTCCGGGCGGGTGGCCTCCCCCAAATCGCCCGCTCCGCGGGCTCGGGGGGAGGGCACGCTTCACGGCGTTGCCCGCATAGATCGTCGCGAGCCGAACGGGGAACAACGGGGTGGCTCAATCCGCATCGACCCGTCGCGGCGAGTTCCGCCTCGCGCTGCTCTTACCGGCTTTGTCGGTCGCAGTGGTCGGCGGCGTCTTGCTCGGCCCGGGGCGAACCACGAAGGTCATCGGCGCGCGGATCCGCGGCGGCCCCACCGCCGGCGCCAGCGCGTTCTCGTGTCGCGTCGAGGTGCTCGAGCGACTCGACGGTCTCGAGCGGCCGCTCCGTGCAACGCCGATCACCGTCGAGACGACGATCGGCGCCCTCAAGCAAGTCAGCCGCGGGGTCCTCGACGACGAGGGTGCGCTCGCGATCGCCCAGGGCCCGACGCCGCAGCCGATCGCCGGTCCCGTTCACGTCGGACTCTGGCTCGCCGATCGCCCGGAGCCGATCGTCGACACGACGGTGAGCGCGACCGAAGCAGAGTGGCACGCCGGCGCGAAGCATCGCGGCGGCTGGGTCACCGGAAAGCCGGCGTCCGACGGCACCGTGATTCGAGCCGCAGCCGCCAGAGGCGTTTTTGCCGTTCCGTACGCGGACCCACTTTGGGTTTCGGTCTCGCGAGGCAACGCCCCGGTGCCGGCCGCGGGCGTGCACGTCACCGCCGACGGCGCCGACGTCGCGACGGATCACGCCGTCACCGACGCGAACGGACGCGCCGTCTTTTCGCTCCGTCCTCGCGAGCATTCGGTCGCGGTGACGATCGTCACGACGGGCTCCGACGACGCGCGCCTCGACGTGTCGCTGTCCGTCGTTCCGGGCGCGCTCCACGCGACGTTCTCGGCGGGCGCGGTGCTGGTCGAGTCGCCCATCCTGCGCGACCGTGCGTACGTCGCGCTCGTCGACGACCAGGAGCGCATCGCGTCGGGCACGGTGTGGCTGGCGCCCGACTCGAGCGATCCGAACGGCGCGAGTCGCGGCGTGTTTTCCGCGCGGCTTCCCCCGGCCGGCCCGCTCTGGGCCGTCGTGTCGAGCGAGCCGGATTTTCACTCCGCCTCGCTCGTCGGCTGGCCGCTCCGCGCCTCCGCCGAGCCGGCGCTCACGTTCGACGTCGCGGACGTGCTCCTCTTCGACGGCGTCGACGCCGCGGTTCGCCGAGAAGCGTCGCGAGCGCGTCGTGTCCGGATGTACGGTGGTCTGTTCGCGGTGCTCGCGCTCGCGCTGTCGGCCGCCCTGCTCGGGCAGCGTGCCGCGCGCTCGCACCGCCGGTTCGAGTCGGAGCTCGACCCCTTGCTCGACGACCACGACGCGACGAGGCGGGTGGTCGCCTCCGGGGGCGGGAGCGCCTGGGTCGTCGTCACCGCGCTGCTCTGCATCGCTCTCGGCGCGGTGCTCGTGTTCGTTCTCGCGACGTATAGGTAGTGTCGGGTCTCTTTTTCTTGCCAGGGCGGCCCGCGAAGAGAAAAGTAAGGGTGTGGATCCCTCGGAGCCCTCGATCGAGCCGAAGCCAGGCGGGGGCGCGCGGCTCATCATGGTGCTCGGCGTCGCCCTGCCGCTCGCGTTCGGCGCGGGGGTCTACACGGGGATCGGGCCGCTCGCGCCGAAGCGCGCGCCGGCCGTCGCCCCGAGCGCGGCGATCTGCGCGCCGCCGCCGGCGACGAGCGCGGCTCCACCGACGACGCCCGTCGAGCTGGCGGCGAGCGGCGACTACAAGGCGCTCGACGCGCTGAAGGCGAAAAAGCCCGAAGAGCGAACCGCTGTCGAGACGCTGGCGCTCGCGCGCGGCAAATCCGGCAACAAGTCGCGCGCGCTCGAGGGGTTTTCGCACGAGATCCAGAAGAACCCCGACGTCCTGAAGAACAAGGATCAGCTCCAGCGCTTGCGCGACTTTCTCGCCGATCGAGAGACGACGAACCAAGCCGCGGCGATCATCGCGGCGCTCCCCGGTCCGCTCGGCCCGGATCTGCTCTACGAGCCCGTCGCGGCCGCCAAGGGCGCGCACAACGAGACCGCCGATCTCGCCGAAGACCTGCTTGCGGCGACCGACGTCCGCGACAAGGCATCGCCGGCGCTCAAGGTCGCGCTCGACCTTCGCAGCGCGAAGGATTGCGACGCCGACAAAGCCCTGCTCGTCCCCGCGCGCGACACCGGTGATCGCCGTGCGGCGGCGATGCTCGGCAAATTGCTCAAGAAGACCGGCTGCGGAACGTCCGGCTTCGACGACTGTTACGAGTGCCTGCGCGACCTCGACAAGGCCAAGGTGAAGGACAAAGACACCGTGACCCTCGTCGACGCACTGCGGTCGAGCCAGAAACGACCCGCGCCGAAGTATTGATTGCCGAGGCCGCGCGAGCACGCCCTGCCGAATCCATGACCGACGACGTGACCGTTCGCTCCGCGGCTCCGGGCGACTTCGAGGAGCTCGGCGTCATGGCCGGCGCGCTCGTTCGGTATCACCACGACCTCGACGCCAAGCGATTCATGATCATGGAAGGCATCGAAGCGGGATACGGCCGTTTTCTCGAGAGCGCGTCCAGCGACCCGAAGGCTCTGGTGCTCGTGGCCGTGCGTGGCGAGCGCCGCGTCGGCTACGTGTACGCGCGGCTCGAGCCCCGCGACTGGAACGCGCTTCGCGACGCGGCAGGCGAACTGCACGACATCTTCGTCGTGGCCGCCGAACGACGCACCGGCGTCGCGAGCGCGCTCCTCGACGAAACGAAAGCCCGCTTCGCGGCGATGGGCGCGCCCCGCGTCATTCTCAGCACCGCGGTGCAAAACGAAGCCGCTCAGCGTCTTTTCTCACGCCACGGCTTTCGCCAGACGATGATCGAAATGACGGCGGAGCTCGCGCTCGTCGCGTTGCTTTGATTCGAGAACACGCCCGCGGATCCTCAGCGCTGCCCGTTCCGGGCAAAGGTAGGGGTAGGGCTAAGGCTAGAGGGAAGGGGGCGAGCGCGTGGTGCTCGCCGAAAACTTCGGCCGCGACGAGGCTTCACGGGCGGGCGCTGGTAGGGCGTTGCGACGTGTGGTGCTAGAAGTTCGAGATTCGTACTGGTCTCACCGGACCGAATGACTGAGTGACCGAATGACCGAATGACCGACGCGTCGGGATCGTGACGGTCTGGATGGTGGCGATCGGACGAGACTTCGCACACTTCGTGACAGCATTCCCCGCCTAACCGATGTTCAAGCTACTCGACACCGTTGTCCTCGACCGTGATCTTTCAGACCACGGGCTTCGGCGTGGGGACCTGGGTGCAGTGGTCGACGTGCACGAGCCGGACGGATTCGAGGTGGAGTTCGTGCTTGCGTCGGGCAGAACGCAAGCAATCGTCGCGTTGCACAGCCGCGACATTCGACCGGTTGGCGAAAGCGATTTGATCGCAGTGCGCGAACTCAAGCGTACGGCGTGAGAGCTGCACGACTCGCCGTTGAAGCGGACGGGCGCGTAGTGATTCCTCCCCCTGAAGCCGCGGCCGCTGCGGATGCGGCTGATTTGGGGGAGGCCACCGCCCGCAGCGCGTAGCGCGAGGACGGATGGGGTGGGGGCAACCCCCGCTGATTTCTGCACAACTCGAGTCCAAGTCTCACGCTCGCGTCGTCAGCTCGTGGAGGTGGCGCGCGACGGCGATGGCTTGGGCGACGCGTTCCGCGGCGCGGCCGGTGAACGACGCGGGTTCGACGGGGAGCGCGTCGTTCACGATGACCTCGTCGAGGCTTCCCGCGCTGTCTTGATAGACGCTGCGATACGCGGATTTGAGCGAGAGCCGGGAGACCGACGTTTCCGTCGCGGCGCCGAATTCGGTCGAGGGCGTCGCGGCGTCGCGTAGCAGATCGAGCGCGCCAGGGTTCCACGTGAGGACGATCGGCGAAGGCGCGGCGGCGTCGAGGAAATGACGAAACTCGGTGTCGAACGTCGCGCGATCGACGGCTCGGTCGAAGTCGCTCGCGGCGAGGCGCATGTGCGCGAGATGTCGTTCGTCGGGGAGCCCGAACGACGGGCGCACCAGGCGCTCGAACGACGCGCGCGAAAGGAGCGCGACGGCCGCGCACTGCACGAGCTCGCGCGGCGCGGCGGGATGCTCCCGCGCCGATTCGACGTAGGCGACGACGACGCGATCGAAGTGCTCGGCGAGCGCGCGCGGAATGCGGCGCGACGCGATCGGCCGCCTGGGCGCGAGACGCCGCACGTCGCGGCCGTTGCCGACGAGCGTGATCTGGCGATCGATCATGCGATCGAACGCGTCGATGAGCCCCGATAGACCCGCGGTGTCGGGCTCGAGCACCGATAAGGCCTGAACGATGGCTTCGATGGTCGAGATGTAGTCGGCGTGAGGTTCGCGACGGATGCGATAGCGGCTCGGCCGGTCGGGCGAGAGCCGATAGGCGGGGAGTGATTTGAGCCACGCTTTGTCGCGGTAGAGCGTGCGCGCGGTGCTCCACGTGCCGTCGAGCACGACGAGATGCGTCGGTCGATCGCGGCGGGCGAGCTCACCGAGATCGCGCGCGTCCGGAGACGGATAGAGGAGCACGGCGTCCGACGGCAACCACCCCGGGCGCTCCGTCTCGCGAACATTCGCGTCCCACGCGACGCGAACGTCGCTCCGCGACAGACCGAGCCGCGCGAACCGAGCGGTACCGAAGGGATGGGTGCGTTCGCGCGGGTGCTGGAGAACGTGAACGAACGTGCGATTGTCGATGCGCGGGATGACGCCGCAGACGCAGGTAACCTGCGGCTTTTGACACGCGTAACAGACGAGACGGGGTTCACTCGAGAGCATGACGAGATGATTCCGGTGACGATCGAGTCGCGGGGACCCTTACTGCAGCGTCTCGAGCGTCACAATCGTCCGTATGCATCGTCTTTTTGTCTCGTGACGAGAATCGGTCTCGGAGTCGCGATGCCCGAAGGCGCCGCCACCGGCCCGCGCCACCCTGCGCGCTTCGAGGCGCGCGACGATTGGCGACCAGGGTGCGAACAACGACGTGGATTGTACGAGTCGATGGAAGGAGCGCACGCTATCGTTCGCGGGCGATCCGAGTCCGCTTTGCTTGTCGACCGTTCGACGCGAACGCTCGAAGGAGGTCTCGCATGAATTCTCCGCGCACGATGCGCCTGGCCCTGGGGCTCGGCCTCGCTGGTTTTTCGCTGTTTGGTTGCGGCTCCAATTCCGGGAGCGACGCGAGCGTCGCGACCGGCGGCGCGTCGTTCGGCACCGGGGGCTCGTCGAGCGGCGGCTCGCCCGCGACGGCGAACGGCGGCACGAGCGGCGGGCAAAATTCACCCGGCGGCGCGACGAATCTGGGCGGCTCGACGGGCGGCGCTCCGTCTGCGTCGGGCGGCGTGAGCGGCCTGCCGACGGGCGGCTCGAGCGGCGTGAACCCGAGCTCCGGAGGCGCCCCCGCATCGACGGGAGGCGCGCCGGCATCGACGCCGGACGGCGGGAGCGGTGCGACCGGTCCGTCGGGGCCGCCGAATGGAACGCCGACCGTGTTCTTCCTCGACGCGCTGTTCGGTCGCGTCCTCACGGCGCCTGCGGACGGCTCGCCGAGCAAGGTGATCTCCTCGCAAGGGAGCTCGACGCCCGACGGCGTGGTCGTCGATGTGCCGAACGGCTTCGTCTACTGGACGAACATGGGCGCTCCGGACGCAAACGACGGCTTCATCTTGCGCACGAAGCTCGACGGCTCGGCCCAGACGACCATCGTTCCGGCGGGCGGCACGTTCACGCCGAAGCAACTGAAGCTCGATGCCGCGCACGGCGTCCTCTACTGGTCGGATCGCGAGGGCATGAAGATCCAGCGCGTGAACGTCGACGGCTCGAAGCTCGAGACCCTGGTCACGATCGCCGACGGCGACACGGCGCGTGCCGACGCGACGAACTGGGCCGTGGGCATCGCGCTCGACGTCCCGCACGGCAAGATGTACTGGACTCAAAAAGGCCCGACCGACGGCGGAGTCGGGACCATCCGTCGCGCCGACATCGAGATCCCCGCGGGCGAGGACGCCGCGCATCGCACCGACATCGAGATCCTGTTCTCCGGGTTGGCCGAGCCGATCGACATGGACGTCGATCTCGGGAAGCGGCAAATGTACTGGACGGATCGCGGCGACAACACGGTGTCGCGAGCGCCGATGGATCCGCCGGCGGGCTTCAACCCGGCCTCGCGAACGGACCGCACCATCCTCGAGCACGGGGCGGGCCAGGCCATCGGCATCTCGCTCGATCTGCCGAGGAACACCATGTACTACACGTCGCTCGACACCGGCACGGTGTGGAAGGCGGCTCTCGACGGCAGCGGAGCCACGGGAATGCTGAAAAATCAGGGGTCACTGACGGGAATCGCGCTGGTCAACCTGCCAGCGAACACGCCCTGAACCCGCGAGGCCGATCGCGTTCGCGTCGCGTCCGCGAGCCTTGCCAAGGCCGGCGGACGGCGAGACACTTGGAGGAATATCCATCCGGAGATTCAAGTGGCGCGAGGGCTAGCGGCAAAGCGGGAGGCGGCGGGGTTCGAAGAGCCGCCGTGGGGTGCACCGTTCGAAAGGACGGAAGAGCTCCTCGCGATTCCCGAGGCCGCCGAGATGGCGGGCATGTTCCTCGCGCCGCTGGTGATCGGCGCCAAGCGTCGTGGCGTCCTGTTGCCTTCCGCGCGCGAGCGCTATTTACCCTTCAAGTTCTATCCGCTCCGCGAACACGCGAGCTTGCTCATCGAAAGCTGCGAGCTCCTACTGACCGATCTCCCGATCCGCCTGGCCCTCCGGAAGCTCGGTCGCGGCGCGCCCGCCGCGCTCATCGCGTCGACGCTCGGCAAGGTCGTGCTCGGGTCGGCGCAGGGCGTTCACGCGGTCGTCGAGGCGATGGTGAAGGCCTACCCGCTCAACGTGCGACCGAGTCAGACGTCCGTCTTATCGAGCGGCCCTACCGAGATGGTCCTGCGCTTCGACGAGGTTCACTACTTCCTCGATTCGCACCATGTGGGAGCGCTCGAAGGCGCCCTCAAACACGCCGGCGTGGACGGACGCGTGCTCATTCACTCGAGGAGCCGTTCGTCCGCGGACTTCTTGGTCGAATGGGGCGACGCGCGTGCCCGAGCCGCGAAGCCTTCCGCGGAATGACGGTCGTGAAAAGTCTGGCAACTACGCTAAGCGGGCGGTAGCGGCGCGTCGGGCGGCCGTTTGCTGGCTTCTTCCAGGAGCTTCGTGAGTCGCTCCGCGAAGCGCGACGGATCTTCGATGGGGCTCCCCTCGGCGAGGAGCGCTTGATCGAACAGAAGGTGGATCCAGTCGCGAAGGCGCGGTGAAGCGGGGTTCGTCTTTCGTTCGGCTTCGAGATTCGTGAGGAGCGCGTGCGTCGGATTGATCTCGAGGATTCGCTTCGCGTGCCCACCGCCGCGCTCGGTCGCCCGGAGCAAGCGCTCGATGTGCGGTTGCAATCCGCCGTCCGGAACGACGAGGCACGCCGGTGAATCGGTCAGTCGATCCGAGACGCGCACCTCGCTGACGTCTTCCTGGAGCTCGGCGCGAATCAATCCGCGGAGATCGTCGAGGTCGACGACTGTTTCCTTGGCGTCGGCGGCCTTGTCGCTCCCGAGCTTCAAGTCCGCGGCCGTTGCCGAGACGAGCGGGACGTCCTCGAAGTCGTCGAGACCGCCGACGGCGAAGGCGTCGACCGGATCGGTCATGAAGAGCACCTCGAAGCCGCGTTTCCGGAGCTGCTCGGTGTGCGGGCTCTTCTCGGCCAAGGTCCGCGATTCGGCGATCACGTAGTAGATCGCCTTCTGGCCCTCGACCATGCGGCCCTTGTACTCGGCGAGCGAGACGAGGCCGGCGCCCTTGCTGCTCTCGTAGCGCAGGAGCGGAGCGAGTCGATCCTTCTGGTCGGGTTCGAAGTGGAGCCCCTCTTTCAGCACGCGACCGAAGACGCCCCAGAACTCCGCGTAGCGCGCGGGTTCGTCCTTCGCGATGCCGTCGAGCAAGTCGAGCACCTGCTTCACGATCTGCTTCCGAATGACGCGCACGATGCTCGAGTCTTGCAAGACTTCGCGCGAGACGTTCAGCGGCAAATCTTCCGAATCGACGACGCCGCGCACGAAGCGGAGCCACTTCGGCAAGAGATCCGCCGCGTCGTCCATGATGAAGACGCGACGCACGTAGAGGCGGACGCCGTGCTTCTCTTCGGGCTGGAAGAGATCGAACGGCGCGCGCTTCGGGATGAAGAGCAATCCAGAAAATTCCTGCGTCCCCTCGACCTGGAAATGCCGGTGCGCGAACGGCGGTTCGAAGTCGTGGGTCAGGTGCTTGTAGAAGTCGTCGTACTGGCTCTTCTCGACCTCTGCGGGCCGGCGTTGCCAGAGCGCTTTTCCTTTGTTGACGACCTCGACCTTCGCGTCGGTTTCGCCCGTCGAGAGCTCGATCGGGTAGTCGAGAAAATCGGAGTAGCGCTCGACGAGGCTCTTGAGCCGGTACGTCTCGAGGTAGTCCGCGTCGGGCTTCAGGTGGAGGACGATCGTCGTCCCTTGGCACTCGCGCTCGGCCGGCTCGATCGTGAACGTGTCGGTTCCCTTCGACGTCCAGCGGTTCGCCTCGGTTTCGCCCGCGGCGCGGCTCGTCACTTCCACTTCGTCGGCCACGAGGTACGCGCTGTAAAAGCCGACGCCGAACTGCCCGATCAGGTTCACGTCCGCGCGTTTTGCGTCCGCGAGCTTCTCGAGGAACGCCCGGGTGCCGGAGTGCGCGACGGTGCCGAGATCCGTCGTCAAGGTTTCCCGCGACATGCCGACGCCGTTGTCCCAGATCGTCAGCGTGCGCTTCGCCTTGTCCGGAATGAGACGAATGCGGAGTTTTTCGCCCTCGGGGACGAGTCCGGGCTCCGTCACCGCTCGAAATCGGAGTTTGTCGAGCGCGTCCGAGGCGTTCGATAAGAGCTCGCGAAGGAAAACTTCCTTCTTCGTGTAGAGCGAATTGATGACCAGGCCGAGGACCTGGCTCACTTCGGCCTGAAAATGGTGGGTCGACTTTTCGGGGGCGGCGGTGGTCATGATGAGCTCGCGAGGGCAGGATCGCCACGCGTTCGGCCCTGTCAAGTCGCGCCCGAGTCGCGGCCACGCGCTTTGCCGTGCGGGCTCGCTAAAGCGTCAGTCCGAGCCGTCGTCGCGCCGTCAGGCAATGCTCGCCGGAGCGCTCGAAATCGCGACAAGACTTGGGGCGGTCTTCGTAAATCGAGCAGGTGAAGGGCACCGGCGGGGCGTCCGCGTCGCCCGGTTCTCCTCCGAAGAGCGCCGAACAGCGGTCGCCGCGGCGGGCGATTTCGAGAAACGGTCCCCGGACGACGACGAGCTCCGGATGTTTCTTCCGCACCGGGTCGCGCGCGCCGACCTGCACGGTGTCGTAGGCCGCGCGGCAGCACGCGCCGCAATCCCGGCAATCGAGCTCGGGTTCGAAGCGCTCGCACGCGGGGAGCGCGGCGTCGACACGCGCGCCGTCCGCTTGCCGGCAACGACCCCGCGCCGTGCGCCACGTGCACGTCCCGCACGTCTCGGACGGCGCCCGGTGCGCGCTACCGGGAAGCCCCGTCGGGTGCCGGCGAGGCGGCGCATCGACGACCGAGTACAGATCTTGTTCGGCCGGCGCGTCGTCACGAGTTCCGTTTTCGGGGCTCGTGAACGCGTGCGCGCGGAGAGCGATGGCCGCCGTCGCCTCGAGCGCATCGCGGAGATGCGGCGCCCACGGCGCCTTGTCGGCGCGCCGGAAGCCCAGAACGGCCATCGTGATGGTCGGATCGTTGCGCGGCGACAGCGGATCTTCGGCGAGCGCGTCGTAAAACGCGCGAAAATCCGTCGTGGGCGCGAAGAACCGGCGGAGGCCGTGTCGCGCGGTCAGCGCCGCTTGCAGCCGCAGGCACGCCTCTTCCCGCGGGACGTCACGCTCCGTCTCGTTGTCGAGTCCCCAGTCGCGCACGTCGAACGACGCTTCGCCCTCGACGAGGGAATGACAGAGCTCGTGCAAAATCATCTGCGCGAGCGAGTCGTCCGCGTCGAGGCTCGCCGGATCGCCGAGCAGGAGCACGCGACCGCCGGGCGTCGCCGCGTAGGCATCCCGGGTGCGCTCGACCCGAAACCCGATGCGTCGCGCCGCCGTGACCCAGACGTGGTCGAGCGGGTCCGTGTATTTGTGGGTGGGCACGCGGGACGGCACGGGCGGAGTCTGACACGTCGCGAGCGACGGGGCGCGACTACGCCGAGCCCGGCGGGACCGTCCCCGTATCGAGCAGGCGCGTCAGCGCGTCGATCATTTTCGGCACGTCCGCCGTGGCGGCGAGCTCGCGGCACGAGTGCATGCTGAGCATCGGGTTTCCGACGTCGACCGTGCGCATCGCCAGCCGCGCGGCGGAAATCGGACCGACCGTCGTGCCGCAGCGCATGTCGTTCCGGGCCACGAAGCGTTGCGTCGAGATGCCCGCGTCGCGACACGCGCGCTCGAAGACGGCCGCCGACGGCCCGTCCGTCGCGTACGACTGGCTCGCATTGATCTTGATGACCGGCCCCTTGCCGAGGAACGGCGTGTGCTCCGGGTCGTGTCGATCGGTGAAATTCGGATGGATCGCGTGCGCCATGTCGGCCGAGACGAGGAGCGAGCGAGCGAGGGCGCGCGGTCCTGCTTCGGCGCCCGCATCGCGCGCGCCGGTCGCGACGCGCTCGAGCATCGAGCGCAAAAAGAGGCTCGACGCTCCCGCGGCGCTCTGGCTTCCCACCTCTTCATGGTCGTAGAGCGCGATGCCGATCGTCGCGTCGCCTTGCGCCTGGGCGGCGATGAGCGCGCGCACCGCGGCGTGGCACGACGCCAGGTTGTCGAGTCGCGGCGCGTACAAGAACTCGCCGTCGGCGCCGCCGACCGAAGCCGGTTGCACGTCGTACAGCGCGAGATCGAACGCGCCGAGCGAATCCGAGGTCGCACCCGGAATGGCTTCGACGAGCAGCTCGCGAAATGGAGATCGCTCCGCGAGCGACAAGGTCGGAACGACCTGGGTTTGCGGATTCAGCTTGAGCCCTTCCGTCGGCGGCACGAGGTTCAGGTGAATCGCCAGGTTCGACACGCGGCAAATGGGTCGATGGATGCGTACGAGGTGCGTCGAGCCGTCGAGGAGGCTCACTCGGCCCGCGATCCCGAGGTCGCGATCGAGCCACGTGTGGAGCAGCGGGCTACCGTACACCTCGACGCCGAGCTGCTGATAGCCCTGTGCGCGCTGCTCCGGACGCGGTTTCACCCTCAGATTCGGCGAATCCGTGTGTGCCGAGACCAACAAGAACCCGGCGCGAGAGGGCGCGGCGCCCCCGGCCACCAATGCGACGAGGGTTCCGCCGCCGCGGACGACGTAAATGCGATCGCCCGGCGCGACGCGCCACTCGTCGCGTTCGTCGAGCTCGCGAAAGCCGTTTTCGCGGAGCATTCGGGCCGCTTCGGACGCCGCATGGTACGGCGTGGGCGAGGCGTCGATGAACCGAATGAGGTCGGAGACGGTTTCGTCCGTGGTGGGCGGCGACATTGCCCCGACTATACTGCCGCTCCCGCCATGCTCGCTCGCGATGTGAGAATCGAAGACTTCGATACTCGAGACTGGGTCGTCCTCGGAGACATCCTCGGTGCGCGCGCGCGCGCTCGGGGCCTTATCGAACCGAGCTCGGGCTTGCTCGTGCTCGTGGACGGCGAGCGTGTTCTCAAAGTCGTTTCGACCACCGCGGGACGCCTGGAACCGGTAGCCAAAGGTGCGCTGTCGGTCGTGGCGGCGGAACGCGGCGCGACGTGGGCGGTCCGCGTCACGCGCCGCGCGCTCGTGACGTTCAGCGAACGGTTCGGCGCACGCATCGAACGCGACGACGATTTCGTCGCCCAGGCCCAGAAGCTTCGCGACGTGATCGCCGAGCTCGTCGACGAAGGCGCCTGCGAGTTCCATCCGAAGAACCTGCTCTGGCCGTCGAAGACCGCGGAGCGGGCGCTCGCTCGCGCCATCGACGCTTGCTGTCCGGTCGGCAAGGCCGTCGTGTTCGCGGCCTTCGAGGGCGACGACGTGGACACCTGCATCACGCTCCACCGCGGGCCGCACGGGTTCGATCGCGTCGTCGGGCCGGAGCGCGCCCGGCGCGAGCTCGGCCTTCGTACCGGCGATTTCTCTCGCGACGCGAAGCAGCTCGCGCGCGCCGTCGAGCTCTCCGTGGGGCCACTCGCGCTCGGGCTCTTCGCGCGCACCGCGACGTGGAAAGAGCTCGTGACGGATACGACGCCCGGCGCGTGGGCGACCGCCGTCGCGGCGCGCGACGTCGTGATTCATCCGTTTCTTCCCGCCGTGGCGATCCCGCTCGGCGTGGACGTCGGCCGCGCCGCTTACGTCGTCGCGCGCGACATTGCCGAGCGCTGGGGCGTCGCGTCGCTCATGTCGGGGCGCCTCGACGCGACGTTCGAGCGCGTGCGCGGCGCCGCGCAGCGCGGCGATTTCGGGCGCTTCCTCGGTTTCGATCCGATCGCGGTGATTCGCCAATTCTTCGAGGATCCGGGCTCGAAATGAGCGGACGCATCGAGCGCCGGCTCGCCGCCGCGATCGTGCTCACGGCGCTCATTCCCCTCCTCGCCGCCGTGTACCTCGCGAGGAGCGCCGTCCAGAAAACCTCGGCGCGGTTCTTCGTCCCCGAGATCGGCGCGCGCCTCGACGAATCGCTCGGCCTCTATCAAGACCTCGCGCGCTCCGAAAAAGCGGTGATGCGCTACGAGGCGACCGCGATCGCCGATCGATCGGGGCTCGTCGCGGCGGTCGCTGCCCACGACCCGAGCGCCGTCGCGCGCGAACTTCGCGCCGCGTTCGTCAAGCATCCGGCGCTGGTGTCGCTCAGCGTCGCGCAAGGCGACGCGGAGCTCGCCAAGGTCGACCGCGGGCGTCCGGTCGACGACGCGCACGAGCTCACGCTCGAGGTGCATCGCGGCGTCGGCGCGCTCGCCGCCGAATCGGACGGCGAAGACGTCCCCGACGACGCGCCCGCGCTCACCGCGGTGTTCGCGACGGATCGCTCGCGCTTCGAGGCGGGCCTCGAGACGATGAGCGAGTTCGTCGACACGTACGGCAAAATCGCGGCACGCCGGAAGCAAGACGAGAACGCCTATCTGCTCGCGTTCGCGGTTTTATTGGGGTTCACCATCATCGCCGCGATCGGCGTGGGCGCGCTCATGGCTCGAGGCGTGTCGACCCGCGTCGTTCGGCTCGCGGAAGCGACCGCGAAGGTCGGCGCCGGCGACCTGAGCGTACGCGTCGCCGAGGACGGCTCCGACGAAGTCGCGGATCTCGCGCGCGCCTTCAATCGAATGCTCGAGGAAGTGGAGACGAGTCGCACTCGAATCGAATATCTGCAGCGCATCGGCGCGTGGCAAGGAATGGCGCGGCGCCTCGCGCACGAAATCAAAAACCCGCTGACGCCCATTCAGCTCGCCGTCGAAGAAATCCATGAGCGCTACGACGGCACCGATCCGGGGTTCCGGAAGCTGCTCGACGCGACGCTCGAGGTCGTCGAAGCGGAAGTGGGCACGCTCCGGCGGCTGGTGACCGAATTCTCCGACTTCGCGCGCTTGCCGCGCGCGCGCCTCGAACCGACGGATCTAGCGGAATTTCTTAGGGAACAATCCGAACATGGAGGCCTCGCCGAAGCGGTCGTTTCGCTCACGGACGAGGAGCCTGCGGTGAGCCCTCCGATTGTGTCGTTCGCGCTTCCGGAAACGGAAGCCCCGGCCTATCTCGATCGGCAGATGTTTCGCCGGGTGCTCGTGAACCTCGTTCGCAACTCCGCGCAAGCACTCCGCGATGCCGGAAAGAAGGATGGTCACGTGCGGATCAGCCTCTCGCGGTCGGGCGATTTCTGGGTCGTCGACGTCGACGACGACGGCCCGGGCGTCCCCGTCGATCTTCGAGAGCGCGTGTTCGATCCCTATGTTACGACGAAGCACGACGGCACCGGCCTCGGCCTCGCGATCGTGAAGAAGATCGTGGTCGAGCACGGCGGCGGCATCACCGTTCACGATGGCGCCATCGGCGGCGCCAACGTACGAGTGTCCTTGCCGGCGATCGGCACCGCCGCGGCGATGGCGGCGTTCGACGCCGATCCCGGCTCGTCGGGGCGACCGCGCGCCGAGCTGGAAGCGACTGCGAGAACCCCATGACCACCGATTCGAAGACCGCGACGCCCGCCCAGGGCGCGCTCATCGTCGGCACCGTGCTGGCCATCGCCGCGATCCTCGGCATCACCGTCCTTCCGATGTTCCACCCGCCGCGCTCGAAGCTCGTCGGGTTTCCCGCGCCGGACTTCACGCTCCCGGTGATCGCCAACGGCGAAGCCGGCAGCCGCATGCACCTCGCCGATCTCCGCGGCAAGGCCGTCGTGATCGATTTCTGGGCGAGCTGGTGCGCGCCGTGTCGCGCCGAGGCGCCCATCGTGGATCGCGTTGCTCGTCGACACGAAGGCAAGGGCGTCGTCGTGCTCGGCGTCGCGACGAGCGGCGACGATTGGCGGCGCGCCGAGGACTTCGTGAAAACCCACGGGATCGGCTACCCCTCGCTCTTCGACGAGAACGACCACACCGCGAACGACTTTCGAATCGAGGAGCTGCCGACCTTGGTCGTGCTGAACGCCGCGGGGGTCATCACCGCGGTTCGGCCTCGCATGGTTCACGAAGACGAGCTGGAAGAGCTGGTCACGAGCGCGCTTTCCGACGGGACCAAAGGGTCGTGAGCGAGCGCTGGGTGCGGGCCGAGGCCCGTCGTGATACAAAATCCCGCGAACGCGCGATGTCCGATTCCAGGATGAGCTTCGAGCAATATTGGGTGCTGTTCGTCAGGGCGCACGTGAACCCGCTCGCCCGTCGCACTCGCTTCGCCGCGACCAGCGCGAGCGTCGCGTGCGCGGCGGCCGGTGTGCTTTCGCGGCGGGGAAGCTTGCTCGTCCTCGCGGCGGCGCTCGCCTGGGTGCCGAACTGGGTCGCGCGTCAGATGCTCGAGGGCGCCGTTGTCGGCGTGCCGGCGAACGTGCCGTACGCCGTGCTCGCCAGTCTCAAGCTCTGCGAGATGTCCTTGCTCGGCACCTTCGACGCCGAAATCCAGCGGGTGCTCGCGATCGACGAGCAGAAACCGATGAACGCGCCCGGCGGCGATCCGACGGTTCCCCCGCCGAACATGGTCACCGATCACACGCTTCACTGATTTTCGACGCTCGCCTTTCTAAGTCGCCATGGCGCACGATCATCTTCACGCACTCGTCATGGCTGGAGGGAGCGGTACGCGCTTCTGGCCGGCGTCGCGGCGCTCGCGCCCGAAGCAGCTCCTCGCGCTCGCGCCGGGTACCGAAGACACACTGCTTGCCGGAACGATCCGTCGAATTTTGCGGCTCGTTCCGCCGGAGCGAATTCTGGTGGTCACCGGCGACCATTTGCTCGAGCAGACGCGCGCCGCGGTCGCGGCGTTTCCCGGCGTGATGGTCGTCGCCGAGCCGGTGGCGCGCAACACGGCGCCCTGCATCGGTTGGGGAACCGCGCTCCTCGCGCGGCGCGATCCGGACGCGATCGTGATGGCGTTGCCGAGCGATCATCACATCCAGAACGAGGCGGCGTTTCACGACGCCGTCCTGCTCGCCCTCGGCTCCGCCGCCGAAGGTCCGATCACGACGATCGGGATCACGCCCACCGGGCCCGAGACCGGATACGGGCACATCGAAGCGACCGACGAGGTTCGGAGCGGCGTGCGTCGCGCGAAGCGTTTCGTCGAAAAGCCGGATCGCGTGCGCGCCGAAGAGTATTTCCGGAGCGGCCGTTTCTTCTGGAACAGCGGGATGTTCTTTTACGCCGCCCGCGCGATGGGCGACGCGATCCGCACGCACATGCCGGAGCTCGCGAAGGGAATCGCCCGCATCGAAGCGGCCGCGAGTGGCGGCAAGGACGCCGAAGATCGCGAGACGCGCGCGGTGTTCCCCGAGCTCCCGAACATCAGCATCGACTACGGCGTGATGGAACGCCTGGACGAGGTCCACGTCGTTCCCGCCGACTTCGGTTGGAGCGATCTCGGAAGCTGGTCCGTCGCGTGGGAACTCGGCGAACGCGACGCGGACGCCAACGTGAACCCCGACGGCGCGCTCCTCGTCGACGCGACCGGTAACCTCGTCCGCGACCTCGGTTCCCACGCGGGCGACCGCGTCGTCGCACTCGTCGGCGTGCACGATCTCTGCGTCATCCAGACCGACGACGCCCTGCTCGTCATGCCTCGCTCCCAAGCCCAGGACGTCCGCAAAGTCGTCGAAGCGCTCGCCAAGCGCGGTCAATCGAATCGGACGTAAAGAGGTCGTCCCTCCCCGAACGCCGCGGCTCGGGGCGGCGGGTTGCGGCGGGGTGGGGCATCCTCTCGATCAATTGCGCATCGTGCGGACGGCGCGGAGCTTGTTGGTCACGTCGAGCGCGGCGACTTTGTAGGCTTCCGCGAGAGTCGGGTAGTTGAAGACGGCGTCGACGAGGTAGTCGACGGTGCCGCCGCAACCCATGACGGCTTGGCCGATGTGGACACCTTCGGTCGCGCCCGTCCCGAACAGGTGAACGCCGAGCAGCTTGCGGTCTTCGAGCGACACGAGGAGCTTCAGCATGCCGTACGAGTCGCCGGCGATTTGCCCGCGCGCGAGCTCGCGATAGCGCGAGACGCCGACTTCGTAGGGGATGCTCTTGTCGGTGAGCTCCGCTTCGGTTTGGCCGACGTAGCTGATTTCCGGGATGGTGTAGATGCCGATGGGCATCGATTTGCCGATGCTCGGCGTCGGTTCGTCGAAGGCGTGATACGCGGCGAGGCGCCCTTGCTCCATCGACGTCGCGGCGAGGGCAGGGAATCCGATGACGTCACCGACGGCGTAGATGTGCGGCACGCTCGTTCGGTAGTGCTCGTCGACCTTGATGCGGCTGCGATCGTCGACGGGGATGTTCACGAGCTCGAGATCGAGCGTGTCGGTCGCGCCGACGCGGCCCGCCGAGTACATCACGGCGTCCGCCGGGATCGTTTTCCCGCTCGCCAGCACGGTCAGCGTGCGATCGCCGTGGAGCTCGACGGCCGCGACGGTCTCGCGAAAGCGGAAGGTCACCGCGAGCTCGCGCAGGTGATACTGGAGAGCTTCGACGACCTCCTCGTCGCAGAAGTCGAGCATGCGATCGCGCTTCTCGACGACGGTGACCTTGGTGCCGAGCGCGGCGAAGATCGACGCGTACTCGATGCCGATCACGCCGGCGCCCACGACGACCAGCGACGTCGGGATGCGCTGGAGACAGAGGATGCCGTCCGAATCGAGGATGCTCTTGTTGTCGAACGCGACGTTCGGCGGGCGCGCCGGTCGCGTTCCCGTCGCGATGACGATGTTGTCCGCCGTGAATTTCGTCACGCCGGATTTTCCGTCGACCGCGACGGTGTGTTCGTCGATGAAGCGCGCCGCGCCGTGCAAGAGCTGCACGCGGTTTCGCGCGAGCTGATCCTTCACGATCTGGAGCTCGCGAGAGACGACGTGCTCGGTGCGGCCCGACAGGTCCTCCATCGTGATCTCGGTCTTCACGCGATAGCTCTGTCCGTAGAGCTCGCGCTGCGAGAGCCCGGTGAGATAGAGCACGGTCTCGCGGAGCGTCTTCGACGGGATGGTGCCGGTGTTCAGGCAGACGCCGCCCACGACGTCCTCGCGTTCGATGACGGCCGAGCGTTTGCCGAGCTTCGCGGCGGCGATCGCCGCCTTCTGGCCGCCGGGGCCGCAGCCGATCACGAGCAGGTCATAGTCCGACACGCCTTGTTTCCTTCGCCCCGGAAGTATTGCCGGGCGGTCTCCGGGCCGTAAACGACCGAAAAGCGGAGGGTGCGAGCGCCGGATCGCGGGAAGAATCGAGGGGTTTCGGTCGTGGCGACCCCCGAAATGACGAAAGCGCCCGGCCGGAAACCTCCGACCGAGCGCCTCGTCTCGAACGCTCGCGGTGTTACGGCGAGTGGTGGAAGTCGCCGATGGTCGACACGTCTTTGTCCAGGCTCGACAGGATCGAGCTCCGATCCTGGCACTGGAGTACCTGCTCCACGAGGGGCGTGGTGACGTAGTTCATCGTGTGAACCGCATCGGCGAGCGCGATGGTTCCGCAATCGAACAACGACGGCAGGCCGAGCCCGAGGATCGAATCGTCGATTCCGCAGACTCCGTCGTTCTCCGCTTCCTGGATCGCGTTTCTGTTGAGGGCGTTGTCTTGGCAGAGATCGGTCGGGACGAGGTGACCGCCGCCGGTGATTCCGACGAGCCACTTGTCCACGGGCGGCATCGGCGACTGGGTGTACGCCTGCGAGGTGCTCACCGCCCCGGCTTCCGGCGCTACCGGGCTACAGACGGCAGGCCCGATGCCACTAGTCGTACCCGGCGCCCCGTAGGGCATCACCTTGTCCGCCAAACCGGAGACGAACATCGCCGCCTTGAGAGACGTTCCCGGATTGACGCTCAACGCACCATCGTAGGGCATCACGACTTCGACGTTCGGCAGCAAGTCTTCACTCGCGGCGACGCAAGCGCCCTGGCTGTGCCCCGCGATGCCCACGTGCTTCACGTCCGCGTGCCCGGCGAGGAACGCGAGCCCACCTGTCGGACTCGTCACCGCGTCGAGCTGCGTCTTCACGTCGCCCGGGATGTCCTGCGTCCCGACGGTTCCGCAATCCGCGGACGCCTTGATCGTCTTGCCCACGCTGTTCGTTCCGCCGCTCTTGCACGAAGCCGCCGCACAGAGCTGATCGGTGAGGAAGAGGCCGGGGTAGTCCGCGGCGAGCACGATGAACCCGCGGCTCGCCCACTGCGTGTTCAAGCTTCCCGAGGCGATGCGGAACGCGCCCGTACCGTGGATCATGATGATCACCGGATACGGTCCGTGTGCGCCGTCGATCGGCACGTCACGGTACAAATGACCGCCGGAAGGACCGACTGCGGGCGATGCGTTGTCGGGCACGAGCACCTGTTGGTCCGCCGGCAACCACTTGCGAAGGTCGTACGTCGCTTCGGGCTTGCCCGCGGTGCTTCCGGGCTGCGCCGGGTAGAGCACTTCCGCCGTGAGGCGGCCGATCGTGACGGTCTGCACGCCGACGTCCCACGCGCCGCGCGTCGACGGATCCGCCGGCGTCGGAGGCGAGAGGAACACATCCGAGTCGCATCCCGTGAAGGTTGGGCCGGTCGACATCGTGCCACCGGAGCCCGGAGCGCCGCCGCTTGCGGGAGCGCCGCCCGACGATCCGATGTTGCCGCCCGTGCCCGCGGGGAAGCCGCCGCTACCTGCGGGGAAGCCGCCGCTACCTGCGGGGAAGCCGCCGCTACCCGCGGGGAAGCCGCCGCTACCCGCGGGGAAGCCGCCGCTACCTGCGGGGAAGCCGCCGCTGCCCGCCGGAAATCCTCCACCGCCAAGCGTGCCTCCGACTGAGCTGAACGAGCCACCCGTGCCACCCGACGGCTCGCTGTTGTCGGGGGTCTTTGATGAACATGCGGCGAGCAAGAGGCCACCGCAAACGATTGATAGGATCCGCATAAGTCTCTCCGTTGCCGATTCGTCGAGCCGCGTAGCGACGAATAGCGGAAGGGTCGATAGCATGGTGACGAAGCCATTTCCAACCTCGGCCGGCGCGCCGTTCGGAATTTTCACTTCGAGTGACGAGAGTTTTTGCGCGCAACGCGATGCGCTACTCCGCAGTGTCTTCGACGCGAGGGCTCGAGCGCGTCGAGAAAGCGGACGTTGATTGCAACGAAGTCCCGTGTTTTGGCCTGATTCGTCCCCCATGCCGTCGAAGCCGATACCGGAAAAAAAGGCGCGGATGTGCGACGACGCGTTGGGTGAGCTGGTCCAAACAGTTCACGCAAGTGATGGCCACGAAAGCTAACGATGGACTGCGCGGACCGTTCGTCACACGGGCGACGGCGCTCGCAGGAAGAATATGACTACTCGAGTGGTCGCATGAAGAAGAAGCAACCGAAGCGGAGTCGCACCATCCGCCGAGAAGCGGAGCGCCGAGCGGACGCGCTCGGCCGGGATCGCGAGCGTCTCTTCGCGGCGAGCACCGGCGGTTCGGCTGCGCACCCCGTCCTCGTCGAATCGGCGTCGGTCGTCGAAGCGCGAGCGCGCGCCGTTCCTTGTCCGCGCTGCGAGGGCGAGCACGCGGTGGTCGAGCACGCGTCCATCAACGGGCCGTTCGGACGCCTCCGCGAGGCGAAGCTCCGGTGCCGCCGCTGCGCCTCGACGCGCTCGATGTTCTTCCGGCTTCCGGTGTTGAATTGACGCCGCCGAGCGGAGCGAAAATCCTGTAAATGGAAACGGATGATGGAGCTTCGCTCGCTGACGTTGCTCGAGCTCTTGGAAGCGCTGAGAACACGGCGAGCGTCGCCCGTAGAATTGATGCGCGATGTCCTCGACGCGCTCGATCGGCACAATCCGGTGCTCAACGCCGTCGTCGCGACGCGACCGCGCGAGTCGCTCCTCGCCGACGCGCGAGCCGCCGAAACGGCGATCGCCGAGGGACGCGGACGTTTGCTCGAAGGGATCCCTCTCGGCGTCAAAGATCTCGAGGACGCGGCGGGGCTCCCGACCACCCACGGTTCGAAACCGTTTCGCGATCACGTCGCGTCGCACGATTCGACGCAGGTCGCCCGCTTGCGCGCCGCGGGTGCGATCGTGCTCGGGAAGACCAACGCGCCGGAGTTCGGGAGCGCGGGGATCACGCGAAATCTACTCTTCGGCGCTACCGGTTCTCCGTGGGATCCGTCGCGGACGCCCGGCGGTTCGAGCGGAGGTTCGGCGGCAGCGCTGGCCGGCGAACTGCTTCCGTTGGTCACGGCGAGCGACGGCGGCGGCTCGATCCGAATTCCGGCGAGCTTCGTCGGCGCGTTCGGGTTGAAACCGTCGTTCGGACGCGTGCCGACCGGACCGATGACGAGTTGGGAATACGGCGCGACCGTCGTGTACGGACCGCTGACCAAAACGGTGGAGGACGCGGCGCTGTTTCTCGACGTCGTCGCCGGCCACGACGCGCGCGACGCGACGAGCCTCCCGCACCCCGGATATTCGTATCTCGACGCGGTTCGCCGTCCGCTCGAGCGGAAGCTCCGCATCGCGTACTCGCCGGACCTCGGTTACGCCGTGGTGCAGCCCGATATCGCCGCGGCCGTCGAAGAGGCGGCGCTCGTGTTCCAACGGCTCGGTCACGACGTCCGCGCGATCGCGTCCGGGCCTCCGGAAATGAACGGCGAGTGGGGGCTTCTGTCGTCGCTCGAAATCGGTGCGCGCATCGCGCATCTGAGGCCCGAGCACGATCGCGACTTCGGGCGCGCGCTCCTCGAGACGATGAGCTTCGTCGAGGCGCTGAGCCCGCAACTCTGGGCGACGCTCCGAGACAAGCGCGCTCGCATCGTGAGGTGGTGCGCGGATCTGTTCGACGAGTTCGATCTCCTGGTCACTCCGACGGTTCCCTACGATCCGCCGCCCGCGAAGGGCCCTCTTCCGAGCGAGACCGCGGGGCGCCCGCAGATCACCGCGAGCGTCGCGTCGTTCACGATCCCGTTCAATCTCTCGTGGAACCCGGCGGCGACCGTCCGCGCGGGCCTCTCGACCGCTGGTTTCCCGATCGGCATGCAATTGGTCGGGCCGCTCCATCGTGAAGACGTCGTGCTCCAAGCCGCGCGGGCGTTCGAACGCGAGCGCCCCTGGCACCCTCACTGGCCGCTTCGCGAAGCTGCCTCATAAACCTACTGTGCGCCCCGCTGCGTCGGTCGGCCTCCTCGAAATACCAGCGTAACCAGCGTATGCCTGCGTCGGCCTTCCTAGGCATCGTGAAAGCGTGCTCGCTACGGTTTCCGAGGCAGCTTCCGGGGTGTCAGCGGCGGGGAGGGGGGCGACCGCTGCCGCGTCGGGCTTTCGGCCTCGCCGATGGGCGCTCGGAGCCGCGCTCGGCGCGAGCTTCGGCCGTTTCCGTCGAGCCGTTGCCGCCTTGCAACTTACGGAGCTCGTCGCGAAGCCGCGCCGCACGCTCGAATTCGAGGTTCTCTGCTGCCGCGAACATTTCTTGTCGCAGCGCCTCGATGCGTTCGAAGAGCTCCGCTTCGGGCAGCGCTTCGGACGCTCCCCCCTTCTTCGCCGCCGACGACGATCGGGGTACCGCGTAGTAGTCGGTTTGTCCGCTCGCCGGATTGATGTCGAGGATCGCCCGTTTGATGGTCTCGGGCGTGATGTTGTGCTCGACGTTGTACGCCTTCTGCACTTCGCGGCGTCGATCGGTCTCGCTCATGGCGAACTTCATCGCGTCGGTGATGCGATCGCCGTACATGATGACCTCGCCGCGCGAGTTGCGCGCCGCTCGCCCGATCGTCTGGATGAGCGAACGCGGGCTCCGTAGAAAGCCTTCCTTGTCCGCGTCGAGGATCGCGACGAGGCTCACCTCCGGCAGATCCAATCCCTCGCGGAGCAGGTTGATGCCCACCAGCACGTCGTAGTCGCCGGCGCGAAGGCTGCGTAAGAGCTCGATGCGTTCGAGGGTGTCGATGTCGGAGTGCAGGTAACGGACGCGCACGCCGAGTTCGGCGTAGTACTCGGTCAAGTCCTCGGCCATCCGCTTGGTCAGGGTGGTGACCAGCACGCGCTCGCCCAGCGCGACTCGCTCGCGGATCATGCCGAGCAAATCGTCGACTTGGCCGCCCACGGGGCGAACGGTGATGATGGGATCGGTGAGGCCCGTCGGGCGGATGAGCTGCTCGACGACGTGCTTGCCGGATTTGACGCCTTCGTAGTCTCCGGGCGTCGCGGAGACGAACAGCGTCCGATGCATGTGCGTCTCGAACTCCTCGAACTTCAGCGGGCGGTTGTCGAGCGCGCTCGGCAACCGAAACCCGAACTCGACGAGCGTCTCTTTGCGCGAGCGGTCGCCGCGATACATCGCGCCGACCTGGGGCACCGTCTGGTGCGACTCGTCGAGCACGAGGAGATAGTCCTTCGGAAAATAGTCGATGAGCGTCGGCGGCGGATCACCGGGATTTCGCACCGACAGGTGACGCGAGTAGTTCTCGATGCCTTGCACGAACCCCATCTGTTCGAGCATTTCGAGGTCGTACATCGTGCGCTGCTCGAGCCGCTGCTTCTCGAGAAAGCGCCCTTCTTGATCGTAGAAATCGAGCCGGATCTTGAGCTCTGCGCGAATGGCGTCGATGGCGCGCTGGAGCTGCTGGCGCGGCGTTACGTAGTGCGACCCCGGATAAACGGCGTAACGATCGAGCGAGCCGAGCACCTTGCCGCGGAGCGGATCGACCTCTCGGATCGCGTCGACTTCGTCGCCGAAGAACTCGATGCGGATCGCGGTCATTTCTTCGTACGCGGGGAAGATCTCGACGACGTCGCCGCGGACGCGGAACGTCCCGCGGTGAAAATCGATGTCGTTGCGCTCGTATTGAATATCGACGAGCCGTCGCAGGAGATCGTCTCTGCGGATTTGTTCGCCCTTCACGATTTCGATGAGGAGCCCGTGATAGCTCTCCGCCGAGCCGATGCCGTAGATGCAGCTCACGCTCGCGACGATGACCACGTCGCTGCGCGACAAGAGCGCGTGCGTCGCGGCGTGTCGCATGCGATCGATCTGGTCGTTGATGATCGCGTCCTTCTCGATGAAGGTGTCGGTGCTCGGGATGTACGCTTCCGGCTGGTAGTAGTCGTAGTAGCTGACGAAGTAGTGGACGGCGTTCTCGGGGAAGAGGTCCTTCATCTCGCCGTAGAGCTGAGCGGCCAGCGTCTTGTTCGGCGCGATGATCAGGGTCGGCCGGCCCCATTTTTGGATGACGTTCGCGACGGTGAACGTCTTGCCGCTTCCGGTGATGCCGAGCAGCGTCTGCGCCGGAACGCCGTCTTCGAGCCCCTTCATCAGGGCCTCGATGGCCTGTGGCTGATCCCCCTTGGGGACGAAATCGGAGCGCAGCTTGAACGGAGACGCCATGGAAAGCGTGTCATCGTTCACCAATGCGCTCCCTCGCGCAAGGTCACCGTCGGTCCGTCCCCAGCCACTCGGGCGGAGAGAAACGAGCCGCGTCTGCCGCGGTTTAGTCGGTGTCTTAGCGCTTCGAGTACTGGAAGCGCTTACGGGCGCCCGGCTGACCGTACTTCTTCCGCTCTTTCTTGCGAGCGTCGCGGGTCAGGTAGCCGGCGCGCTTCAATGCGCGGCGCCGCTCGGGGTCTTCGGCGATCAGCGCGCGGGCGATGCCGTGACGAACCGCTTCGGCCTGGGCGCTATGGCCGCCGCCGGCCACCGTCGCGCGCACGTCGTAGCGCTCGACCGATTCGAGGAGCTCGAGCGACTGTCGCGCGACCATGCGCGACGTCATCCGCTCGAAATACTCGTCGGCAGATTTGCCGTTCACCGTGATGGCACCGGAGCCGGGGCTCATCCAAACTCGGGCAACAGCGGTCTTGCGCTTGCCGGTCGCGTAAATCGGAGTCGTTTCGGCCATCGTCGATCGTCTCAGCTCTCGAGCGAAAGGGTTTCCGGCTTTTGCGCCGAGTGCGGATGCTCCGCAGCGGGGTAAATCTTCAACTTGCGGAGCAAGCTTCGTCCGAGCGAATTTTTGGGGAGCATGCCGCGCACGGCCATCTCGATCGGCACCTCGGGGCGCCGCTCGATGACGTGACGGAAGTTCTCCGTCCGGAGGCTTCCGGGGCGGCCGGTGTGCCGGTAGTAGTTCTTTTGATCCGCCTTGCGGCCCGTCACTTTGACGGCCGAGGCGTTGATCACGATGACGAAGTCTCCCGTGTCGACGTGGGGAGTGAAGGTGGGCTTCGTCTTGCCGCGGAGAATGATCGCGATCTTGCTGGAGAGACGGCCGAGGGGTTGACCCTTGGCGTCTACGATCCACCACTTCCGGGCGGCCTGGGCTTCTGCGGGTTTGGCTGAGTACGTGCGCATGGCAAATGGAGCGCTCGGGCGCTTCGGAGGGCGCATCTAGTAGCCGCCGCTAGCGGGCCCGTCAAGGTGCCGCCGGCAGGCGCGGTTCGGACCCTGCTCCCACCATCAGTATGCCGGCTCGTCCGCCGGTCCTCGCGCGCCGCGGACGGCGGGTCCCGGGCGAGCGTATACTCGGAACCTCGGATGCACCCTACCGGAAATCCGCGGCTTTTGGACCAGATGGTGGAGCGGGGCGTGCTCACCTCCGAACAGCGGGAGGCGGCGCTCAATCACTTCCAGCGCATGGGAGGCCGCATCGAAGAGGCGATCCTCGACGTCCGCGCGACCGATGAAGCGACGCTCCTGAAGTTCATCGCCGCCCTTCACAAGACGCGGTTCGTCTCGACGGAGAAGCTCGCGAAGGCGGACATCGACCGCCAGACCCTCGAGAAAGTGCCGAAGAAGATCGCCGAGCGCCACGGCGTGTTCCCGGTGCTCTACGACGCCAAGGCCGAGGCGCTCAGCGTCGTGGTCGCCGATCCCGACGACACGAATGCGCTCCGCGAGATCCAGATGGCGTCCGGCGTGAAGAAGGTGAGCGCCTTCGTTGCCCGGCCCGCCGCGATCCGCGCGTCGGTGAACAAGCACTACAACGGCGACATTCACGCGTTCGCGGTGCTCGATCGGAGCGCGCACGAACAGTTCAGCTCGATGCTCGACGTCTACGAGCGCAACGTGCTCTCCGAAGAGACGATGGCCGTCGCGCTCGCCGGTCACCAGCCGACCGAGCGCACCCTGTCCGGACGCGATCTCGAGAAGGCCGGGTCGTCGGCGGGCATGATGTCGAAGGGTATGGCGAGCGACTCGTATCTCGAGATGCTCAACGTCCTCGTGAGTCTTCTCGAGACGACGCGCGCCGATCTCCGCGGGCACTCGAGCCAGACCGCGCGCCTCGTCAAGAAAATCGCCGAGCGCATCGGCGTGTTGCCGATGGAAGCCGCCGCGTTTCAGATCGCCGCGTACGTGCACGACCTCGGCAAAATGAGCGCGTATCATCTCACCGCGCTGAACGTCTCGGAGTACGACGGGCACAAGACCGCCGCGACGAAGGCGTACAAGGCGCCGCTTCGGTTGATGGAAGCCGTCGAGCTGCCGCGCGAAGCGACGCAGGCGGTCGAGTCGATGTACGAGCGCTTCGACGGGAAAGGGTTTCCGGGGGCCGCGGCGGGAAAAGAGATCCCGCTCGGCGCGCGCCTCCTCGCGATCGCCGACACCTACGCCGATCTCACCCAGAACCCGAAGAACCCGTATCGAAAGACGTTGCGCCCCGTGCAGGCATGCGAGGTGCTCGCCAAGTACAAAGGGTCCATCTTCGATCCGAACCTCGTCGACTTGTTCAAGCACACGGTGACCGGCGACGACGTGAAGGCGCGGCTCCTCGCGAATCGCAACGTCGCGCTCGTCGTCGACCCCGATCCGGAAGAGACGACGGTGCTCGAGCTTCGGATGATCGAACAAGGGTTCGAAGTGCGCATCGCGCGTACCGCCGACCAGGCGATCAAGTTGCTGGAAGCGGGCGACATCGAGCTCGTCCTCTCCGAGCTCGATCTGAAACCGCAGGACGGCTTCGCGCTCCTCGGCGAGGCGCGAAAGCACGATTGGGGAAAGCGCGTTCCGTGGGTCGTCGTGACCGCGCGCGGCTCGAGCGCGGACGCCAAGCGCGCGTTCGACCTGGGCGCCGCCGACTACATGACGAAGCCGGTCGCGACGGATCTCCTGGTCGCCAAGCTGAAGCAAATCATCGAACGCGAGGACCGCGCGCGTGCGCCCCGCGGCGTCGGCGGGTCGCTCACCGAGATGGGCTTGCCGGAAATCGTGCAAGTGCTCTGGCACGGTCGGAAGACGGGTTCGCTGAAGATCCGCACCGGGACGAACTCCGGCGAGATCCACTTCGTCGACGGCGCCATCTTCAACGGGATGTGGGGCACCCTGCGCGGCGAAGAGGCGGTGTATGCGATGCTCACGCTCACCGAAGGCGATTTCAGCCTCGATCCGTCGTTCCGCGCCGCCCAGGCCGTCATCCAGGCGAGTCCGGAAGCGCTCCTGCTCGAGGGGATGAGACGTCTCGACGAGTCGGGGCGCTGAGCAGGCGTAGGTGTGGTAGCCTGATGATTCGGAGTGAGACTGTGGGAAAAGTCCCGTCGCCCTTGGTTGGCTTCAATAACAATGTGAAGCACAAGGGGCGGCTCTTCCATGTTCAAACGGAAGATTCCGGGGTCCGGAAGCCGCACATCGTCACCCACCTGTTCGCCGACGGCGGACGCATCATCGAGAGCACGCGTACCGACTACGCCGAGCACCTCGGTCGCGAGGACATGGCGACCGCGGTGCGGCGCATGATGAAGGAGCAGCACAAGGCCATGTTCATCGCGCTCCGCGATGGGCAACTCGATCGCAAGATCGACCGATTGTGCGGACCGGTCGCCGAAGCGATCGCCGACGAGGTTGCCGTGGCGTCGTCGGCGGCGGCCGTGCTCTCGAAAATGCCGTCGAGCTCGTCCGAGCTGGTCGCGGTCGGCTCGCATCGCGCGGCGCCGGAGCCGGTCTTGCCGACGGATTCATCCGACCGGCGCTTGCCGCCGTCGCTCACCGAGCTGGTGCTTTCGGATCTCGACGTCTCGAGGCCGCGCGGTGCACCGGTCGCGCCGGCGACATTTCCGAACGGTCGCGTCGCGTCGCGCGGGACACCCGCTCACGGCACGCCGATCGTCACGGGCCGTTCGCCCGCGGGCCGCTACGCAGCGTCGCGCCCTGCCGCCATTTTTTCCCCCGCAGGCGCCGAAGATGCGCCGTCGATTTTCGGGGGCTCGTCGATCAGCGAACAGTCGCTCGACGAGGTCATCCTCAGTTATCTCGCGGAAGACCTCGACGGATCTCCCGACGACTGATCGAGGTCGCGGAGCGTACTCAGACTCTCTTCTTCGGTTCCGTCATAGCTCTCGTCGAGCCACGACTGGAGGATCTCTCGCGCGAGCGCGGGGGTGGTGGTGCGCAGGCTCAACGCGAGCACGTTCGCGTCGTTCCACTTCCGCGCGCCCCGCGCCGTCTCGGCGTCGGCGCACAGCGCGGCTCGGACTCCTCTGACTTTGTTGGCCGCGATCGTCACTCCGGTTCCCGTCCAGCAACAGACGACTCCGAAGTCGGCGTTCCCACGCGCGACCGCTTCGCCGACCGCGACGGCGGTGGGTGCCCAAGGTTCTTGCTTTCCCGAAGCGACCGCGCCGAACCGCTCCAGATGGTGTCCCCGCTCCTCCAGGAACCGGAGTAGCTCGCCGATCAGAGGCAGGTTTTCGTCCGCGCCGATCGCAACACGCATGAAACAACTCTACCGCCGCGAAGGACGGGAGCGGAGACGCTTTTGAGCGGGTCTTTTCGACGCCGTTCGGTTCAATCGTCGGCGGGCTGCTCGGGAGCGACAGCGCCGAACAACCCGACGGTAGCGAGCCCAGCGATCAGAATCAGCACCAGGCGGTCCACGGCGGGTGCGCCGATTTCCGCCAGTACCAGATTGGCGCTGAGCCCGAGTACGGCGATCACCACCAGCACCACGGCGGTGTTCTGGCCGCTTCGAGACGTCGACCTCGACATGCATCGCTGAATAGTTGGCCCAAGGGCACCGTGAGGTTTCCCCACGGTTGCTCTTTTCGACGTGTTCTCGACATGCCGTGGAGACGGGGCGCTTGGCCGCGTGGCATTCGAGGCGACGTGACCGACGTGAGGCACCACCGGTGCCGCTCGGACGCCTCTCGTCGAGAGATTTGGGGCAAGCGGCCCCCTCGAAACGTGCGGCTCCGTTCGCCGCCGATCCTGGCGCCCCGGTGCCTCAGGTTTCCGCCATGAGTCGAGCGTCGCTTGCCCCTGGATTTCCGGCGAAGCTTGACGGAGAAAGGACCGAGGTGTACCTCCGCCTGCCCGCGCGGGCCGTCGGAAATTGCGCCCAAATCCTCCGGTGAGGTAGCCAAGTGGTTAGGCAACGGTTTGCAAAACCGTCATACGCGGGTTCGAATCCCGTCCTCACCTCCGCAAAACTCGTCGAGGTCCACGGTGCCCACGGAAGCTTTCCACCAACTCGGGCGGCAGCTTTATCGCCGGATGCGCGCCACGTGCGAGCAGTACGCGCTCCTCGAGCCGGGCGACCGCATCATGGTCGCGGTGAGCGGCGGCAAGGACAGCTACACGCTCGCCGAGTTGCTCCACCGGCTCGCGGCGCGCGTGCCGTTCCCGGTCGAGCTCGTCGCGGTGCACCTCGATCAGGTGCAGCCGGGCTACGACGGGAGCGGGCTCGTCGGGTGGCTCGAGTCGCGGGGGTACGCCTTCGAGATTTTGCGGGAAGACACGTACTCGGTCGTCACGTCGAAGCTCGACGACGGCGCGACGTACTGCTCGCTCTGTTCGCGACTCCGGCGCGGCATCCTGTACACCGCGGCGGAACGACTCGGGTGCAACAAGATCGCGCTCGGACATCACCGAGACGACGCGCTCGAGACGTTTCTCCTGAATCTCATGTTCTCCGGCAAGCTCCAGGCAATGCCGGCAAAGTACGTCACCGACGACGGTCGCTTCCGCGTGATCCGTCCGCTCATTCAATGCCCGGAGTCGCTCATCGCCGAGTACGCGCGGCTCTCGGAGTTTCCGATTTTGCCGTGCAACCTGTGCGGCAGTCAGCCGAACCTTCAACGCGACAGCATGACGGCGCTCATCGACTCGCTCGAGAAGAATCATCCCGACGTGCGCAGCGTCATGGCCGCCGCGCTCGCGAACGTCGTTCCGACCCATCTGCTCGACCGCGATTTACTCGAAGCGTGGAGTGAGCGCAGCGACAAGCACGACGAGAAAAACGAGAAGAACAAGCTCGGCGCCGCGAAAGAGCTCCACGCCGCCGCACTTCCGGTGATGACCGGCGCGCGGCGGCTTCCTCTGGTTTGACGCGCCGCGATCCACAGTCCCGTCGCACCCTTCCGTACGTCTCGAGCGTGGTGCACGCCTCGCTTTGCGAAAGCGACGCGGTGCTCGTAAACTAGGGGATCCTCATGAGCGGTTCCGCGGTTCGGGCGTGGTGTTTTTTGGGGGTTACCTTGCTCGGCGCGTGCAGTCGCAGAGACGCCGCGGACCCCGCGAAAGCCGCGAAGCCCGCCGCGGCTGCGGCCGCGCCGGCGACGTCGAACGACGTTTCCGCTTCTGCCGCCGCGGATTCAGCGCTCGCGAACGCGCCGCCGCTTCCGACTCCCGCGGCGGCCGTCCTCGAAGCGAAGCCCGTCCCGCCGACGACCGAGACGGCAGGGAACCCAGGAGAAGACTTCATCGAGTCCGGGCGCGAGCTCTTCCGCGTCGCGGCGTGCGGCGGCACGAGCGCCGTTCCTGCGAAGCTCGATCGGTGGCTCGTCGACAACCATTGCACGCTCCTCACGCGCATGTACGACGCGTACAAGGCGCGGTGGCTCGCGAAGGCGGAACCGTTTCTCTCCGGCGTTCGCCCTTCCGGCTTACCGACGACCGTCGTGTATCCGTTCGGGGGCGGTGATCTCGTGACGGCGCTCGCCGTTTTTCCGGACGCGACCGACTTCACGACGATCTCGCTCGAGCCCGCGGGCGACGTGCGCCACATCGATACGGTCACCCGCGGCGAGCTCAAGGGCGCCCTCGGCATGCAACGCCGCCATCTCCGGAAGCTCCTCGGGCTCACCTACAGTCGCACGACGAACCTCGGTCTCGAGGAGCGCGCGGCGATCCCCGGCGAGGTCGTCTTTCTCATGGCCGCGCTCGTCGTGCATGGCTACGAGCCCGTCTCGCTTCGTTACTTCGGCATCGAGAACGACGGCACCTTGCGGTACCTCGACGCGGCCGGCGTCGCGGAGTCCGATCGCGAGCCGCACGCGTTCGGCGATCCACCGACCGCCGCGTTCACGAACGTCGAGATCGCGTATCGACGCGCGGGCTCGGACGACCCGCCGAAAGTCGTGCGTCACATCGCCCAAGATCTTTCGGATCAGGCGCTGCACGATCACCCGGGGCTCATCGCGTACCTCGAACACAAGGGCCGCGTCTCCGCGATGACCAAGGCGGCGAGTCATTTGCTCTGGGCGGACGAGTTCTCCGACGTGCGCGACTATCTTCTCCACAGCGTCGATTGGATGATTTCCGACTCCACCGGCATTCCCCCGCGGTTCGCGCGCGCCGCGGGCTTCGTGGAAGACACGTTCGGACACTTCGACGGACCGGCGAAGTACGGCCCCATCGAGGCGCGCGACTCGAAGGACTTCCGAAAGCTCTTCGCGGAGAACCCGCGCCGCACCTTGCCGTTTCAATTCGGCTACGCTGACGTGCACCGGCAAATCCACATGGTGGTGATGCGTCGCGGGCCGACGGCTGCTCGCTGAGGGGCCGCTCGACGGCAAGCGCCACGCAACTGAATGCCGGCGCCCCCCGATCGTCACGCGCGCCGGGAAAACTCGCTTACTCTCGTGCGCGATGAGTGAAATTTCATCCCAACTTCATGCGATCTCATGCTCGAATAGCTAGGTTGCTTGTTTCGAATATTTCGCATGAATCTCGATGAGTTAACGAAGCTCGCCCGATTCTCGTCGAAACTTCCTCCCTAAGGAATCGAAGCGCGCACGCCGTTGTTGTCGGGAGCCAAACTCGCCGATCTCCGTATCTGCCATCACCGAATGTCGATTCATCCCTACAAGTTGGTCGGGGGCGTGAGCCTCGCCGTCCTCGCCGGGTTCCTGGTGTTTTCGTGTAGTCAACACAGGCCCGCCGAACCGCCTACACCGCCCCCCGACGAGACGTGGCTGACCGCGAAGCAGGCGCAAGAAGCCCACATCGCGACCGACACGGTCGGTGAGCACGAGGTGGAGACGACGATCGTCGCCGCGGGGCGGGTGTCGTTCGACGACCTTCACGTCGCGCACGTGTTCAGCCCGGTCACCGGACGGATCCGAACCATCACCGCCGAGCTCGGCGAGCGCGTGAAGAAGGGGCAGACGCTCGCGATCATCGACTCGCCGGACGTCGGAATCGCCGTCGCCGATCTGGAAAAAGCGGAAGCCGACGCCACCGCCGCGAAGCACAACTTCGACCGCCAGACCGAGCTCGCTCAGATGCACGCCGTGTCCGAGCGTGAATTCGAGGCCGCCGCGGACGACTTTCACCGCGCCGACGCCGAGCTCGACCGCGCGAAACAAAAGACTCGCATCCTGCGGCTCGGCGCGGTCAGCGCGTCGCAAGCATTCGCGCTGAATTCGCCGATCGACGGCGAGGTCATCGACCGCAACCTGAACCCCGGCATCGAAGTGCAGGGCGAGTATTCGGGGTCGGGGCCGGCCGTCGAGTTGTTTACCGTCGGCGAGCTCAACCCGGTCTGGGTGCTCGCGGACATCTACGAAATGGACGTCGGCCGCGTGCACGTCGGCGCGCCGGTGACGGTAAACGTCATCGCGTACCCCGACCGAAAATTCGAGGGCACGATCGACTGGGCGTCGAGCGCGCTCGATCCCGCGACGCGAACGATCCGCGTGCGCTGCACGTTGAAAAATGCCGATCGCGTCCTGAAGCCGGGCATGTACGCTACGGTGTCCGTCCATAGCGACGGTCGGAAAGCCCTGGCGATGCCTCGAAACGGCGTGCTGCACATCGGTGGACAAACCATCGCGTTCGTCACCGAACCGAACAGGCCCGACGGCACGCTTCGCTTCGCGCGGCGGCCCATCGTGGTCGACGAAGACGTTCCAGGCGACTTCGTGCCGGTCGAGAGCGGGCTCGGGGCGGGCGAATCCGTCGTGAGCTCCGGCGCGCTCCTTCTAACCGGACAATGATCGAGAAGCTCGTCCGGACCGCCCTCGGATGGCGGTCCATCGTCGTGATGCTCGCGCTCGGCCTCGTCGTGGCCGGCTTGTATTCGTACAAGCGCCTCGACATCGAGGCCTATCCGAACCCGGTTCCGCCGCTCGTCGAGATCATCGCGCAACCCGACGGCTGGAGCGCGGAAGAGGTGGAGCGATCGGTCACCGTTCCGCTCGAGATCGCGATGTCGGGGACGCCGGGCCTCGACCATGTCCGCTCGCAGTCGCTCTTCGGACTCGCGGACGTGAAGTGTTACTTCCAGTGGGGCACGACGTACGAAAAGGCGAAGCAGGAGGTCCTGAATCGCCTCCAGTTCGCCGATCTCCCCGACGGCGTGGTCGCTCAGATTTCGCCGTGGAACGCGATCGGCGAGGTGTTCCGGTACGAGCTCCGCGGCAAGGGCTACTCGCTCGAGCAATTGAAGACCGTCGAGGATTGGGTCCTCGAGCGCCAATTCAAGCGGGTCCCCGGCGTCATCGACGTCGTGAGCTTCGGCGGCCTCACCAAGCAGTATCACGTCGACGTCGACCCTTACCGGCTCCGCGGCGAGAACGTCACCCTCGACCAGCTCGTCGATGCGGTGAAGAAGGCGAACGAAAACGTCGGAGGGCAGCGCCTCACCATCGGGGAGCAGGCGTTCAACGTCCGCGGCATCGGCCTGATCCGCGGCGTGCGCGACATCGACGACATCGCGATCAGCGCGCCGCACGGCACGCCGATTCGCGTGCGCGACGTCGCGACCACGTCGATCGGGTTCGCGCCGCGGCTCGGGATCGTCGGGCACGACGGATCACCGGACATCGTCCAGGGCATCGTTCTGATGCGCTACGGAGGCGAGACCGCGCCGACCTTGGAAGGCGTCCACGCGCGCCTCGACTTCATCCGGCAAAACCACCTCCTGCCGCCGGGCATGGAGATCGTGCCCTACTACGATCGCGCGAACCTGGTCGCCGTCACCACGCACACGGTCACCGAGAACCTGGTCGTCGGCATGCTCCTGGTGACGATCGTGCTGTTCGCGTTCCTCGGCGACATCCGCGCCGCGCTCATCACCGCGCTCAACATTCCGCTCGCCTTGCTGTGCGCTTTTTGCGGCATGGTCGGCACCGGAACGCCCGCCAACCTGATCTCGCTCGGCGCCGTCGACTTCGGCATCGTCGTCGATTCGACGGTGATCATGACGGAGAACATTTTCCGTCACCTCGGCTCTCACGACAACGGTTCGCTCTTCGAACGAATCACGCGGAGCGCTCGCGAAGTGGGCGGTCCGATGTTGTTCTCGAGTCTCGTCATCTCGGCGGCGTTCTTGCCGCTCTTCACGATGACCGGCGTTTCCGGCGTCATCTTCTCGCCGATGGCGCTCACCTACGCGTTCGCGATCGGCGGCGCGATCGTGCTCGCGCTCACGCTCACGCCGGTCCTCGCGCTCTTCACCCTTCCGGTGGATCTCGAGGAAAAAGAAACCGTGGTGATGCGCGCCCTCGAGCGCTTCTACCGGCCGCTCTTCCGCGTCGTCTTGAAGCACCCGCGGGCCGCGGTGACGCTGTCCTTCATTCCGGTGCTCTTGTGCCTCGGCTCGCTCCACTTCTTGGGCGGCGAGTTCATGCCCAAGCTCGAGGAAGGGAACCTCTGGATCCGAGCGACCTTGCCGATGTCGATCTCGCTCGAACAGTCGTCGAAGTACGTCGGGCGCATGCGCGACATCATCCGCGGCTGCCCGGAAGACCCGAAGGTTCCCTGCACCGAACAGAACCGTAAGCACAAGGTGGTGCAAACGGTGGTGTCGCAGCTCGGCCGGCCCGACGACGGCACCGACGTCGCGGGCTTTCACAACATCGAGATCTTCGCGCCGCTCGTATCGTTCGACGAATGGCCTCACGGTTACACCAAGGACATGCTCACGAAGGAGCTCTCCGACGAGCTCAACGAGGCCTTCCCCGGCGCGGATTTCAACTTCTCACAAGCCATCTCCGACAACGTCGAAGAAGCGCTGAGCGGCATCAAGGGCGAGAACTCGATCAAGGTGATCGGGCCCGACCTCGACATGAACGAGAAGATCGCCAACAAGGTCCTCGATCTGATGGGCAAGGTTCGCGGCGTGCAGGATCTCGGCATGTTCCGCACGCTCGGGCAACCGAACCTCCGCATCTCGATCGATCGCGGCGCGTGCGACCGCTACGGCCTCAACACCGGAGACGTCGGCGACGTCATTCAAGCGGCCATCGGTGGCGAACCGGTCACCCGCGTCTTCGAGGGCGAAAAATCCTTCGACCTCACGGTGCGTTGGCTCGAGAAATACCGCGACTCGGTGGAGGCGATCCGGCGCATCACGGTCGGCGCCCCCGACGGCAGTCAGATCCCACTCGGACAGCTCGCGCAGATCACGAAGGAAGTCGGCCCCTCGATCATTTACCGCGAGGACGGCGCTCGCTACTCGCCGGTGAAGTTCAGCGTCAGAAACCGCGACCTGGTGTCGACCATCGCGGAGGCGAAGGATCGCATCTCCAAGGACGTCGCGGTGCCGTACGACACCCACCTCGAGTGGGCGGGGCAAATCAACGAGTACGGCGATGCCATGGCGCGCTTTCTGATCATCGTGCCGGCGACGCTCGTGCTCATCGCCCTCCTCGTGTACGGCTCGATGAAGAACTGGCTCGACACCGCGATCGTGCTCCTGTCGATCCCGGTAGCTTGTTCCGGCGGCGTGTTCGCGCTCCTGATTTCGCGGGTGAACTTCTCCGTCTCTGCGGCGATGGGGTTCGTCTCGATCTTCGGCATCGCGATCCAGGACGCCATTTTGGTCGTCACGCATTTTCAGCGGATGCGCGAGCGCGGCATGCCGATCATCGATTCCGCGCGCGAGGCGGCCGAGAAACGCTTGCGCCCGGTGCTCATGACCACCCTGGTCGCGACGCTCGGGCTGCTCCCGGCCGCGGTGTCGACCGGTGTCGGCTCGCAGACGCAAAAGCCGCTCGCGCTGGTCGTCATCGGCGGCTCCTTGATTCTCGCGATCCTGAATCGCGCCATGCAGCCGCCGCTCCTCGTCCTCGCACACGAGTGGAAGAACCGGCGCGATCCGCACCACGACGCGCCGCCGCCCCGCAGCATGCGGACGTCGATTCCGCCCCCAATTCCGAGCAAGCCGCACTGAGGCGAGCCGCCCGGACCGGGCGGGGCTCGACATCGCCGCCGCGAGCATGAGACGCTGATGGGCTTGAGTACCGAGCAAGTGAACCGTCTCCTCGGCGAAGCCCTCAAGCGAGGAGTGAAAGAGGTGCGCTTGGTTCCCGGCAAGCGCATCGGGTGGGGCCGCGGGGGCGTCGAATCGGAGGGCGGCGGCGCGCAGTCCGCAACCGCCGTCGAGGAGATCGTCGAGGCGCTCCTCACCGGTGACGCGCGCATGGACCTCGCCCTCGGGCGCGCCGTGTGGGCAGTCGACGTGCCGGGGATCGGCGGCGTGTCCGTCGTGGCCGAGTTGAAGAACGGCGTCACGCACGCCGTGCTCATGCTGGACGACAGCGACGAGGACTCGCGCGAGTCCTCGCTACCCGCCGTGCTCGGCGGGTTCGCGGCGCTCGACGCCGCGGACGTCCTCGAGCTGCCGCCGACCGCGCACGTGTCTCAACGCATGCCCGCCGTCGGCCGCGTGGAGCCCGCCGTGGCTCAGCGCCCCGCGGCCGCGCCGGTCTCGACGCCGATTCGGTCCGAGCGCGGCGGCTTGAACCCGGCTCAACGCGACGCGCTTGCGCGCGCCGAACAGCAGGCGGTGCAGCGCCGCGCTTCCGGTCAGCACGCCGCGGTCGCGGCTCAACCGGCGCCGGCGGCGCGGAGGCCCGAATCGTCCACGTCCACGTCCACGCAGAGCCTTCGCTCGCCGGTTCAGGCGGCGCCTGCTCAGGCCGCGCCGGCGCAAGCGACGCCGGGTCGCGAAATCAACCAGCTCCTCGCCGCGACCGTGCAAGCGCGCGGCTCCGATCTGCATCTCTCCTCGGGCGTGCCCCCGATGATCCGGATCGACGGCGAGATGCGGCCGCTCACGACGCGCGGCGGCCTGCCGTCGGAAGTGATCCATCAGATGATCATGCCGATTTTGCCCGAGCGCACGCGCGCCGAGTTTCGCGAGAAGCGGGACGCGGACTTTGCCTACGAGCTCGAGGGGTACGGCAGATTCCGCGGGAACCTGTTCGTCGATCGCAACGGCATCGGCGCCGTATTTCGCGCCATCCCGTCGCAGATCGTGCCCGTCGACAAGCTCGGCTTTCCGAACGAAGTGCTCCGTCTGTGCCAGTTGCCGAAGGGGCTCGTGTTGGTCACCGGACCCACCGGCTCGGGCAAGAGTACGACGCTCGCGTCGCTCATCGACTACATCAATCGAACCCGCGGCGGTCACATCATCACCGTCGAAGATCCGGTGGAGTTCGTCTTCGAGAACAAGAAGTGCCTCGTGAACCAGCGCGAGGTCGGCACGCACACCGACTCGTTCCGCGGGGCTCTCCGCGCCGCGCTCCGCGAGGACCCCGACGTGCTTCTGGTCGGCGAAATGCGCGATCTGGAGACCATAGAAATCGCGCTCGAGATGGCCGAGACCGGTCACCTCGTGTTCGCGACGCTCCACACCACGTCCGCCCCGTCGGCGGTGGATCGCATCGTCGACCAGTTCCCTGCCGATCGTCAGAGTCAGATTCGCGTGATGCTCGCCGAGTCACTCAAGGGAGTGATCGCGCAGATGCTCTGCAAGAAGCTCGGCGGCGGACGTGTCGCGGCGTTCGAAATCCTCTTCGGCGTCCCGGCCGTCGCCCACCTCATCCGCGAAAAGAAGGTCTACCAGCTTCCGTCGGTCATGCAGACCGGGTCGAAGCTCGGGATGCGCCTCATGAACGACAGCCTCCTCGAGCTCGTCACCAAAGGCCTGGTCGCGCCGGACGAAGCCTTGTCCAAAGCGCACGACCGTGCCGGCCTCGTCGCCGCCCTCAAAGAAGCCCAGATTAGCGTCTGATGAGCCCCGAGCTCCGAGTTGCCAGCGCCAGCGATTTGCTGCTAATTCCACCCGCATGAAAGCAGGCATTGTGGATCGTCGCCTTTCGCTGCGACGCGTCGTGAACGGTCTCGTCGTCGTGCTCGCCGGCGCGTCGCTCGTCGCATGCGACAAGGGCGGCGGAGGCGCGTCGTCACCGGGCGGCTCGAGCCCTCTCATCGGTAGTCCCGCGCCGACGTTCGATCTCCCTGCCGTTTCCGGCGGATCGAACGCCGACCTCTCGAGCCATCAAGGCAAGGTCGTGCTCGTCGATTTTTGGGCGACCTGGTGCGGCCCCTGCAAAGCATCGTTTCCGAAGTATCAAGCGCTCTCGAAGAAGTTCAGCGACGACCTCGTCGTGATCGGCATCTCGGAAGACGACGACTCGGACGGCATCAAGGACTTCGCCAAGGAGACCGGCGCGACGTTCACGCTCGCCTGGGATCAGAAGAAGAGCGTCGCGAGCGAGTACCACCCGGAGTCGATGCCGACGAGCTACCTGGTCGACAAGAACGGCCTCGTGCGGTTCTCGCACGAAGGCTTTCGCGAGGGTGACGAGAAGGACATCGAAGCGGAGATCAAGAGCCTGGCCGAATAGGCTCTTTTCGATCGGCGCGGTTCGCCGCGAGCATCGCCCGGTTGCGTCCGGAGTTCTTCGCGGCGTAGAGCGCCTCGTCCGCCGCTTGGATGAGCGCGTCGAGATCGTCGTAGCCTTGATCGGTCGCGGCGATGCCGAAGCTCGCGGTGACCGGGATGTTGCCTTCGGGGGTCGACACCGGCGTGCGCGAGACCAGCTCGCCGAGGCGCTGCGCGACTCTCATGGCCGCCTCGCTCGAACACTCCGGCAGCACCACGAAGAACTCTTCGCCGCCGTAGCGACCGACGTCGTCGTGCGCGCGCACGCCGAGCCCGATGCGGCGAACGAATTCACGGAGCACCTGATCGCCGGCTGGGTGACCATAGGTGTCGTTCACGTGCTTGAAGTGATCGAGGTCGCCGAGCGCGACGGAGAGGGACTTTCCACTGCGGCGGCCCCGGGAAAGCTCGCGCCTCGCCACGTCGAGAATCGCGCCGCGATTCTTGATGTTCGTGAGCGAGTCGTAGAGCGCGCGTCGCTCGAGCTCGGCCTTGGTTTCGAGGAGCTCGTCCTGCAAGAGCACGACACGCCGGCCCGCGCGGAGCCGGACCTCGAGCTCCTGGGCGTCGAACGGCTTTCGGATGTAGTCGTCGGCGCCGGCGGCGAGGCCGTTGATCAGCTGCCGATGCCCGTCGCGGCTCGTGCACAGAATGACGTAGACGTACGGCGCGTCCTTCCTGCCGCGAAGCACGCGGCACACGTCGATGCCCGAGAGCCCCGGCATTTCCCAGTCGAGGAGCGCCAGGCGCGGGCCGTCGGCCTGGAGCAAGGTGGTCAGCGCTTTGCCGCCTTCGTGAGCGAGGACGACGTCGTAGCCGAATCCGGTGATGTGCCGCTCGAGCATCTCGCGCGAGAGGCGATCGTCTTCCGCGACCAGAATTTTTACGCGCCCGTCGGCGGTCAGCGCTGGGCGATGCCTGGGCCTCGAATCGGGCGGGAGCGACGGCGCGATCACGGGATCCAGATCGAGCGCAGCAGCCGGTGGCTTGGTGGTCGCCGGATTTTGCAAAGTCGCCGAGGCGACGCGGCGTGGTTGTTCCACCTTGGTAGAGTACGGCACGCGGGCGATAGTCCTTAGGTTAGAACGCTCCACTTGCGCTTCCGCATGATCTCCTACATGTAGGAGGCGCTCGAGCGAACGAAGGAACGAAACTCGTCATGGACTACGCGTGGATCGATGGCGGCGGCGTGACAACGCCGGAGGGGTTCGTGGCCGGCGGCGTCAACGCCGGAATCAAGACCTACGGGAGTGAGCCGCGGTTCGACGTCGGCGTCCTCGCGTCCACCGAGCCGTGCTCGGTCGCCGGCGTTTTCACGAAAAATCGCGTCGTCGGCGCGCCGGTGGAGCTCTGCCGCGAGCGCATCCAAGACGGGCAGGGCCGCGCGATCGTCGCGAATTCGGGCTGTTCCAATGTCGCCACCGGCGAACAAGGCAAGCGTGACGCCGTGCGCATGGCCTCCGTCGCGGCCGAGCACCTCGCCATTCCCGAGAGCGAAGTGTTGGTTGCGTCGACCGGCGTCATCGGACGGAACCTGCCGATGGAACGCATCGAGCGAGGGATCCGGCAGACGCGGCTCTCGGCCGGTGGCGGAATCGAGTTCAGCCGCGCCATCATGACGACCGACATCGCGCCCAAGCACCGTGCGCTCTCCGTCGTCGTGGACGGCGTGAAATACACGGTGGGCGGAACGGCGAAGGGCTCCGGCATGGTGCACCCGGACATGGCCACGGTGTTGTGCTTCATGACCACGGACGCGCCGGTCGCGCCGGAATGGTTGAAGGGGGCGCTCCGCGCCGTCGCCGACGTGTCGCTGAACATGATCGACGTCGACATGGATACGTCCACGAGCGACACGATGCTGCTGTTCGCGAACGGCCTCGCCGGAGGGTCGCGCATCGACCGTGGTCATCGCGCCGAAAGCCCGCTCCGCCGGGCATTCGAGATGGTCGCCATCGCGCTCGCCAAAGATCTCGTTCGCGAAGGGGAAGGCGCCCGCACGGTCATCGAGGTCCAGGTCCGGGGCGCGCGTACGGTAGACGACGCGCGGAAGGCTGCCCGGACGGTCACCTCTTCGCCGCTCGTGAAGACCATGGTCACCGGCCGCGACGCGAACCTCGGTCGCGTGATGATGGCCGTCGGTCGCTCCGGCGCGGACGTCGACGTGTCGCGGACGAGCGTCTTCATCGGCGAGCACGCGGCGTTCGAGCGCGGCGCGCCCACGTCGGTTCCGTACGAAGTGCTCTCGAAAGCCCTCGATCAACCGGAGGTCGTCATCGCGGTCGATCTCGGGCTCGGCGACGCGTCGGCAACGGCCTGGGGTTGCGATCTGACGGAAGAGTACGTTCGCATCAACGCGAGCTACACGACCTGATCGGTTCGCTCACGGGTCTTCTGCCCTCTCGACTGGACGCTTCTAGACGGGCACTCCGTCGTCGTCGGTTTTTGGCTGAGCCGCGTTCCCGTTCGACGCGGATGTTTGGACTCTCAGCCACTCGCGAATCTGGTCGCGATCGAAGCGCCACTGGCTGCCGACCTTCGCAGCCGGAATCACGCCCTGCTCGAGCATCTTATAGAGGGTTTGCGGTGACACGCGGAGGAGCGTCGCAACCTCCTTTACCGTCATCAGATTCTCCAGCATCACTTCCCGGAACGGTCGTCAGCCCTTGGAGCTTAAGACCCGCGCGCGGTCCGCGGTGTCACTCCGTCTCAGAACGCCCCGACGCTTCGAGGAAAAAGTCGTTTTGACTGCGAGTGCTTCGCGTCGTTGGCCGTGGGCGAACCTCATGTGATCGAACGCGTTTCGGCGTCAGCGCGCTGTCCGTTTCCGGCACCGACATTGTCGTACCCAGAGGCAGAATCGACGCGCGTCATCGCATCGCGACGCGTCGTTGCATGCGGCGCGTGCCGCGAAACAGCTCGACGACTTCCAACGTGGCGAGTAGTTTTTATTGGAGGTTCCAAGCAGATGTCGCCATTGGCTCCCGGCCTCCTGGTCGCTGCACCGCCGCTCGCCGATCCCAATTTCGATCGATCGGTGGTGCTGCTCGCCGCTCATGGGCCCGAGGGCGCCTTCGGGTGGGTCATCAACGGGCGCGAGGTCATGACGATTCGCGAGCTGCTCGTTCGGGCGGACGTGTCGTCGATTGGGCGCGACCCGCGTGGTGAAGTGCGGGTCGGCGGACCGGTCGCCAAAGAGCAGGTGTGGCTCGTTTATCGAACCGAACACAAGCTCGAAGGGTTCGCCGAGCAGTTCGACGTCGGGTCGGGGCTGACTGCGTCGCCGTCGCGGCGAATGCTCGAGGCAGTCGCCGAAGGACGAGGCCCGCGGAGCGTGATGGGGCTCGTCGGCTACGCCGGCTGGGCTCCGTGGCAACTCGAGAACGAGATTCGCACCGGCGCTTGGCTGCCCGTCGATGTCGACGCGTCCATCGTGTTCGACGTCCCTCGCAACGAGATGTGGCATCGCGCGTACGAGCGACTCGGAACGACTCCGATCGCGTTCACGACGCGCACCGTCGGATCCGCGTAGCGCGAGGCGGACACGAGCGTCACGTCGTTCCCGACGGATGGCGCGACCCGTGAACGAGCGGCACGAAGAGACAGTGCGCGCCGCGTTCCCATTCGATGGAAGCGCCGTCGGCGCTGCGCCGCGCGATCTGAAGTCGCTGTCCTTCGTCGGTGCCGATCGGTATGACGAGGCGACCGCCGGGGGCGAGCTCGCTGACGAGCGGCTCGGGCACGATCGCCGTCCCCGCGGAAACCAGGATGCGATCGAACGGCGCGAACTCGGGCAACCCGAGCGAGCCGTCGCGCAGATGGACCCTGACGTTGCCGATGCCGGCCTTGGCGAGCGCCTCGCGGGCCATCGGGACGAGGGTCGGGCGGATCTCCACCGCGTGCACTTCGCGGACGAGCACCGAGAGCAACGCCGCGGCGTAGCCGGAGCCCGCGCCCACCTCGAGCACGCGATCGCCCGGATGCGGATCGAGGGCGTCGAGCATGAGCGCGATCATCGTGGGTTGGCTGATCGTCTGCCCTTCGACCAGCGGTAGCGCACGATCGTCGTACGCTTGCTCGGCGAGGTGCGGCGGGACGAAGAGGTGTCGCGGGATTTGCCGGAACGCGTCGATGATCTGCGGCCGATCGACGATATTTCCAATCGCTTCGTCGAGAACTCGACGCGCTTCGCGGTATGTTTCCGGGGTTGGATCCATCGACGCTCGACCCTCGGCGGGCCCAGGAGCCCACCTTGCCCGAGTTTGTCGAGCCGTTGCGCCGACGACACAAGGGGCGCGGCTCGCGACCGATTCGGGTCGCGCTCGCCGCGGGTTTGGTCGCGGTCGCCAGCGTCGGCCTCCGGAGCGGGCGCCTCGCGGTGTCGCGCGCTCGGGCGGAGCCGTCCAGCAGGCCCGGGGTCTGTCCGTCGGAAATGGTTCGTGTCCGCGGCTTCTGCGTCGATCGCTGGGAAGCGTCGATGGTCGATCGCAAGACGAGCGAACCGCTGTCGCCTTATTACCCGCCCGAGCCGCGGCTTCTCGCCGAGGTGTGGCAAGCGTGGGAATTCGATCGCAGCTCGTTCGGCGCGGAAGGCGCGCGTGCGATGCCGCTTCCGGAAATCAGCGAGTGGGAGCGCACCCACGCGTTCGAACCGAGAGCCGTCTCGCGCCCGGACGTGGTGCCACAAGCGTACGTTTCGTACGTCCTCGCCAAGGAAGCCTGTGAAAACGCGGGCAAGCGGCTCTGCACGCGCGACGAATGGATGACCGCCTGCCGCGGCGAGCACGGCACGAAGTTCCCTTACGGCGAGGACTTCGAGCGCGCCAAGTGCAACATCTGGGGCGACGTGCACCCGGGCATCGCCCTTCACCAGAGCGCGATCTTCGGCCACCGTGATCCCAGGCTGAACCTCGTCACCGAGGGCGACCATCCCCTCCTCCGAAAGACCGGTGAGACCCCGACGTGCGTCAGTCGGTTCGGAAGCGACGGCGCTTACGATATGGTCGGCAACGTCGACGAATGGGTCGACGACGACCACCCCGCGTTCGTCGGTGGCTTCTACGCGCGCGCGACGACCAACGGATGCGAAGCGCGCGTCAGCAACCACGCGCCCGGCTACTACGACTACTCGCTCGGCGCGCGGTGCTGCAAAGACGCCGCCGCTTCGACGCCACCCGAATGAAGGCACATCTCGCTGGCCGGAGTGTGCCAGCGGGCGTTCGACCAGGCCGCGGGGAACTTCGCTCGGGGTTCGCTCTGGGTTCGATCATCCTTCGATCATCCTTCGGTCCTGGATCTGGCGCAGTCTGTGCCAACACCCCGGCACGCCGCGTGCTCAGGGACCGGGAGATGACACATTCCGCGCTTCGCTTGGCCCGCCGGGGCTCGCATTCGAACTGGCACGCGCTCGCGCTCGTCGCGATCGCTTGCGGCGGCGAATCCTCACACAGCAACGGCGCGTCGGGCGGCACCGGCGGATCGCAGGCGTGTCTGGTCGGTGCGGGTTCGAGCTGTAATCCCGGGGGGAGTGGCGGCTCGGGCGGCGGACCCATCTCGACCGACGGCGGGTACGGCGGCGACGGCGGCTTCGGCGGCGGGACCGTCACGGGGGGTACCGCAGGTTGCCCCGCCGGCGATCCTGCGTGCGGATGCGCGTCGCCGGATTTCTGCATCGGGACCGGCGGCGACGGCGGCTTCGGCGGCGACGGCGGCTTCGGTGGTTGCGGCGATTTCGGATGCGGAGGATTCCCGACGTCGGGCGGCTCGCCGTCGACCGGCGGAACGCCCAACATCGGTTTTAGCGACGCCGGCAACGGTTGTTCGTACATCACGTATCCCACGTCGTGGCCGAACGCCTGCGGGCTCGAACCGGCGTGCGTGAAGTTGAGCCCGTCGCAGGAGATGACCGACGGCGGCGTCGAGCCACCCCCCGTCGAACTCGAAGGTGGCACGCCGACGCAGCGCGGGCTGGAAGCGCCGCTCTGCGATCCACCGAGCCCGTCGAAGGACTACCTCGTCGCGTTCGACGCTTACAGCTTCGGACCGAACGCAACGTTCGAGATCACGACGGGTCGAGCCGCGTGCACGGGCGCGACGCTCGAGACGTTCTCGCTCGGCGATTTTCCGTCGGACCTCGCGACGGGATGGCGCACGTACTGCGTGTCGGTTCCTGGCTCACGCCTCGGAAGCCGCATCGGCGTTCTTGCCGATCAGCCCGGCGCGCAGACCATCCAGAATATCCGCGTCGTCTCGTCGTGCGACTGCATCCGCGACGTTCAGTACCAGACGACGTGCGGGATGCACGGTCACGGCGGCAGCAGCGGCTGCCTCTGACGTCGGCGTGGGCGTAGCGTCGTTCACGCGACGCGACAGGGTCCGCTCGCTATTTCGCGGCGGGCACCGTCGGACGTGGAACTAATGGCGGCTTCTTGTTGGGTCCCGTGGGCGCTCGGACGTCGAGGTCTTCGAAGAGGAGCGCCGGCGCGACGACGGAGACGGCGGTGTCGAGACCGCCGTCGCTCTCGGAGACGAAGCTGTAGACGGCCGCGTCGTGACCTGCGGCGAGGATGTCGCGCAGATCGCGGACCGACAGCGACGCGAGCTCGCCCCCGCGAAGGAGCGTCTGCTTGCCGTCGGGGGTGACCTTGTAGAGGAGCTCGGGCGTCGGAACCATGTCGCCGCTCGACGCGGTCGTGCGCGGTTCGAGATCGGTGACGACGATGCCGTAGTCGGCGTCTTGCTCGCGCACGGCTTCGAGCAAGCGTTCGCGGAGCGCCTTTTTCGAGAGCCCGTTCTTCGTCGTCACCACGAGATTGGCCGGCTTTCCGCGCGCCCACCCGACGAGGCCCGAGCGCCCGTGACCATTCGAGTGGTCGACTCCCTGCCGCGGCGCGCGCGACATGAGAAACCCCTTGAGGCGACCGTCGTCGACGAGGGTGACGCGTTCGGCGGCGATGCCCTCGTCGTCGACCGCGTAGTGTCCGAGCAGCGGGACGCCGTCGAACACGGTGAGCCCGGGATCGTCGACGACGGAAAAGCCGCTGGGCATGACGTGCTTGCCGAGCTTGTGCGAGAGCGCGCTCTCGAGCTCGTCGTTCCCCTCGGGCGCCGGCGTGCCGGACAGCGAATCGCCGAGGAGCTCGTACGCGAGCTCGGCGGCGGCGCGACCCTCGAAGAGCACCGGACCGCTGTGGTCCTCGGCGATCGGCGCGTTCTTGAGCGCGACCAGGTCGCGGGCGACGCGGCGCGCTTCGTCGATCGCGACGTCCTCGGGGAGCGGACCGCCGTTCTTCGACGCGACGAACGCGCTGCGCTCGACGGACATGCCGTCGTCGGCTTGCGTCTCGCAGGTGATTTCCATCGCGGCGAGTCGTGACGGTTCGACGACCAGGCCGCCGTCGCTCGCGATGAATCGCCGTCGCGCGGTGCTCTGGAGCACGTGCACGCTGCTCTTGTCGACCTCGGGGAAGCCGCGGAACACCGCCGAGACGTGGCGCGCGAGATCGGCGGGATCCGGGCCATCCTGGACCGGCTCGTCTTTCACCGTCAACGTCGCGGACCGTTCGTCGGAGAAGCTCGGCACCTCGGTGTGCGGCGTCACTTCCGATTCCTTCGCCGCGCGTTTTCGTTCCAACGCCTCGACGCCGTCCTTGTACGCGGCGTCCGAGGCGAGCCAGAGCTCTCGCCGAAGGGCGGACACGTCGTCGTCGAGCGCCGCGTCGCTCGGCGCGCCCGCCTCGGTATCGCCTTCGACGTCACCGTCCGCGGTGACGCCGCTGAAGTTCGAATTGTCGAAGGCGCGGCTCCCTACGCGTAGCTCGGTGCGGACGAAGCGGTCACGATCGACCACGTCGGAGACCAAGGCGCCGAGCGTCGCTTCGATGTCGCGCACCGTTTCGTCGACCACCCAGTACCCGACGTAATACGGGGCGCCTGCGCTCGGTAAGCGCAGATCCTTCGTGGTCCGCGCGAGCTCGTCCTTCATGGCCTCGAGGATCGGCGCATCGGAGTTCGGGGCCGACGCGCCGCCGAGAAGCGGAATCGTGCACCCTGCGATCGCGACGAGACGTCCGAGCTTGTTCACGGCTTGCCTCCGGGCGCGGCCGCCGGAGCGGGAAGAAGCGGCGGTCGGTCCTGACTCTTTTCCTTCCGCGTCACTTCGATCTGACTCACGAGGATGCTCGGGCTCGTCGCCGAGACGGGCACCCATCCCGATTCGGCGCCGCACACGCCGTTGAACGTCTCGAAGTCGTTCGCGGCGGCTTCGATGCGCGACAACGCGGCGAGCGGCGTCCCTTCGAGGTCGACGCCGCGCACCAGCTCTTCGTGGCCGTCCGGGTAGACGCGGTACACCATCACCGGGAGCACCTTGAACGCCTGCGAGCCGGAGCGCGTCGTGTTGGTGAACCCGCCCGTGATCTCGTGGAACCTGAGCCCGAAGGGGCGATGTTGCGCGACGACCTCGTCGATGAGCCGTTGCTTCAGCGCCGCGGGCGTCGTCGTGCGCGCGGGGTCGACCACGAGGTTCGCCTGACGAGACACCACGCGATGGCCGTGTTCGCGACGGCCGTGCCCGTTCGAATGCAGAAATCCGCGCACCGACGACCGCGACAACAAAAATCCGCGCAAGACCCCGTCCTCGACCAATGTCGCTCGCTGTCCGCCGATCCCCTCGTCGTCGAAGGGGTAATAACCGTTGAGCGGAACGCCGTTGATGACGTCGATCGACGGGTCGTCGAACACGTCGAGGAACGCCGGCATCACCGGTTGTCCGATCTTCCGCGCGAAGGTCTGTCCTTCTTCTTCGTCCTTCTGACGATGCCCTTCGACGCGATGCCCGAAAATCTCGTGGAAGAACACCGCCGCGGCGCGTCCGTCGAGGATGGCGGGGCCCGCGTACGGCTCGATCGCCGGTGCCTTCCGGAGCGCCTCGAGATCGACGATGACCCGGTCGACGCGTGCCTTCACCGCTTCGTCGTTCGGGAGCCCGTCCGGCGTGTCGGCGTCGACGCTTTCGGTGCGCTCGAGCTGCATCCCGTCGTCGGCCGTGGTGCGCGCGGTCACGTCGACGCGCGCGTGCGTGCGTGCGACCTCGAGGCTCGCGCCCTCGGTACTCGCGAAATACCGGGTCTCAGCGGTCGCCTCGAACGTCACGCTCGAATCGAGGATATTCGGGTGGTCGCGGAACGGGGTCGACCAATGTCGCGCGCGCGCTTCCCACGCCGGGCGGTCGACCGAGAGGCTCGCCGGTTTTTCGTAAAAGTGAGACGCGGGCTCGGCGGAAAAGTCGTCCGACACGTCTTCCTCGTCGACCAAGACGTGCTTGTTCGCGCGCACGCGAACCAGGTCTTCTTCGGCGCGCCGATACTCGGCGTTGGTCGTGAGCCACGCGACGCTCCGGACGGCGAGCGGGTCGTCTTCGAGCGGGAGCCACGCCGAGCGCGTGAAATCGCGCCCGCTCTCGGTTTCGCCGCGGAGCCGGTGCGAATTGTCGAGCTTCGGCGTCCCGACGCGGACGTCCACGTCGAGGCTTCGCCATCGGTCGTCGCTCGAGCTCACGAGCGCGCCGAACGACGCTTCGATGGTCTCCGACCGCTGATCGATCGCCTGATACGAAAGAAAATACGGGGGTTCGCTGGAGTGCTTCTTCAGCTCGTCGAAGTTCCGCGCGAGCTCGGTCTCGAGCACGGCGACGAGTGCCGGCTTGGGCTGTGAGCCATCCGCCGTGACGCGAACCAGATCGAGCCGCTTCGGTGCTGGGGGGAGAGCCAGGTCGTCCGCGGCGTTGCCGGCGTGCCGCGGGTCTCTCGCGCAAGCGCACAGGCTCAAAGCGACGAGCGCGGAGCGGGCCCTTGCCATCGTCAGGCCGCGCCGCTTTGTCTCATGAGCATCGCGAGCTGGTCGAGCGACGCCCGGAGCCCCTCCTCGACGGCGCGCTCGTTCGGCCGCGGCGGACCGAACCGCGACCAGCACAGCGCGACGACCCGCTCTTCCGCAGACCCCGGCGAGGGAAATGTCCGGAACGACAGAACCGAATCGTTCATCTCGCGCCACGTGAGGGCAAGGTCTCGACTCTCGGAGCGGACCAGGACTTTGCCGGTGAGGCGGTTGCCCGCGCGCAGCTCGAGCCGGCACTCGTCGCCCTCGGCGCCGATGCGTTCGGTCCGGCCGAGCCAGGCCCCCAACACTTCGGCTTCGGTGAAGCAAACGTGCGCCAAACTAGAAGTGCTGCGCATCGGGCGAGCGAACCAGACGGGCCGCCGGACGAGCCCCGGGTGCACGTCGAGCGACGTCGCGAGGAGGGCGAGCGCGAGCCGCCACGACGACCGAAACGCCTCGAATTCGTCCGGCGTGTCCAGGCCTTCATGGATGAGCGACACTTGCCCGTCGTCGACGGCCAGGGTGACTCGGCTTCCGGCGTCCGCGAAGACGACCCGGTCGTTCGGGACCCAATCGACCACGTCGAGATCGACGCGCGCCCCGAGCGCCGGCCACTCGAGCCGGACGCCCCCTCCCGGCGACAACGACCCGGTGACCTTGTCCGCGTACCAGGTCTCGAGCCCCTCGGCGGTGGCGCAGGCTTTCCACAGCTCGGCGCGGGTTGCGCCGCAGGGGCGGACTAGACGAAGGTCGCCGGTCATCGATAGTCCCTCGGAACCGGCGAAGTCGGTGGAGCAGAGGGGGATCGAACCCCTGACCTCCGCATTGCGAACGCGGCGCTCTCCCAGCTGAGCTACTGCCCCGAGGGCCGGGGGAGACTACCCGTAGCCTTCGTCGTGTCAACACGGAACCGCTCGGGAAAAGCAGACCGAACGACCTATCTGAGGCGGTTGACCGGTAGGGGGGGGTGATTAAGTTGCCGTTCGACTCGGTCCGGATCGGGCCACCGCCGAACGCGGTCGCCGCTCTGGAACCGGGGAAAGACGACCTGAGGCCGCTCAAGGCTTCTGGACTGGACGGAGCCCGAACAGCGGCTCGTAGGAGAAACGAAACATGGGCAAGATCATCGGCATCGACTTGGGCACGACGAACAGCGTCGTGGCGGTGATGGAAGGGAAAGAACCCAAGGTCATCGTCAACGAGGAGGGATCGCGTCTCACGCCTTCCGTCGTTGCTTGGGACGACAAGAACGAAATTCTGGTCGGCACGATCGCGAAGCGCCAGGCAGTGACGAATCCCGAGAACACGGTGTATTCGTCCAAGCGCTTCATCGGGCGGCGCTTCGAGGAGGTCACGAAGGAGGCCGAGCGGGTTCCGTTCAAGGTCGTGAAAGGCAAGAACGGCGACGCGTGGATTTCGATTCGCGGCAAAGACACCTCGCCTCCCGAGGTGGCGGCGAAGGTGCTGCAGAAGCTGAAGAAGGCGGCCGAGGACTACCTCGGTGAAGAAGTGAAGGAGGCGGTGATCACCGTCCCCGCGTACTTCAACGACGCTCAGCGGCAAGCCACCAAGGACGCGGGTCGCATCGCGGGCCTCGACGTGAAGCGCATCATCAACGAGCCGACCGCGGCGGCGCTCGCGTACGGCCTCGACAAGAAAGAGAACGAGGTCATCGCAGTCTACGACTTCGGCGGCGGCACCTTCGACATCTCGATCCTCGAGGTCGGCGACAACGTCGTTCAGGTGATCTCGACGAACGGCGACACGCACCTCGGCGGCGACGACATCGACATCCTCATCATGGATTACCTGATCGCCGAGTTCAAAAAGGACAGCGGCATCGACGTCGGCAAGGACAAGATGGTCATTCAGCGTCTCAAGGACGCGGCCGAGCAGGCGAAGATCGAGCTCTCGAGCAAGCAAGAGACGACCATCAACCTGCCGTTCCTCACCGCCGACGCGAGCGGTCCGAAGCATCTCCAGAAGCAGCTCTCGCGGGCCAAGCTCGAGCAGATGATTCGCCCCCTCGTCGACCGCTCGATGGAGCCGCTGAAGAAGGCGCTCGCCGACGCGAAGAAGTCGCCGAGCGAGATCGACGAGATCGTGCTCGTCGGAGGGTCGACGCGCATCCCGCTCGTCCAGGAGACCGTGCAGAAGTTCTTCAACAAGGAACCTCATCGCGGCGTGAACCCGGACGAGGTCGTGGCGATCGGCGCCGCGGTGCAAGGCGGCGTGCTCTCCGGCGACGTGAAGGACGTGGTGCTCCTCGACGTCACTCCGCTCTCGCTCGGCGTCGAGACGCTCGGCGGCGTGATGACGGTCATGATCCCCAGGAACACGACCATCCCCACCCAGAAGAAAGAGATCTATTCGACGGCGAGCGACAGCCAGCCCTCGGTGGAGATCCACGTCCTTCAGGGTGAGCGCGCCGAGGCTCGCTACAACCGGACGCTCGGGCGATTCCACCTCGACGGGTTGCCGCCGGCGCCGCGGGGGATTCCGAAGGTCGAGGTCACGTTCGACATCGACGCCAACGGCATCCTCTCGGTGGCCGCCAAGGACATGGCGACCGGCAAGGACCAGCGCATCACGATCACCGCGAACAGCGGTCTCAACGACACCGAGATCGACCGCATGGTCAAAGAGGCGAAGGATCACGAAGAAGAGGACAAGCGTCGCCGCGACGAGGTCGAGCGCCGGAACAAGCTCGACAGCCTCTGTTACAGCATGGAAAAGCAGATCGCCGACAACAAGGACAAGCTCGGCGGCGTGGACCTCTCGTCGATCGAGAGCCTCATCAAAGAGGGTCGCGACGCGATCGAGAAGCAAGACGACGCACGCGTCGCCAGCACCCTCGAGAAGCTCGAGCACGAGGCGCACGCGATGGCCGAGAAGATGTACGAAGCGGCCGGCGCGGGCACCCCACCGCCGGGCGGCAAGGGGAATGGCTCCCCGGGCGGCGCTCCGGACGGCGCTTCCGACGGCAAGAAGAAGGGCGACGTGATCGACGCGGAGTTCGAAGAGGGCGCCTGAAGCTAGACGCTTCGGTCGTCATCGTGGGTGGCGGTCCAGCAGGAATAGCGACGGCGCTGTTCCTCTCGGCCGCCGCTCCCGATTTGACCGATCGGATCGTGGTGCTCGAAAAGGAGCGCTACCCGCGGGAGAAACCATGCGCGGGCGCGCTCGGCGCTCGCGGGGACGCGGCGCTCGCATCGATCGGCGTCACGGTCGACGTGCCTTCGGTGTCGATCGACGGTCTCGCGGTGCGCGCGCTCGGGCGAACGACGGTCGTGCGCGAGCCGAAGGTCGGCCGCGTCGTCCGCCGCGTCGAATTCGACGCGGAGCTCGCCGCGGTTGCGAGCCGTCGCGGCATCGACGTTCGCGACGGTGTTCGCGCGACGGCGCTCGAGCGACACGACGATTCGGTGACCGTCCGTACGACGAACGGCGAGCTCCGCGCCGACGTCGTGGTCGGCGCCGATGGCGTCTCGGGGTTCGTGCGTCGCGCGCTCGGGTTCGGTCCCGCGCCCCACCTCGCTCAGGCCATCGAAGTCGACACCGAGCCGGTCGCGACGGATCTCGAGCGCGACGTGCTCCTGTTCGATTTATCGGACCGGAGTTACCCCGGGTACTACTGGGATTTTCCGACGCTCGTCGACGGGCGTCCGATGGTGTGTCGCGGCGTCTACTATCTGAAGTCGGCGAGCACCGAGCCCATCGAAATCGAAGACGTGCTCGCTCGCGAGCTTGCGATGCGCGGTCTCGACCTCGGGGTTTACGCGAAGCGAAGATACGCCGAGCGAGGGTTCGATCCGCGCGCGCCGGTGTCCGTACCTCGCGTGCTCCTCGTCGGCGAAGCGGCGGGTGTCGATCCGGTGACGGGCGAGGGGATCGCGCAGGCGATTCAATTCGGCTCGTTCGCCGGGCGCTATCTCGCGGAGCGGATCCGCGCGCGCGATTTCCGGTTTTCCGACTCGATGCAGCGCGTCCATGGAGCGTCGGTCGGCCGCGATCTTCGCGTCCGCTGCGCGGCGCTCGCCCTCGCCTACGGGAAGCGCCGTCCCGCCATCGAGCGGTTTCTCCTCGACACGCCGGACTTCGTTCGCGTCGGCCTCCAACACTTCGCCGGACGGCGATGGTCCAGAGGTTCGGCGTTGCGCGCGGCGAAGAATGCCGCGTGGGCGACGTTCGCCCATTTTCTCGGTACGGATTCGGTTTCCCCCGTGCGGGCCGAAAGGTTACCTTAGCCTCCATCATGAGGTTAATGCGTGCCGCGTTCGCGAGCGCGATCGCTCTGGTCACGGGGTGTGGTGGACCTTCGACGCCGGTGGCGTCGCCGAAAGCGGTCGTTCCGGTGAGCCCGGCCGCGGTCGTGGAAGCGCCGCTCACGCCCGTCGCCGCGCCGCTCGAGCTCTTTGCCGTGGCGCGCTTCGCGAATCCCGCGAGGGCGATGGACACGGCGGTGCGATGGGCGAGCCTACCGCTCGACTGGCGTGGTCTCATCGCGAGGGAAGTGCCGGGGCTGGAGCGCGTCCTGGTGTTCGACGCGCCCGTCGACGTCATCGCGGTGCTCGACCCGGCGGCGAAGCTCGAGCCGCGCGTGAACTGGGCGTTTTCCGCGGGCGTGTCGTCGCCGGACGCCGCTGCGAATTTTTTCCGAGAGCAGGGGCGCACCGTCACGCGCGACACGGTCGGAAGCTATCGCCTGCACGACTCCGACCTCGATTGCGTCGCGATCCGGGCGCTCGGGACTGCCCCGGCGCGGGTCGTCTGCAGCGACGACGTGAACGCAGTCGACGCGCTCGCACCTTACATGGCGCGCGGCCTGCCGACGGAGAGCTTCGGCCCCGCCGAGATCCACGCGCACGTCGTGGCCGAACCGTTTCAGCGCCGCTATGGCGCCCAGATTGCGCTTCTTCGGACGGTCGGGGTTCCCTTCGCGCTGCGCGAGCTCGAGCTCGATTCCCCGGCGTTCGATCGCGCGCTTCGCGACGCGCTCTACGGTCTCTCGGACGAGGTCATCGCGCTCGCCGTGGACGCGAATCGGATCGACCTCGACGCGACGGTCACGCCGGACGGAGCCGGCCTCGACGTCAGTACGTCGTTCGCCTTTTCCGGGCAGAAGTCCTGGACGGCGACCACGTTCGCTCTCGCAGCACCGCACGCCGCGGCGGCGCCGGATTTCTTCTGGAAGCTCCCCGAAGACGCGACCGCGGCGAGCTTCAGCGTCTATTCCGATCCGAGCCGCATGGCCGGCGTCGCCGAGTCGGTGCGCGCGCTGCTCGACGGCTGGCTCGCGTTCGAGAAGATGAGCGAACCGCGGCGCGCTGCGCTGACCGACGCAATCGGTCAGGCCTTCACGATTTCAGCGAAGAGCGCGTACGCCACGTTCCCGGTCGCCCCGACCAAGACGCCCGTGGCCACGGAGGCCGAGCGCACGCGTGAAGCGGCGCGCGTCCAAATCGGTTCTCACCTCTTCGCGCTCGACAACGGCGGCGATCACTTCACGAACGTCGCCTCCGAGCTCGTGAAGGCGCTCTCCGACCCCGGCTTTCGCGCGCATCTGGTGAAGACCGGTGTCGTCCTGGCCGACGAATTGCCGAAAGCCCTCGCGCGCGCGCCGAAAGGCGCGAAGGGATTGCCCAAGGGTTCGAAGGTGTTCGAGCTCGATCTGCCCGGGGTCTGGTTTTCGCCGGATTTCCACCCTCCGATGCTGCAGACCACGGGCGCCCCGAAGCACGCGAGGCCGAAAGCGCCGAAGAGCACGACGCGAGCGTTGCCGGTCTTGCTCGCGGTCGTTCCCGACGGTTCGCTCACCTGGTTTTCCGTCGGAACCGACGAAGCGGAGACCATCGGACGCATCGCGCAGGCCCGCGCCGGCGGTGCCGCGACGCTCGCGAATCGCGAAGGGCTCGCTGCGCTGCGCACCGATCCGGTGCTCTCGGGCGGTTTCTCGTCGCTCGCCGCCGGGCTCGCGAGCTTCATGAGCCCGAGCGCGCCCAAGTCGTTGCAGCTCGACGAAAACGCGCTCACCCGGCTCCCTCACAAGGGTGAAACTCCGATCCTCATTCACGTCGGCGTCGACGCGCACGGACCCAAGGTGACCGCCTCGGCGCGGCTGCCCCAGCCCGTGATCGAAGACGTGGTCGCGCTCGCGTCGTCGCAGCTCCCGAAGCACTGAAGGGAAGCGAAGCGTCGGCGGGCGGACGGGCCCGAGCTGGCAGAACTCGGCAAATTTGTCCGGAACATGTCGGATTCGCTAGGGGATAGCGGTGTCCCGGATCCTGGGCGTCTCATTTCTCGGCGCGGCCGTCCTCCTGTCGACCCCGGCCTTCGCGCGCGGTTGGGTCGAGAAAACCGTCGAGAGCGACAGCGTCACGGTCGACCTCGAACGTGACGGCACCGCGGTCGTCGCGCACGAAATTTTGCTCCATCTCCGCGGCGGCCCGCTGCCCGAGATCACGGCGGAGCCCGTCGACGCCGACGCCGAGCTCCTCGACGGTGCAACGTCGGTGCGTGCCGAAAGCGGCCGCGACGCCGGCTATCCGCTCCCGCTGACGACCGAGAAGGATGGCGCGAAAGTCACCCTCCACGTCGTCGGCATCAAGGGGCTCCGCAGCGGCAACTATCTCATTCGCTTCCGCTATCGAACGAATCTCGCGAGCGCCGGGAAGATCCATCCGACGGCGAGCGGCGCGGTCGTCGAATTCGACGGGCTCCGGTTCTCGGACGGCATCGACTCCGAGCGCGTCGTGTTTCGGATCCCGCGAGCGTCGGCGGCGCCGCGGTTGCCCTCGTCGTTAGGGGTCGGCGCCGAGGCGACGGACGCGACGGAAGCGACGGACGACCGCGGCGGCGTCTTTCTGAGCACCGTGCGTCGTGCGCCCGACAAGGACGAAATCGAAGTGGTGCGGCCCCACGTTGCGAGGGACGAAGTCGTCGATTGGCGCGTCATCGCAGACGCTGCGTCGTTCGACCTGGCTGCCGCGCCCGCGATGGCAGAAGCGGCGCCCGCCGACGTTCCCCCTGCTCCGCCGCCGCCGCCGCGACGCCCGCGTGAAGAACCGCCGCGCCCGCTCGCCGTCGCGCTGTCGCTTCTCGCCGTCGCAATCGTCTACGGCACGCTCGTCGCGCTCAAGTCGCGGTGGGTCGCAGCGGACTGCGGGGCGCGACGCGCCGAACCGCGCCCGCTCGTGCCCTTGCCGACGGCGCTTCGCGCAGCCGGTGCGGGGGTTCTGCTCGGCGCCGGAGTGGCGTCGTTTCTTCACGGCGTTCCGGCGTGGGGGTCGGCTATCGCGCTCGTTCTGGCGATGGCCGCGGCGACGCATTTGCCGCCGCGGCTTGCCGCGCCGCTGCGTGGCCCCGGCACCTGGAATCGCCTCGACCCGGAGTCGGCGTTCGACGAAGGCCCCGCCGAGCGCTTCCGCGGGAAGTTCTTCGACGTCGGAAACCCCTTTGGGTTCCTGCTGTTCGCGTCGTTGCTCGCCGTTGCGGTGGCCGCGTCGATCGCGATCTTCCGGCACTCGGCGTACCAGGGGATTGCCCTGTCGCTCGCGTCATCGGTGCTCTTTCCGATTTTCTGCACGGGTCGCGCGCGCGAGCTCCCGCCGGATCCGGCGACCGCTCCGCGCGAGCTACTCGAATGGCTCTCCGGCGAGCTCGCCAAGAACGACGCGCTCGAGCTCCATCCGGTCGGACGCGTGCCGAGCGGCGCGACCGCGATCGACGAACTGCGGTTGCTCGTCATCTCGCAACGTGCTCCGGAAGGCGTCGTCGCGATCGAAGCCGGCATGGACTTTCACCCCGGTGTTTGGGGCGTGCTCTCGTTGCCGTTCGTGATCGTGCGTGTGCTCGAGGGCTCGCCCGCGGAGTCTGCGTTGCCTTCGGGGCTCCTCTGGACCCGCGGTCGCACCGCCGACGAACGCGTCACGGTGCTCCGGCCCAAGGTTCCCACGCGACGGCTCGTGCTCGCGCTCGTGCGCGAGGTCGTGGCGCGGCTCGAAGCGCCGGCCGAAAAAGCGAAGGGTCGTCAGGCCGGCACGAGGAGAGCCAAATCGGCCGGCAGCTCGTCGGTCACGGCAAAGGCCGGCACGCGGTCGTCGCCTGCCCACGCGACGTAGCTCGCGTGGAGCGCGTGGCGCGGGCCGAGAGACGGAACGGGCGCGCCGCCGTAGAGCGCGTCGCCGACGATCGGGTGGCCGGCGAACGCGAGGTGCGCGCGCACCTGGTGTCGATAGGCGCGCCCGACGCGGACCTCGATGAGTGAAAACCGGGAACCTTCGCGCAGCGTCTTCCACTCGGTACGGCGCGGGTCGGGTGTGCCCGCCGGCAGCACGACGACCTTGCGTGAAGCCCGCGGATCGGGCTCGAGCGCCCGTTCCACGAAGCCTTCGGAGTCGAGGCCCGCCGCTTCGACGATCGCGAGATACCGTTTGTCGAAGCGTCCGGCGAAGAGCATCGCAGACAGGCGCTCGAACGCCGTCCGGTGACGAGCCGCGACGAGCAACCCCGACGTTTGCGTGTCGAGCCGATGAATCAATCCGGGCTCGCGCGCGCGATGTCCGATCTCGGCGAGCTCCGGATATCGTCCGAGGAGCGCGTGCGCCAAGGTTCCCGATTCCCCGGGATGGAGCGGAACCGTGGGCTGCCCCGCCGGCTTTCGAACGACCACGACGTCGGGAGTTTCGAGGCGCACGTCGAGCGGCGCGCCGGGCTCGCCGCGGATCGGCTCCGTCGCTTCGACCGCGACATCGACGCGTTGTCCCTCGCGCGCGCGGTCGCCTTTCTTCGCCGCGCGCCCTGCGATGGACACGCCGCCGCGTCGAAATAGATCCGCGACGGCGCGGCGTCCGAGGTGCTCGAGATGGCCTGCGACGACCTTGTCGAGCCGCTCGCCGGCCTCGTCGGGCAAGACTTGGAAGGCGAGCGCCTCCGTTTTCACCACGCCCCGCGCACGCCGAAGCCGGTGATGGACCGAGTCGATCCATCCAGGTCGATTTCTCGGTCGATGATGCCGGCGATGGGCGCGATCTGCGACACGTCGTGCGACTCCTTCGGGTGCCTGCCGGTGATCACGAACCCGATCGCCGCGCCGGCCACGGTGCCGACCGCGATCGACGAGAGCCAGAGTCGGTTCCGCGTCGGGCTCGGGTTCTTCTCGAACACCAGCGGGCTCGCGAGGGCCGCGCCGGTGAGTCCGCCCAGGCCCGCGCTCAGGTCGACCAAGAGCACGCGAGACGCCGGCTCGGACGGCGCGAATCGAGCGAGCACGCCGGTCACGAGCACGCCGGAAATGGCGCCGATCCCCATGCCGCGATTGGGCGTGTAGTTGGTCTTGCCCTTGTCGGCCCAGTCGAAGACGCCGCCGAGCAAGGTGCCGAAAGCGCCGCCGGAATGGGCGATGAGCGCGCCGCCTTCGTCGATCGGACCGAACGTGAGCGCCGTCGTGGCCGCCGCGACGCCGCCGACGGCAGCGAGCGACCCGTAAAAGTACTTCTTGTCCGGCTCGTGATAGCTGTCCGCGACGAGGAGCGCGCCGAGCGTCGGCCACCACATGCCGGCGGAGAGGTACCAGGCGTCGCCCACGCCGACGTCCCACTCCTCGGTGACGATCATCGACCCGCCGAGACCGACGCCGGCGCCGAGCGCGATGAGCGGATAGGTGAGGCGCGCGTCGTTCGAGCCGCTCGCGCGTTGGAGCGAATAGCCGACGTAGCCGCCGAGCGCCGCCGCGTTGAGGGCGAGGATCGCGCGGCCCCGCGAGCGTGCTTCGTGGACGACCGTCCGCTCGTCGGCGTGCGGCGTCGGCGGGGCCGCCGCCTCGGGCGCGCCACCCGCGTGAACGAGGTCGCGCATCATCAGGACGGCGTGCACCTCGATCTCGTCGGGTTTCATCTCCTCGGTGCGCACCAGGAGCACCTTCGACCCTGGGGCGACCGCCACGAGCCGGAGCACGACTCGGGCGCCGTCGTCGGCGAGGCGAGGGGAAAAAACCCAACCTTGTTCGGCGCGCTCGACCAGCGTCGCCTCCGACGGCAGGGTGTTCGCCTGCGGCACGCGAGCCGTCAGGTCGACGCGAAGCCCGAGGTCCTGCGCGGCCTCGACGATCACGTTGTCGAGATCGCGCGCCTGCGCCGCGAGCTGACGCTCACTGTCGGGATCGGGACGGTGCAGCGCCGGACACGTCATGCACTCGGAGACCGGCGTCACTGCCGGAAACACCTGAGCATCGGTCTCCTTCGCCAGAGCCTCCGCCGAGAGCCCGAAGGCGAGCAGCGCGCTCGCGAGCGATGCGCGCCCTAGAACATGACGATGGCGTTGATCCACGCATTCCACACGGTCGAGTCGTCGTAGCGGAACCGGCGGCCCGGCGAATCGATCACGGCGCGGTAATTCGGATTCGGAATGCCCGTCGCGCTGAACGTCGACGCTCCGCTCGACGACACGCTCGTCGAGCGACAGGGACCCGCGGAGCCCGGGTCTTGCTTGAAGTCGGGATTGCACGGCTGGTCGAAGGTGATGATATGCCCTTGCTCCGCCGTGAAGGCGCCCCCGAGGTTGAACTTCACGAATTCGCCGGCCTGGAACGTCACCTGCGTGCTGACCGTGTAGATGCCGTACTGCTGGACGTCGGTGATGCCCGTCATGAAGACGCGCTCAGATCCGGTGTTCACGATCGACGGAAAGCTTCCCGAGGTGGCCGCGTCGGTGTTCGCCTGGAACGTCGCGAAATTCGGACGGCGGAGCGACGGCGCATCCGAGCTCCCGAGCGCGTCGAACAGCGGTGAATAGTCACGTCCCTCGGAGCGATAGGTTCCCTTCAACCTGAAGTCGAGCTCGATGCGCTGGAACGCGTCGCGCACCTCCCACGGGAACACCGCGACGCCGCCGATGATCGACCCTTGAAACGGCGGATGATTCACCAGCGACCCCTGGAGATCGCTCACGCCGTAGTCGCTCGACGAATTCTGGAACTCGAAGAGCGCTTCGAACCCGCCGTACGGCTCGATGTACCGGATGCGCTTCGAGACGTACGTGTGGATCTGAAGTCCCGTCGTTCCACGGCTCACGCCGGGCCCGCGAGCGCCGCTGAAGTTCGACCCTTCGAGCGCCACGTTGCCCCCGTTCGCGGCGACCGAGTTTTCGCCGCTCACGCCGTTGCGATTGATGTCGGAGGGGTACGCGCACTTCACCTGCGAGCCGGGCAGATTCAATCCGCCGCCGCCGTTGCAGGCGTGCATCGGCTCCGACACGCTGAAGCGCCCCTCGAAGCCGAACATCCAGGTCGGCTTCGTGGCGTCGCGATGCTGATTCAGCGGTGAGAAGTCGAGGCCGACGGCGAGGTACTCGATGCCGCTTCGAGTGGGCGACTGAAACGGGATGCTGAACAGCTGCTCTCCCGGCCCGCCTTGCGCCGCGAGTTGCTGATTGGCCTGGCTCCCGCCGAGGTCGGTCAATTTCCGGTCGTCCGACAAGATGACCGGCATGCGAACGATGAGCGCGATGTCCTTGTAGAGCCCGATCTCGGCCTTCGTGTTGAGGCGGCTCGTCTGTTCCGAAAATTTGCCGACGTCCTGATTTCCCGCGACGTACCCGCCGCTCGAGAACTGGTCTCGCCCGCTGTTCGATTCGCGGAGCACGTGGCCGTTCCGCCACGTTTGCTCGAACCCCAAGGTCAGGTGCAGGTCGAACTTGTCGTTGTCGTCGAACGCATCGACGACGTCGGTGACCTCCGCCGGCTCGTTCAGCACGTACGGTTCGGTGACCTTATGTGGCTCTTCGCCACGCGCCACGCCGGACATGCAGAGCATGGCCAGGGGCGTCGCCAGCAGAGCGACTCGCGTCAGAGCAAGGTGTCTCATGCCCGGTCGGGACTCCGTCGTACGTTTTCGCCCTTCGTAGCGGACGCTACCGGTCTACCGGCAAAACTGTCAACGGGACTCGGCTTTTACCCGGCGTGACGAGGCTCGCGACGCGCTATTTCGCGCACGGCAGCCCCCTCGCTGGGGGGCTCCCCCGGCGCGAATCGGCGTCGCCGGGCCGCGAAGCGCGCTTCACGAAGCGCTTCGGGCTCCGCACGCGCGAGGGGCCCGCCGCCTTGTCGCCCTCAGTCGAGGTGGACCTTCGCCGGGTCGATCGTCGACTTCGGGAACTTCATGTCGAGTCCGGTGAGCGCCGACACGATGATCTTCGAGATCACGACGTTCCGGTACCACTTCTTGTTCGCCGGGATGACGTACCAGGGCGCGTCCGCGGTGCTCGTGCTGCCGAGGAGCTCGGTGTAGGCGCGCGTGTAGTCGTTCCAGAACGCCCGCTCGCGGACGTCGGTGTAGCTGAACTTCCAGTGCTTCGTCGGGTCCGACAGGCGGGCGCTCAGGCGCTTCTTCTGCTCGTCGCGGCTCACGTGCAGGAAGAACTTGAGAATCGTGGTTCCTTCTTCCACGAGCATCCGCTCGAACTCGTTGATCTGACGGTACCGGCGCTCGGTGTCTTCGTCGGAGATGTTTCCGTGTACGCGGACGATGAGCACGTCCTCGTAGTGACTGCGGTTGAAGATCATGATCTCGCCCCGTCCCGGCACGCGACGGTGGATGCGCCAGAGATAGTCGTGGTCGAGCTCGCCCGGCGTCGGTTGTTTGAACGACGCGACGTTGACGCCTTGCGGGTTCACGCCGTCGAACACGTGACGGATGACCCCGTCTTTGCCCGACGTGTCCATGCCCTGGAGCACGATGAGCACTTTGTGCACGTGCTCGGCAAAGAGCAGCTCCTGAAGCGCTTCGAGCCGTTCGCGCGCCGTTTCGAGCTCCGCTTTCGCGTCATCCTTGCTGTCGACGGCGGAGGTGTCGTCGGGGGCGAACTCCTCGAGGTCGACTTTCGTACCGGGTTTGATCTTGTAGCGCTTCATCCTGTTTGCTGGTTTAGCACCGGCCAGGCCACGCGCTCCATCGGTGAAAACGGACGTTACGGCGCACGCGACGCGGCTCCATGCGGAACCCCGCGCCACGTTGCGTCGGCTCGGTCGAGCGCGGCCGCGAGGTCGTCCCGCGAGGCGCTCGCCGCGATCGTGCCGAGCGCCGCCCGCGCCATCGCGCACAGGGACCGCGCCACTTGCCGCGCTTTGACGTGCGCTTCTGCGCGCACGCCGAGCGGCGACGCCTGTGCCGGGCCGGGGTCGAGCACGTCGCGCGCGCGGTCCTCCGCGGTATGCGCGGCAGCGTCGCACAGACCGAGTAGCTGCTTAACGTCCGTTTTTCGGAACGGCGCCGTTCGGTGCCCGCCCGCGTGAACTCGGTTGCCGAAGCCCGTCGCGGTCGGCAGATCGAGGAACGCGTCGCCGGAGTCCGCCGTGACGTCGAGTCCGTGCGCGTCGAGCTTCACGCGGAGCTTCGCGTCGCCGTAACGAACCGCGCCGATCGGCGTCGCGATCGATACTTCGGCGCCAGGGCGAGCGCCCGCTGCGGTCGTCGTAGTGACCGTCCCTAGGTCCATGAAAAAGTGCTCCTCGTTGCCTACGCAAGGGAACACGCGCGCCGGGCCGTCGAAGAGCAGCTCGCGCGCCGTCTGTACGTTCTTGACGACGAGCTCCGACTTTTCCCCGATGTCGAGCCACCCCGGATCGTCGAGCGGCGTGCCCGTCTCGATCTTTTTTCCGTCCGCGGACGACACGTTGCCCTTCACTTCGATTGCACGACAAGCCTTTGCCGGCGCGAGCCCCGCCGTCACCTCGTGAAGGGGCGCCATCGCTTCCGTCGCGGGGGCGGCGGACGAGGAACCCGACGCGGCAGTCGCCGGCGTCGCCGAGCCCGTCGCTGAAATCGTGGACGCTGGCGCCGATGACGCCGATGTCGCGGACGCCGACCCTGCCGCAGTCACCGACGAATCCGACGGCCGCGAGCACCCCCAAGCGACCACGGCGACCAGCGTCGTTGCCACGGCCGGCGCGATCACGGACGCCGCCCGTCGCTTGGTCACGTGCGTCGTGTGCACCAGGGCCGGCGCGAGGGTCGTCGCGGCGCGGGCCCGCGGAGCGATTCGGGTCACCGCGGCGACCGCAACGACGAGGGCGGCGGCGGAACCGGCGGAAGCTTCGACGTCGTGCGGTCTTCGTCTTCTTCCGAGAAAAAGATCTCTTCGGTCATGTCCTCGGCCGCGAGCTCCGAGCGCGCCTCGCCGAGCTCACGGCTGGTCGCGGCCAATCGATCGGCGAGCACGCCGAGGAATTGCCACAGGAGCTTCACCGCGAGCTGATGCTCGTTGCGGAGGATCTCGAAAAAGTCGGTTCGCCGGATCAGCATCAGCTCGCTGTTCCCGGACGATTTCACGGTCGCCGAACGCGGCTGGCTCCGGATGAGCGCCATTTCTCCGACGTGCTCGCCGGGCGAGAGCGTCGTGAGCTTCGCCTCACCGCGCATGACGTCGACCGTGCCTTCGAGCACGATATAAAGCTCTTCGCCGCGCTCGCCCTCGGTGATCACTATCTCGCCGTCCGAGTAGCTCTGGACGTCGGTCACCTGGAGAACCCGCAGGATCTCGCGGTCGTTCAGCGGCCGGAAAAGCGGCATCCGCGCGAGCAAATCGCGCTTCAATTGCAGCTTCTTCGACCGATCGGCGTCGCGCACGCCGGCCTCGCCGAGCGTGACGATGATGCCGGTGATGTTGTCGCTACCGCCGCGCTCGTTCGCGAGGTCGATGAGCTGTTTCAACGCGGCGTTGGCGTCGGGTTCGCCGAGCTTTCCGCTGAGCCCCGCGGCGTCTTCTTCGAAATACTGGCTGAGCCCGTCGGTGCAGAGCAGGAATCGGTCGCCCGCGGTCACGTCGAGCACGAGGCTGTCCGGCTCGCAATGCTCGTAGACCCCGACGGCGCGCGTGATGGCGTTCTTCGGCGCGAGCTTCTCGATCTGCTCGCGCGTCATCTTCTTGCGCTTCAGGAGCTCGTTGTAGACGTTGTGGTCTTCGGTGACCTGCTCGAGCACGCCGTCGCGTTGCAGGTACACGCGGCTGTCGCCCACGTGCACGATGAAGGCCTCGTTACCGACGAAGAGGATGCCGACGATCGTCGTCCCCATGCCGCGCTTCTTCTCGTCTTTGGCGGCCTCGGCGTGGATCCGGCTCGATGCTCGGTTCACCGAGAACTCGAGCATGTTCAGGATGTCCTTCTTCGTGACGAGGTCGCCGCCCTTTTTGCCGGCGACGTAGTCGTCGATCATCTCTTTCTCGCGCTTCAACTCGTCGTGCACGGTGCGGACGGCGAGCGCGCTGGCGACCTCGCCGGCGGCGTGACCGCCCATGCCGTCGCACACCACGAAGAGGGACAGCTTCTTATCGACGAGGTAGTTGTCCTCGTTCTGTTCCCTCTTGCGGCCGACGTCCGTCAGTGCGGCGAAGTCGATTTCCATTTGCGCAGTCCTTCACGATAACCGAACCTTCCGCCGGACCGCTACACCTCTTCATTCGGCGCGTTCGGGTCCTTCCGATCGAAGGGAAATCACTCCGGGAGCGCGCCGCTCTCTCGGAGTGACGTCGCGCCGTCCCGAGCGACGATGACGTGGTCCAAGAGCGCAATGCCGACGATCTCGCAAGCGGCCCTCAGGGCGAGCGTCATCCGGAGGTCGTCGGGGCTCGGACTCGGGTCGCCGCTCGGGTGATTGTGGAGGAGAATGATGGCGCTCGCACCTTCTCGCACAGCGGGTCTGAGGACATCGCGCGGCATCAGTGCGCACCCGTGGAGGCCGCCCTGCGCGATCCGCCGGACGCTCCGCAGCCCGTTTCTGCCGTCGAGCGACAAGAGCCACACCTCTTCGTGCTCCAGCGCGCCGAGTCGTGGGTGCGCCCAACTCACGACCGCCTCGAAGGTCGCGAACACTTCGCGTTGCTCGTGCAGGGTGCGAACCGCCGCGCGCCGCCCGAGCTCGAGTGCGGCGAGCACGCGGACGGCTTTCGCCGGTCCGATGCCGCGACGACTCGACAGGCCATGACCGCCGAGCCGTCCGAGCCCGGCGATGCCTCCCGTGGAATCGAGCAGGCGCACCGCGACGCTCTCCGCCGATTCGCCCTCCGTGCCGGTTCCGAGAAGGAGCGCGACGAGGGCCACATCAGCGAGCTCGTCGATCCCGTGAACGAGAGCACGTTCTCGAAGGCGCGGCGTCGCGATCGCTCTCTCGCCGCGCGGCGCCGTCACTTGGCCGTGCGTCGAGCCGGTTTCGACATGCGGTTCTCCCATGCGCGATCGAAGAGAGCACGATTCGTGCCGTAGCCAGTGTCACTTCCGATCCGCCATACTGGCGGTCATCTGCCGGCGTGCGCCGCCGCGTGCCGTCGCCACTCTTCGATGAACGTCGCGAAAATCCGGAGATCGTGGCGGTGGCGGCCGGGCGCCGCCGGTTCGCCAGAGGTGTCGCGCGGAGGGCGCGCGCCGGAGCCCCGCAGAGGGTTGGCGCCGTCGCCGGCGCGCCTCGTCGTAGGCATCGTCGTCGGGGCGTCACTCGGCGCATGTGGACCCGACTCGGTCGCGCGTCGAAACCCGAGCTCACGACCGAACGACGACGCGAGCGCGCGCGTCGTGCCGGCCGAGGCCGCGTGCACGGCGTGCTCCGACGGCGCCTCGTCCGGCGACGCATTGAACGACGGCGGCGCATCGCGCGACGCCGGAGTGGCCGATGGCCGCGCGTCGAACGATGCGACCACGTCCCTGGTCGGTGACGGCGCCGCGTCGAGGTGTTGCGTCCAATTCGTCCAACGCCTCGCGACGCTCGACACCGTATGGCCGGTCCTCACCGTCGGCACCCAGACGCGCTCGTTTTCGAGCTTCGACCGCACCGGCGGGAACGCCGACGGCTTCGACAACCAAAACTCCGCCCTCTACTCGCTTCCGAGTGGCGAACATGTGATCTTCGACGCGATCGGACCCGGCGTCCTCGATACGTTGTGGTTCACCGGCCCCGACGAAGGCGGCAATGGGCTCGACCTCGGCGCGGTCCGGTTTTACCTCGACGACGAGACCGCCCCGCGGTTCGCGGCGCCGTGGAGCGATCTCTTCAGCGGCGACCATGCGCCATTTCTGTCGCCGCTCGTCGCGGACAACCACGTCTCGACCGGCGGGTTCGCGAGCTGGGTGCCGATCCCCTATGCGCGACGCCTCGTCGTGACCACCGAGAAGCCGCCGGGGTTCTACCAAGCGCACTACGAGACGTTGCCGCCCGACTCCGACGTCACGAGCTTTTCACTGTCGATGGACGTCGGCCCGGCGCTCGCGCGCTTCGCCGCCATCGAGCGCATCGAACCGCGCACCGACGTGACCGAGGTGCCGCTGGACTACGTGGCGACCGGCGCCGGCACCCTCGACGCGATCCAGTTCACGCCGTCGACGAACGTCGCCGTCGCGAATGACGCGGGCGATGCGGCGCTCGCCGCTGCGCACGTTCGCATTTTTTGGAACGGCGACGTCACGCCGTCGGTCGACGTGCCGTTCGGCATGTTCTTCGGCAGCGGACTCGGCCAGGTGCCGGTTCATGCGCTCCCGTTTTCCATCGACGGCAACGTGTTCGAAAATCGGTTCGTCATGCCGTACTTCCGCGGCTTTCGATTGGTCATCGACGGCATCGCGGGAACCCTTCGCGTGCACCAAGGGCCGCCCGCGTACGCCGAAGACGAGGTCGGCACCTTCCACGCCGCCTACGCGGACGAGGAACCGACCACCGCGGGGGTCGATTTCGAATACCTGTCCGCCACGGGCGCCGGCAAGCTCGTCGGCACGGTGCTCACCGTTCATCCGGTAAATGCCGCCACCAAAAAGTGGTGGGAAGGCGATCTCCGGAGTTACGCGAACGGCGCGAGAACGCCGGCGATCCAGGGCACGGGCCACGAAGACGATCACCTCGCCGGATGGTCGAACACGCTGTTCGAAAATCCGTTCACGTTGCCGATGCAAGGCGAACCCAACGCCGAGATCATCGATCGCAACGGCCAATTCAACGCCAACACGACGCTCTATCGATTCTATCCCGGCATCGAATATCAAGACGGGCTTCGTCACAGCACCGAGCACGGCGATCGCAACACCGTGCCCGGCAACTACGCGAGCGTCGCGTTCTACTACGCGAACCCGGCGGGCCCCACCTTGGTTTCGTCCGATTCGCTGCCGCTCTCCGACGCGGCGGCGCGCGCCGCGCACGCTTACACCGCGGCCGGCGAATCGACGTCGATGCTCTCCTCGTCGTTCGAAGGACGCGACGATCGCACCACCGTGACGGGCGCCGTGACGAGCCACACCGGGCCCGCCTCGTTCCAGATGACGCTCGCGCCCGGAAATCGCGGCTGCTTTCTCCGACGTTCATTCGACCAAGCCGCCGGTCGTCAAGGCGCATCCGTCTCCGTCAACGGCACGCTCGTCGGCCGCTGGTACACCGCGGAACAAAACACGACCCTGCGCTGGGCCGAGCGCGATTATTTTTTGCCCCCTGCATCCACGAGCGCCGCGTCCGCGACGATCACCATCGTGCCCGACGCGAACGGCCCGCCGTGGTCCGTCGCCGAATACGACGTGCTGTGCGTCGTGAGGTGAGCGCTGTGTTTCAGCCCAGGGCGAGGCGGACCAACGTGCCGATGACCTGCTGGAAGAGTGATGTGATTTCGGGCTCGAGTGGTCCGACCCAGCCGAATGCCTGAGCGGTTTCCCAACAGGCAAGCACTTCGCGTGCGGAGGCGAGTGCCGATTGATAGCGTGCTTGGCGATTTTTCCCACGCGAGTAGGCGCCTTCGGCGATGTTGAGCGGCACCGAAATGAGCGCGCGCTCCATTTGATCTCCGAGCACCGACGAACGTCTGCGCAGCGCGGGCAACAGCGGCGCCAGCCTTCGGACCAGCTCGAGTACGACGGGATAGATCTTGAGCGTCATTCGGAACCTCCTTGGGTTGCTGTCCCGACCGGGACCACTCGTCCCCACCCGCGCGCGCAGGCCGGCTCCAGGCTGCTCGCGAGCAAAGCGAGCGAGCACCGCCGGCTTCGCCGGCGGCCCCGGCCTGGAACCGGCCGAGCACGCGGGTACGATTAAACGTCCCGGCGGAGATTCCGCTCAAGCCGCAACGCATGGTGAAGCGACGAACAGGACTGGTGCACACGAGTCACAGCGAGGCAGCCCCTTCCTCATGCTCTCGCGCTAGCCTTCGCTCTACCTCGCGCTAGAGGTCCGTCTGTGGTTCGCCTTCGGGCAGCTGCGCGACGAAGTCTTCTCGGGCGGCGACGACTTTCTGTTCGTCGGTGCCGTCGAAGGTGACCTTCGTCTTGTAGCGGGGGTCGAACCACTTCGGGTAGGAGCCGATTTCGACGTCGGGGTGGGCGGCGACGATGCGATCGAGGAGGGGTTTGAGATCGGGTTCGTCCATTTTCGTGATGACTTCGCGCGTGACGAAGCGGGACGCGCCGCGGACTTTGGCGCGCACGACGCCGAGCTTCATGCGGAAGGCTTCGGGGACGCCGGGCAAGACCCACACATTTTTCATCACGACCGTCGGCCAGCGCGCCTCGGCGTGGCTGACGAGCTCGGCGCCTTCCGGTGCGAGCGCCATGCGACGGTGCGCGTCGGTCATGCGATCGCCGTAGACGGCCTGGAGCAGCGCTTCGAATTCCGGGTGCACGACCGCCTTGACGCCGAAGGCTTTCGCGACGGCTTCGAGCGTGATGTCGTCGTGAGTCGGGCCGACGCCGCCGCTCGTGAACACGACGTCGTGGGTGTCGGAGAGCGCGCGCACCTCGGCGGCGATCGCGTCCATTTCGTCGGGCAGCATGACGACGCGGCGGAGCGCGACGCCGAGCGAACGCAAGGTACGCGCGAGCTCGACGAGGTTCGATTCATGGACTTTGCCGCTCAAGAGCTCGTTGCCGATGAGCAAGGCGGCTGCGGTGCGTGCTGCGCCTTCCATGACTACTCGACGTCGAGGTCGCGCACGACGGGATTGCCCGAATCGTCGACCGACAGCAGTTCTTCGACGCGCTTCTCGGCGCGGTCGAGCTTGGCTTGCGACGCGCGCGACAGCTTGATGCCTTCTTCGAACAGCGTCACCGATTGCTCGAGGGGAAGTTCGCCGCTCTCCAGCGTTTCGACGATCTCGTTCAAGCGACGGATCGATTCTTCGAACGACGGACCCTCGGGGTTCGGGGCGTCATCGGGCTTCCCGAGATCCGGCGTCGAGAGTCTTTTCGTTGCCACTCGGGCGATCCTTGTCGGCCGCGACTCCGGGCGCAACCCGCAGCTCGACGGGGCCTTTAGAAATGCCGGCCGCGACGGCGATTCCGTCCGCGTCGGTGACGAGCGGCAGTGCAATGCCGCTCGGGGTGCGGAGGGTGATCGCCGCGCGCGCGGCGTGCCCGCCCGTCTCGGTGGTGCCGACCACGAGCCACGACGCGGCGTCGCCGCGGACGTCCGGGCCGAGTCGAGCTCCGGCGAGGGCGAGCCGCGCGAGCTCGCGAACGGTGCGTTCCGGATCGAGCTCCGCGGCGAGTCGTAACGTGCGGCTGCGGGTCGGTTCGTGCCGTCGACTGAGGCCGCGCACGATGGCGGCGCGCACGTCCGGGTCGAGCTCGAAGCGATAGGCGTTTTCGAGGATGCCGGTTGCGTCCGCTTCGGGACTATCGCCGAGGCCGAGTGCGGCGTGCGCGCGTATGAACGGATCGCCGTCCGTGAGGAGCGCGAGGAGCGTCGGACGCAGGTCTTTTTCGTCGCGAGCCGCGAACGCCAGCGCGGCGAGCGGCGCGGCGGGTCCGCCGCCGTCGATCAGCGCCAGGAGCGTGCGCGTCGGGACCGCGTTTTGCGCGGAGGGCACGGCGAGAGCGATCGCGAGCGCCGTCGCCGTCGACGGATCGCGGGCGTTCGCGATGCGTTGCGCCGCATCGACGGCCATGTCGTCCGGCGCGAGGAGAAGGAGGCTCGCGACGCTTTGGACGACCTCCGCGTCGTGCGAGTCGAGCGCGGCGGCAAGCTGACGCGGATCGAGCGCGCACTTTCCGGCTTCGGCTGCCGCGCGATCGGCAACGTCGGGGGAACGCGCGAGCGCGTCGAACGCCCGCTCGAGGCCGTCGAGGCGGTCGCCCTGGACGAGCCAGCGCAGCGCGCCGGCGCGGGCCGCGAGCCGGCGCGATGACGGACGTGATAGGGCGCGCTCGAGCGCCGCTTTGCCGTCGGAGCCGCTCATGCGCGCGAGCGCGTGCGCGGCGAGTGCGGCGCGGTCCGGATCGGCGAGCGCCGCTTCGAGAGCTTGGGCCGCGTCCGCGCCGCCCGCACGTCCGAGCGCGGCGAGGACTTTCGCCGTCCGGTCGTCGGCATGAGCGAGGTGCCGGATGAGCTCGGGAACGGCGGCGCGAGACGGCGCGTCGAGCGACAGGTCGAGCCCCGCCGCGAACGTCGCATCGTCGGCGAGGAGCTCGGCGATCGCGTCGCCGGCGTCCTTGGCGCGGGCGAGCGCGAGAATTTGCGCGGCCACGACGCGGAGCTCGGCGGGACCGCGGGACGCGCGCCAATGTTCGGCGAGCGCGACGGTCTCGAAATCGCCGAGATGGGTCAGACCGACGGCCGCGGCGGCGCGTACGTCGATCGGGCCGTCGATGACGAGCGCGCGGAGCGCGTCGAAGCCGCGCTGATCGCCGAGCTCGTCCAAGGTCTTCGCGAGCGCTAGGGTTTTTTCGCGGGCGCCGCGGAGCATCGCGGTGAGGGCGCGGGGCGGATACGCGACGAGCGCATTTTCTGCGGCAGACGCCGCGACGTCGGCGCCGCCGAGGGCCTTGCCGAGCGATTCGATCGCGTCGTTCGCGCCGCTGCGCGCGAGGGCGAGCGCGGCGGTGCGGCGAGCGAGCTCGTCGAGCGGCGCCGAAGCGTCGCCGGGCGACGACGTGGCGTGGCCGCCGAGCAGGCCGAAGAGCGCGCGGCGCACGTCGATGTTGGCCGTGTACCCGGCGAGCGCGCGCACCGCGACGAGTCGTTCTTCCGGCGTGATCGCAGTGCCCCCGGGGAGGACGGCCTGAACGAGACGATCGACGGCTCGCTCCGTCCCCGCCGCGGCGAGGCGCTCGAGACCGCGCAGTCGTTCGGGCGCCGCGGTCGCGCCGCGCAGCGCCTCGGCGCGCTCGACGCCGAAGCGCGAGCGAAATGAGCCCGACGCCGTCGCGCCGGCGCGGGGCGACTCGGACGGCGCGGCGGTCGCGTTCACGGCGAGCGCGAGCGCCGCGCAAACGCCGATGCACGCCGCGGCGTGCTTCGTCACGGACGTCACGGCGCCAGGCCGCGCGGCCTTCGCGATGGACGTCACGGCCGTCACGGCGGACGACCCGTGCTCGGCCCCGCGACGTGCGGCGTGAGCAAGAGCACCCCCAAACCAAAAATGTTCGCTTTCGGTGCGTCGCTGACGGCGCCCCAACCGACGACCTCGGCGGCGCCGTCGCGATGCGTGAGCCAGCGGAGGGTCAGCGCGATCGAGAAGGCGCGATTTTGCGCTTGTTGCTGAGCGGCGCGGCTCGTGCCGGCGGGGCGAACGCCGACGGCGGCGATCCATTCGGGGTGATGGTTCAGCTCGACGGCGAGCGCGCGGAGCGACGAGAGCGTCTGCGGGTCGACTTCGTCGCGAACGAAGCGCGGCGCGACGCGGAACGCGGCAAAGCGAATGTCGGCGGCGTCGGGCGCTTGCACGGTGACGAGCGGCGCGGCTTTCGCGCCGTCGGGGCAGCCGTCCTCGTCCTTCGTGCCGTTGAAGTCTTCCGGTTCGTTCGGGCAAGCGTCCTTGGCGTCGTCGAACGTGTCGCCGTCGTGGTCGGCGATGACGCACCCGTTGAGCTCCGCGGCGGGGCTCGCTTCGCCTTTTTCGAGCGGGCAAGCGTCCATCGTGTCGAGCACGCCGTCGCCGTCGTTGTCCGGATCCGGGCAACCGTCGTCGTCCTGAAACCCGTCGCGATCCTCCGGCTGATCGGGGCATTTGTCTTTGCCGACGGGGATGCCGTCGTGATCCGGATCGGGATCGGGACAACCGGGGATCGGGCTCTTCGGATCGCCTTTGACGTTCGGGCACGGATCCTTCGCGTCGGGAACGCCGTCCGCGTCGTTGTCGGGATCGGGGCAACCGTCGTCGTCTTGAAAGCCGTCCTTGTCTTCGGCGATCTGGGGGCAGCGATCTTTCAAGTCGGGAACGCCGTCGTCGTCGCTGTCGTTGTCGGCGTCGGTGCAACCATCGCTGTCCTCGAAGCCGTTCTTGTCCTCGGCGAGCTCCGGACATTGGTCTTTGTCGTCCTCGATGCCGTCGCCGTCTTCGTCTTCGATGCGCGGCGCCCAGCCAATGCCGATCACCGGACGCACGAGCGGCACGCCGATCGCGCGATCGAGCGGTAGCTCCACGCCGAACAGCGCCGACACGTCTTTCACGGTGTAACGCGCGGACAATCCGAACAGCGCGGGCGATTCGGGCGCGTGCGCGAATCCGGGAGACAAGCCGATCGAGCCGTGCGCTTCGGCGGCGAAGCGCAGATGGCCGCCTTGATCGATGCCGAGCACTTGCGGCTTGAACGTCAGCGCGGCGCCCCACGGCAAATCGTTGCCGAACCGGTAGTCGTCGGTGCCGTTGCGCAAGAACGTCTCGGGGTCTGCGCGGAGGCGCACGCCGGCCGTCACCCGCAACGCGACGGCGAGCAAATCGAGCTCGCCGAGCAAACGACCTTCGCCGCGCACCGAGCGATCGCTCACGTACGAATGGGGCGCATCGACGGGCACGTAGAAACGGCCGAGCGCGGCGAGGCCGAAGCCGCCGAGGTCGGCGGGCGGGACGAGGGTTGCTTTGACGCCGAGCGTCGCGTCGCCGACCGCGACGTGAGGCAAGGACGAGCTCTCCGGGAGCAACTCCGTCGACGACGTGCCCGTCTGATAGAGGACGGTCGGCACCATCAACCCGACGGCGAACCGCTTGCCGAGCCCGACGTTCGCGAAGTAGTCGAGCGACACTTGATGCTCGACGACGCGAGCGATCACGTCGCCTTGCGCGTTTTCGAGGACGACCGGCGAGAGCGCGTACGAGGCGTACGCGCCGAAGTTCCAGTTACCGGCGCCGGGCGTCGTCGCGGGCTCGGTATAGAGCGAGCCTTGAGGGTCGGTCGGCGGATGAAAATCGCGGAGATCGAGCGACGGCACCGGGCCGTCTGCCCGCGCGGTCGTCGTCAGGGACAGAGCGAGCGCGACGAGGGCCGCGGCACCGACACGCATGGTCGGTGAGAGTAGGGGATGGGCCTCCCTCCTCGCCAGGATCTTGACGCGCATCTGGGCACTGGCGGGGCAAATGTGGTCAAGTCGCGTTCGTGGACGCAATTCGTATCCGCGGCGGGCGCCGCTTGTCGGGCACCATCCAGGTCGGTGGCGCGAAAAACGCGGCGCTGCCCATCCTCTGCGCGACCTTGCTTTCGGACGGCGCGAGTCGCCTTCGCAACGTCCCCGGCCTCCGCGACATCGACACGACCGCCGCGCTCCTGCGGTTTCTCGGCCGTGATGTTCAGGTCGCCCTTCCCGAAGTGCGCGTCGGCGAGGCGACGGGTTCGGCGCGTCCCGAAGCCCCGTACGAGCTGGTGCGGCAGATGCGGGCGAGCGTGCTCGTGCTCGGGCCGCTGGTCGCGCGCTACGGCAAGGCGAAAGTGTCGCTGCCCGGCGGCTGCGCGATCGGCGCACGCCCGGTCGATCAACACTTGAAGGGGCTCGAAGCGCTCGGCGCGACGATCCACGTCGAGCACGGCTACATCGTCGCCGAAGCGGCGCGCCTCCGCGGCGCGGAGATCGTTTTCGATCTGCAAACCGTGACGGGCACCGAAAACCTGATGATGGCCGCCGCGCTCGCGAAGGGACGAACGACCTTGGTGAACGCCGCGCGCGAACCCGAAGTGGAAGAGCTCGGACGCGTGCTCAACAAGATGGGCGCGCGCATCGAGGGTGCCGGCACGTCGATCGTCCGCATCGAAGGCAAGGACTCCCTCGATCCGTTCGATCACGCGATCATCGCCGATCGCATCGAGGCCGGGACGTTCATGGCGGCTGTCGGCGCGGCCGGTGGCACGGTCACCCTCGCCGACGTTCCCACCGAAGATCTCGAACCGGTGATCGTGAAGCTTCGACAAGCGGGCGTGTCGATCGATCGCGAAGGCGCCGGCACCATCGTGTCACGCGAGGGGAAGCTCACCGCCGTCGACGTCATCACCGCGCCGCACCCTGGTTTTCCGACCGACATGCAGGCCCAGCTCATGGCGCTCCTCGTGACGGCTCCCGGCACCAGCGTCCTCACCGAGACGATCTTCGAAAACCGATTCATGCACGTTCCCGAGCTCATCCGCATGGGCGCCGACGTCGAAATTCGGAACAACGCCGCGATCGTCCGCGGCGTGCGCGCGCTCGAGGGCGCAAGCGTCATGGCTACGGATCTCCGCGCGAGCGCGTCGCTCGTCATCGCCGGCCTCGCCGCGGAAGGCGAAACCGTGGTTCGTCGCGTCTATCATCTCGACCGCGGCTACGAACGCATCGAAAAGAAGCTCGCCGCCGTCGGCGCCGACATCGAAAGAATCCGCCTGGACGAGCCGGCGTAGCCTCATCGTCGAGGACGCGCTAGTCCGCGTCCTGCGAGGAAGAGGAGCATGCAACCACGGACTGCGTCGGCATTCGCTACCGCCTTAGCCGCCGCGGCGGTCGTCGCGTGCGGGAGCTCGGGGACTGGGAGCACACCGTCTGCGGGAACGGGCGCGCACGACGGCGGACAGAGCCCGCCTTCATCGACGGGACCGGGCAGCGGCGGGCGTCCGACGGCAGATGCCGCGACCGGTCCGGACAGCGGCGGAACCAACGACGGCATGGGCGGAGTGGGCGGCACGGGCGGAGTGAGCGGAGTGGGCGGCATGAACGAGGGCGGCGTGGGCGGAGTGCGCGGCATGAACGACGGCGGCGTGGCTCGTGATGGGAGCGCGGGCGCCGCAACCTGCGCCGTCGCTGCTGGATCGACCGTCGGGATATTCACCGACCCCGTGACGGTCACGCCCATCGTCCCTCCCGACCCGCCGGGCATCGCCTTCATCGACACCGACGGAAAGCCGGTCGACGCGCACGGCGGCGGCATCATCAAGGAGTGCGACACGTTCTATTTGCACGGCGAGTACTTCCTGAGCACCACGACCAACAACGACTTCAACGGATTTTCGATGTACTCGTCGAAGGATCTCGCCACCTGGAAAAACGAGGGAATCATTCTCCCTCAGCAACCAAGCGGGCAGCTCGGACCGAATCGGAAAGGCGAGCGGCCGCACATCATCAAATGCCCGGCGACCGGCGAATTCGTCCTCTACGCCCACTCAGCCGACGAGACGTATCAGGCCGACAAGGAAGTCGTGTACGCGACCTCGAGCACGGTCGACGAGCCGTACACCTTCCGAGGATCGCTCCTCAGCGCGACGGGAGCGATTGCCGCCCATAGTGACATGAGCGCGCTCACCGACGGGCCGAACGCCTACGTCGTGACCGAGAGCGGATGGGTCTACACGCTCGCGAGCGATTGCCACAGTTGGGTATCCGCGAAGCAGTACGGCGCGGTCAACGGAACGACGGGCGGGAGCGAGGCTCCCACGGTATTCAAGGCAGGCAGCACCTATTACTGGATTGGCTCGGACAAGACCGGGTGGCGCGCCAACGACAATTTCTACTCCACCGCGCCGGCGATGACGGGGCCGTGGACGTATCGCGGCTACGTCGCGCCGGAAGGGGCGAAGACGTGGATGAGCCAGACGACCTGGGTCGGGCCGGTCATGGGCAGCCAGGGAACGGTTTACGTCTTCTGGGGCGATCATTGGGACGGCGACCAAGACACCACGGCCCCGGGAAAGCACAACGATCGAACGACGTTCGTGTTCCAGCCGCTCGTCTTCGACGGAACGGCGATTTCGATGCCGACGTACGACGTCACCTGGAAGCTCGACGTCGGTGCCGGCACGTGGTCGCCGTGAAGGGCGGCGACCGAACGCGACTTGACCCCAACCGAGCGCGGCTCTTCACTTGAGCCATGCCGTACGCCGAAGGACGGACGTTCCACGACGCCGACGCGCACATCATGGAGCTGCCGGGGTGGCTCGCGTCGTACGCCGAGCCGAAATTCCGAGACCGCATCCCGAAGTTTTCACTCGAGAGCAGCGGTCGCCGCGCCAAGGTCGATGAGATGATCGCGCGCGGGGTTCACCGTGCCGGTAACGCCGACGAGCGGCGCGCGCACGAAGCCGAGCTCATGACGCGAAAAGGCTGGGACGCCTACGGCGCGTTCCACTCCGAAGATCGCTCGCGCGCCCTCGACGAGCTCGGTTTCCGTTCGCAGCTCCTCTTCTCGACGTTCGGCGCGCTGCAATCGGAGACCGCTGCCGACGTCGACGTCAGTTACGCCGCGTCGCGCGCTCTCTCCCGCGCGATGGTCGATTTCTGCAAAGCCGATCGACGGCTCTTGCCCGTCACGTTCGTCCCGCTCACCGTACCGGAGCTCGCGATCGCCGAGACGCGGATCGCGCTCGACCTCGGCGCGAGGGGCGTCACCATCTCACCGCTCCCTCCGAAGACGCACTCCATCACACATCCGTCGCTCCATCCGATGTACGCCTTGCTCGAGGAGCGCGGCGTGCCGCTCTTGTTCCACGTCGAAGGCGACGCGCCGAAAAAAGTCGCCGAAGGCTTCTCGAACAACGGCTGGGACGGCCAGACCGATTTTCACGGCGGCGGCGAGAACTTCACCGGGCTTCTCTACATGGCCGTCAGTCAATGGACCGAGATCGCGCTCGCGTCGCTCATCTTCGACCAGGTGCTCGAAAAATTCCCGCGTCTCAAAGTCGGCGTCATCGAGCTCGGCGCGGTCTGGGTTCCCGCGTTCCTCGAGCGCCTCGAAATCGTCAAAGACACCTTCGGTCGCACCGAGAGCCGCATCGGCGATCTTCCGCTCCGTCCCACCGACTACATGCGTCGCCAAGTCCGCGTCACGCCGTACCCCACCGAACACGTCGGCCGCCTCATCGAGCAATCGGGCCCCGAGCTCTTCATGTTCTCGTCCGACTACCCCCACGTCGAAGGCGGAAGAAATCCGCTCAAGCGCTTCGAATCATCGCTCGCGGACCGAAGCGAATCCGAAAAAGAACGGTTCTACTCGACGAACTTCGTCGACCTCATGGGCGCCGCGGGGTGATCGGTTCAGTGGAGTCGGCGAGGACGGCCAACGCTTCTTCGAGCGCCGGGATGGCCGCGAGATCCTTGCTTCGGCCAGCAGCCCGCTTGCTCGCGATGATGCGCTCGAGCTTCAGGACGCGGAGATCGACTCCGTCTACGTGGACGATCGTCGAGTTCGTCACCTCTTCCTGAAAGGTGCCGAGCCCGTGCATATGGACGACGACGTCCAGTCGATCGCCGACGGCGTCGCCACCGATCTGTGGCGGCCGCATGCCGAACGAACCGGAAACCCAGATGCCGTTCGCTTCTTTGACGGCCTCCCCGATCCGCTCGTCCGAAATGTCCTCGAACCAGATATCTATGTCACGAGTCGCCGTATTGGCGCCTTGAAGAACCGCGGCGCTGAGCCCCACGAGCATGAATCGAACGCCGCGTCGAGCGAGCCCGTCGAGAACGGTGCGCTCACCGTCGGTGAATACCGAAAAGTCTTCCATGTCGTAGCGCGGCGCGTAGGCGTTCTCCTGGACTCTTTTCCATGTTTCTAAGAACGCGATAGACCCCCGACACGTCCACCCCCGGATGATCAGCAGCAATCTGATGAGCGCGTTGCCAGCGCTTCTCGTCGCGCATCAACCACAATCTATCGCTCTCCGTGAGCGTCTCGGGTCGCACGTGAACTAAATAGCACGGATCGTGCCACTTGCGACTCGCTGCGGCATCGCGTGTTCATGAGTCCACGAACACGTTCCCGGTTTTTCGCTTCAAGCCGCGAGCGCGATGGCGCTGACGGTTTGCTGGGCGCGGCGGAACAGGCCCGGGGGAACGTGGTGGTAGCGTTTGAAGGCGCGGTTGAAAGCGTACTCGGAGTCGTAGCCGACGGCGGCGGCGACTTCGGCGAGCGTGGAGTTTGCGTCGCGGACGAGCGCGGCGGCGAGCTCCATGCGGCAGCGGACGAGATAGCGGAGCGGCGAGACCCCGGCGGCGCGCGCGAAGTGGCGCGCGAAAACCGGACGCGACGTGCCGACGGCCTTGGCGAGCTTCGAGACCGTCCACCGCTTGGAGGGCTCTTCTTGCATCAAGCAGACGGCTTTCCACGCGCGGGCCTCGTCGACGCTGAGTTGGGCCGTTCGCGCGCGGCCGGGCCCGCCCTCACGCCCGTCGTTGCCGACGGCCGAGCGCGCGCTCGTCAACAAGTAGAGGCGTAGCGTCTGCGACAGCGCCGCGATGAGCGCCGGATCGGCGCCGTCACGCGAGAGCTCTTTGCGCAAGAGGGCGCGCACTACGGAAGCTGGGGAACCTTCCGTCGGCTCGAGCAATAGCAGGCGATCGGCGGCGGCGAGCAGGTCTCGAAGGCGCGGCGACTCCATGGCGAAATCTTGCTCCTAGCCTGCGCGTTCGTCCACCCCCGCAGCAACTGCCGGGCCCCGTCGGATCGCGTCGGACAAAACTTCGAGCGTCTCGGATATGGCTCGGCTTCTCGCCGAGCGGTAAGAAGGAGGGATGTTCGAGCTCGAAGAGCCGCCGGATTCATCCCCCGAGCCCCATTCTCGACCGGCGCGCGATCCGCCGAAGCTCGTCGTCGAACATCTGTTCGCCGCGCGCACGGTGCTCGTGTTCGGCGAAGTCAACTCGGCGCTCGCCGCCTCCGTCACGGCACAACTATTGGCGCTCGCCGCGGTGAGCAAGGAGCCGATTCGCGTGCTCGTCAATTCGCAGGGCGGTCACGTCGAATCCGGAGACACGATTCACGACGTCGTTCGGTTCATCGAACCCGAGGTCATTATGGTGGGCACCGGGTGGGTCGCGAGCGCCGGTGCGCTCGTCTATGCCGCCGCGGAGCGAAAGAATCGCGTCGCGCTCCCGAACACGCGGTTCCTATTGCATCAGCCGCTCGGCGGCATCGGTGGGCGCTCGTCCGACATCGAGATCGAGACGCGGCAGATCCTCGCCATGCGCGAGCGACTCAATCGCCTGTTCGCGCGCGCCACCGGGCAATCGTACGAGAAGGTTTGCGTCGATACCGAGCACAACCACTGGATGAGCGCAGAAGAGGCGAAGAGCTACGGCCTGGTCGGGCGGATCGTCGAGCGGGCGTCCGAGCTGACGGCCTGATCGAAGCGTCTTCTTCGGGTCACGACGTCGTAACGCTTCGCGGCGTTGCCTGGCGCTCGCCGGCGATCGATGATGCGGTGAGTGCCCCCGGAGAGACTTCGCGAGCGGCTGTTCCGGTTCGCGCGGGCATTGGTCGTCGGAAGCGGCGCGACGCTCGTGGATTTTTCGATCTTCACGACGTGTATTCGTCTCGGGGGCGTCGCGCCGACCGTCGCGCGACTCCCGGCGCTCATCGCCGGGGCTTCGGTGCAGTTCGCGGGGAATCGGACCTTCACCTTTCGCGCCCGGGCGGGCAGCATGAGCCGGCAAGCGAAGCTGTTTCTCGTCGCGGAGCTGTTCACGCTCGGACTGAACTGGTCGGTGTTCCGGCTCTTGGCCCCGCGCATCCCCGTGCTTCCGCCTGAAATCGTTGGATTCATGGGCTCGTTCATCGTGTTCGTCACGTTTGCGTATCCGGTCCGGAAGCTCGTCATTTTTCGGCTTCCGACGCCTGGGGCGTGACCTGCCCGGCACGCGCCGCTATACGGGCGCATTCGCGCCATGAGACCGCTCACCGTCGCCATCCCGAAGGGCCGCGTCCAAAGGCAGCTCGTTCCGTTGCTGGAGCGTGCCGGGTTCGAAGCGGCGCGGCTCCTCGACGACGATCGGACGCTCATTCGCGAGAGCGACGGCGGCACGTTGCGGTTCTTGCTCCTGAAGCCCGACGATGTGCCCACGTACGTCGAGTACGGCGCAGCCGACGTCGGCATCGTGGGGCGCGACGTATTGCTCGAGCGTCGCTACGATCTGTATCAGCCGCTCGACCTCGGGATCGGGAAATGCAGGATGGTCGTCGCGGGACCCAATCTGGCGACCATGCCGGCGGTACCGCGGGTCGCGACGAAGTACACGCGCATTGCCACGGAACACTTCGCGTCGAAGGGCGTGCAGGCGGAGGTCATTTTCGTGCAAGGGTCGGTCGAGCTCGCGCCGTTGGTCGGCCTATCGGATCTCATCGTCGATCTGGTCGAAACGGGTTCGACTCTCCGCGACAACGGGCTCGTCGAACGCGAAACCATTCGCGACATCTCCACCGTGGTCGTCGCGAACCGATCCTTGTTCAAGCTGCGTCATAGCGAAGTGTCGGCGATCATCGGCCGCCTCCGCGCCGCCATCTCCGCCGCCTGAAGTGCCCCCACCGACGCGGGGGTCCCGATGCTCGCGAAGCGAGCCCGCGAAGCGGCAGGGGGAGCAGTCGCGCCGCGAGTGATTGTTCCTGGGGGGCGTGCCCGCTCGTGCCCGCCCCCCTCGCCCGTTCCGGGCGGTCCCCCTGGTATTCGCTTCGCTCA
>CAZDNG010000018.1:0-102957 GCA_964506835.1 uncultured Polyangiaceae bacterium
TGAGCGAAGCGAATACCAGGGGGACCGCCCGGAACGGGCGAGGGGGGCGGGCACGTGGCGGGCACGCCCCCCAGGCACAATCACTCGCTGCGCGACCGCTCCGCCTGCCGCTTCGCGGGCTCGCTGCGCGAGCGCAGTCCCTTTTCTGTCATTGCTGGGATGTTTCGCCGCCGGCAGAGCCTTCCGCACCACCGTTTCCGCGGTCGTAGCTCCGGAATTTGACAGTCGCGGTCCGGATTCTGAGAGCGCTCGCGCCGCTTCTGCTGCATTGCTCTCGGGCGTTCGGACTGCGGCCGACACGCTGGCAACGAGATGATGAAGACGAACATCGGGGTGCTGCTCGCCGCGCTCTTGGCGTGCAATTGCTCGAGCAGCAACGGCACGAACACGGGCGGCGGAGGTTCCACCGGCGTCACCGGTGGATTCACGAGTGCGAATGGGGGGGCGCCCGCCGCGTCGGGCGGCGACGTTGGAGCGGGCGAGGGTGGCTCGACCTCGGTCGGCCCGGGCGGAGCTTCCGCCGGTGGGTTCACCTCGAGCTCGGGCGGCACTCCGTCCACTGCGACGGGCGGATCGCCGGAGACGTCCGGCGGCGCTGCGAATGGCGGCACCAGCGGCGCGCCGTCGAGCGGCGGCGCGAGCGACGGGGGCGATGCGGGCGAACCTCCGCCGGCGGCGTGTCCCGCGACGGCCACGCTGACGGCGGGAGACTCGACGCAAACGGTTCAGGTCGGCAGCACCATGCGCACGTACCTGCTCCACATCCCCGCGAGCTACACCGGTAAAACGTCGGTGCCGCTCGTGGTCGATTTTCACCCGTTCCTGAATTTCCTGCCTGGCGATCCGGGCGCGTACCAGAAAGCCAACTCGGGCTACCAGCAGCTTTCGGATCAGGAAGGGTTCATCGTCGCGTGGCCGGAGGGGATCGATAGCGCGTGGAACATGCCGAACCCCCAAGGCGTCGCGACCTGTTGCACGCAAGATCACTCGGTCGACGACGTCGGGTTCGCGAAGGCGCTCGTCGCGAAAATGAAACAAGACGCCTGCGTCGATCCGAAGCGGGTGTACGCGACCGGTTACTCGAACGGCGGCGGAATGACGCAAATCCTCGCGTGCCAGGCCGCCGACATTTTCGCGGCCGTCGCGCCCGCGTCGTTCGACCTGATCACGCAGGCCGCGCCTTGCTCGCCTTCGCGACCCATCACCGAGATCGCGTTCCGAGGCTTGAACGACCCCGTCGTTCCGTACGCGGGCGGAACTCCGCCGGCGCCGCCGTCCTCGTACACACTGACGCCGGTGACCTTCCTGGGCGCCGAGGGAACCTTCACGAAGTGGAGCCAGCTCGACGATTGCCCCGGCGCTCCCTCCGCTGCGCCCGGCAATGGCGACTGGGATTGTCAGACGTATCCACCTTGCAAAGCCGGCGTCGAAGTCACGCTGTGCAGCGGCCACACTGCGAATAAATCCGACGGCCACGTCGAGGGCGATGCCACCCTCGGATGGACCACGATGAAACGGCACACCCTTCCGTGAAACGCATTCTCCTCATCACGACGCTCGCCGTGCTTGCGTGCAGTAGCGGAAGCGTCACTCCGACGAAGCCCGTCTCTGCGTCAGGGGGAGCCAGTGGTGCAACCGTAGGGCAGGGGGGAATGGGGGCACCCGGCGCGACGGGCGGCGTCGAAAACACGACGGGCGGCGTCGCGGGCGCGAACAACGGGGGCACCCCGAGCAATCCCGAAACCGGCGGCGCGACGAGTTTGCCGACGAGCGGCGGCGCGCCGAACAGCGGGGGCGGACCAAACGGCGGCGTGGGCGCCGCGGGCGGCGCGTCGAGCACGGGCGGCACGACCGCCGAGCCGCCCGATGGCTCGACGCCCCCGACGCTCACGCACGATGAGACCCTGATCCCCGACAAGTCGTGGGACTGCGGAATGCCCGTCGGGATCCCTCCGCCCGACAGCGGAGTGCTCGTGTTCCAGGCCACCACGACCCTGGGACAGATCTACGACATCGGAACGACGCAGTACGGTCATCGGACGCTGACCGAGATCGACGGCGGGTCCGTCACCGGCTCGAAAATCAACGCGACCTTGATGAGTCGCGGTCTCGACTATCAGCTCGCACTTTCGAACGGCGCCCTCGAAATCGAAGAGCTGAACATTCTGCAGACCACGGACGGCGTGCCCATCTATCTCCGTACCTGCGGCACGGCTCCCGACGGCGCGAGCGAGGTCCGGATCGTGCCGGATTTCGAAGCCCCGACGGCGAGCGCGTACGCGTTCTTGAACACCGGAAAATACGCCGGGATCCGCGCCTTCGATCCCGTGAAGAAGACGCTCACGTTTTCCGTATACGACGTCACCGCCGTCACGCTGCCCGCGGCCCAGGTCGCCGTCCACGATCCCGCGGGCGTTCCCGATCAATCCTATGATTGCAAGGTCGCATCCGGGACCAAGGGCGCCGTGGTCTACATGGAGTCGGTAGGAATCGGCGCGGGGTCCGTCGCGGTCGGCGCGAGCAAACGCGGCACGCGCAACATCATTCCGATCACGGGGGGCACGACGACCGGTCGTGTCGCGGGCTCGGTACTCTCCGGCGGCGCCGACTATCAGCTGATCGGCGCGACGTTCGATCTCGACGCGCGTTACACGCTCCACACGAGCGACGGCGAGCTCATCATCGTCCGCAACTGTGGCCCCCTCGGCGGGCTCGTGCCGGTGTTCGAGACCCGTATCGACGGCCCCTACGCCTGGCTCAACGCGAACACGTGGCTCAGCTCCGACCCGGGGATCGGCGCCGGCGTCGTCAACTTGACGATCTACGACGGCGGCTAAAGCGGTTCCCGTTCGAGCCGGTGGCGGCGCTCCGGCCATGGGTTGGTATGGTTCGGCCGCTCATGGGCGACTTGCTCGGTTCGATCCACGCGCTGGCCCTCGATTGCCAGGCCTCCGGCGCATCGCCCGCGTACGGTGACTTGCTCGAGCTCGGGTGGGCGGTGTGCGGCGAGTCGGGTCTGGTCGGTGCCGTGCAAAGCTCGTGGATCGTGCCGCGCACCGAGCGGCCGATCGGGCGAGCCGTGCGCGAGCTCACCGGTTGGACTCCGTCGTGCGTCGACGACGCCGTCGACGAAGCGAGCGCATGGACGGCGCTCCGCGAAGGGACGGCGCGGCTCGTCGGGCCTGCGACGGCGCGCGGCGTCCCAACGGTGATTCACTACGCGCGCTTCGAGCTGCCGTTCTTGCGCGACCTCCACGAGCGGCTCGGCGACGGCGGCGAATTTCCGTTCGACGTCGTCTGTCTGCACGCGGTCTCGTCGCGACTTTTCCCCGACCTGCCTCGGCGTAACATCCGCGCACTGTCGGGATTTCTCGGCCATGCGCCGGAGCTCATGCGCCGATCGGGCGGACACGTCGAGGCGACGGCGTTCATCTGGCAAGCTTTCGTGCCGCTGCTCGAGCGAGCGGGCGTGTCCACGTGGAGCGCGCTCCACGCGTGGCTCGACGAAGCGCCGCCCAAGGCGTCGCGCGCTCGTCGGGTCTATCCGCTCGCCACCGAGCGTCGCCGCGCGCTGCCGGATCGACCGGGGGTCTATCGCTTTCTGCGCAAGAACGGCGACGTCTTGTACGTCGGTAAAGCGACGAGCCTGAAGCGACGCGTGGCAGGTCATTTCAAGAGCAGCGGCCCTACGACCGAGCGCGGGCTCGAGCTCCTCACGCAAGTCTCCGACATCGTGCACACCGAGACGCCGAGCGTGCTCGAGGCGGCGCTCCTCGAAACCGACGAAATCAAGCGCATCGATCCGCCGTACAACGTTCAACTGCGCGCGCTCGACCGGAGCGTGTGGTTTTCGTCGCGCGATTTTCGTAGCGCCGTCGCCATCTCCGATGATGCCCATTCGCTCGGCCCGCTCCCGTCGGAGCGCGCGCTCTGGTCGCTTCCGGCGATGATTGCACTGGCAGAAGGAGCCGAAGCGACGCTCGAACAGCGGGCCCGCGCGCTCGGCGTTCCCTCGGCGTTCGCGCCGGAAGCGGCGCTGTTTGCCGAAGGATGGTCGGCTTTCGCGATGAAGCATCTCGGTCGGGGCGAAACCGACGCCGGTCGACTTCATTCCTCGGCGCCGCTCGCCCGACGGAGCGTCCTCCGTGCGTCGCTCGCGCTCTGGCTCGAACGGCGTTACGCCGAGACGGAGTCGACGACCGAGGACGCGGCGCCCGACGTCTGGGATCTCGCGCGCGTTCTCCGTCGTCTCGAACGGAGCCTGGTACAGGGCGGGCTCTTGCTTCGTCGCGCGCGATTCTTGTGCTTGCTCGCCGGCGCGACGGTCGCGTTCCGCGAGAGCGACCGAGAGCATGCGCGTGCCCTCGTGATCGACAAGGGCGAGATCGTCGATCGCGTCGTGCTCGACGCCGTCGTCGGCGTCGAACATTTCCCTGCGCGCCCACTCGGGACGATTGCAGGACGCCGGCGTTCGTTCGATGCGCCGACTTATGACCGACTCCGCGTGCTTTCGACGGAGCTCCGTCGGGTCCTCGACGAAGGGGGCGAAGTCGGCCTCCGCCTCGGAAGGCGGTTGTTCCAAGGCGAGTCACTGACCCGGATCATGCGTACCGTATAGCCTGTTTCATTACTAAAAACGGCACGTTACGAGCGATCTGACCGGGGGTGCGAGCGTGTAGTTATTTGCGTCCGTCACCTGTTCGCCACATAATGACACCTGTTCGTCACGATTAGTTTTCAGGTTCGCCACGCGGCCAGCCACGCCAGGAGCAACACGTCATGAAGATCGGACTCATCGCTTCCGTCCTCATCCACGCTGCTGGTCTCGCTCTCGCCCCATCGAGCACGCCCGTGAGTAAGACGGCGAGCTTGGCGCAAACGACGGCCGCAGCCGAAACCCCGTGCCGCTGCGACTACGAGCTCACCGTGACCGATACTCGCCCGCCGCGCGCGCTCACGATGGGCGTCGTCCCGCCGCATCGCTTCGATCCCTGAACACACGCCGTGTCGCGAACCGGGCCGGCCTGGAGTCGCACTCTGCGGTTCAAACCTCCTGAAGGGTCCGGGTCGTCGCCGGCCCATCCAGAGCTCGCGTTTGCGGTACTTCGATGCATCGAAGTATCGACGATGGTCTACCAGACCCGTCGAATCGAGAGCGAAAATCAGAGCCGCGGAGAGCGACCCCACTCGCGCTCCGCGACCGATTCGCGACAGCCTAAGCGCGGGGGTTTCGCGAGCGGCTCACGCGTCGTGCCGTGCGACTGCGCCACGCGACGGACGCGTCATCGTCCATCGCAGTGGCTGCGCGTGGAGTTCGGGGCGGGGCGAAATGGGTTCGTTGTGGCACGTGACGGGCGTCTCGCGAGCGCGCACTTGCGGCAGCGCCGAGCTCTTCGTCGTCGCAGTCACGACCGTGTTCGATTCGCGGAGCGAGAGCGACGCCACTCGATGAACCAGCGTGGGACGCGTCCGCGGAACGGTGGTCCCCTAAAACCAATGACCCCGCAACCGTTGCGACGAGTGCGCAGGACGACCGCGCGAGTGGCGATGAAGCGACGTTCATGACGGTTGCGGTTGTCGTCGCGTCGGCCGGAGTGCGCGCTGCATCTTCATGTTGATGAAGCCATGGCGCCTGCGTGCGGAGCGAACGTTGCGATTGGATTCCGCTCCCGTCCGGTTGGTCGAGCGCGACGTCGACCGTGACGTCGCGATCATGCGAGGCGCGCGCGTGTTGCTTTCGATGCGTCGATTGCAAACTTTCGAAACGCTCAGTTGACTCTCGAGAACTCTGCGGTAGGAAGTTTGAGCTTCTTGAGCGCGGTGCTTGCCAATCTTCGGAGGGAGCATGTGGCGTTACTTGGTGTCCGGCGTCGCTGCGGTCGCATTGCTGAGCTGCGACGATTGCCGCAGCAATCACGGTTATAATTGCGTCGAACGGTACGATCCGTTCTGGGGCTACTACAGTGATTGCTATCCGGCGGGCGGGGTTTGCCACGACGATCATGCGTCGTGTTGGGGCGGCAATTGCGGCGGCGCGACGACCGCGCCCACGTGCGCGCGGAACGACGATTGCGAGCGCGGTCAATATTGTGCCGCGGGTCAGTGCGTGAGCACGGGCGCATCCGGCGGCGCGGCGAACGGTTCCGGCGGTGCATCGCACGGCAGCGGTGGCGCATCCCATGGTTCGGGTGGCATGAGCGCGGGCGGGGCGAGCTCGCTCGATGGTTCGGCGCCGCGAAGTTCCGGTGGAACCTCGGACGTGGACGGCGGAAGCGGCGGCGCGAGCAACGGAGATTCCGGAGCGAACGGCGGCAAAGGCGGAAGCGGCGGCAATACCGCAGGCGGCGGCAGCTCGGGAGCGAACTCCACCGGCGGTCGTTCGAGCACGGGCGGCACCCCCGGTTCGGGCGGTCACGCGGGCACGACGAGTGGCAGCGGCGGCGCGAGCGGCGCAAACGGAACTGGGGGCGCGTCCGGCGGCGCTCGCATTCCACGGCTCAATTTCTCGTGCGTGCGCGACACACAATGCGGCGCGGGCGAATGCGACGCGGGGATTTGCTACGTCGCGTGCGAGAGCGATAGCGACTGTGGAACCGGCGATCGCTGTTCGGTGGAAACGGGTCGGCGGCTCTGCATGCCCGATCCGAATCCCGCGGTTCGTTGCGACGAGTCGGCGATCTGTACCGCGGTCCAAACTTGCGTGAACGGAACGTGCCACGACCCCTGCGCCGTCGACAACGATTGCAAAAACCTTCAGGACCGCTGCACGAGTGGGCTCTGCTTTCCGGATCGCCGTCCCATCGACGAATGCGTGCTGAACGTCGAGTGCGCCGCGGACCTCGTCTGCTTGAACGGCCGCTGTGTGTCGTTCGGCGGCGACTAGGCGATTGCGCCTCTTGAGACGCGACACTCGGCTCGCGAGCGTAAATCAAAGATCCAATCGGACGCCGATCTCGATGACGCGATCGGGGGGCAGCCCGAGCTTGTCGATGGTGCTCTTCGTGTTCCGTTCGAGGAGCGCGAAGAGACGCTCGGGGAGCAGGCTCATCTCGCCGCGGCCGGTCGCGACTATGGTCTCGCGTCCGACGAAGTAGGTTGCTTGGTCGAGACGAGCCGGGCTTTTTGCCTCCTCGAGCGCCGCGGCGAGGGCTTTCGGCACGTCACGGAGCTCCATGTACCCGAAGCGGAGCTTGATTCGAGCGAAGCCGTCGGGGAAGGGTTCGTATTCGTGACGATGCTCTTCGTCGACACGCGGCTCGTGCGTGCCGATCACGTTGACGATCACGACGTTCTCCATGATCGAGCGCAAGTGAGTGGCGTGGAGGCTCAACGGGTGGGGCACGCCGTTGGTCGACGTCGGGTAGACGGCAGTGCCGGGGATTCGGGTGACGTTTCGACCCGGGAGCGCGTCGAAGAACTCGGCGAGCGTGCCGGAGTCCCTTTCTAGGCGGCGACGGAGCACCTGCCGCCCCTTGTGCCAGTCGACCATCACGACGAAAAATAGCGTTCCGACGAAGATCGGGATGTAACCGCCGTCGAAGAACTTTAGCGCGTTGGCGCCGAGGAACGGTAAATCGAACGAGAGGAACAAGAGGAGAAGCGGCACCGAACGCGAAGCGTTCCATTTCCAGGTCTTCCGCGTCACTTCGAAGAACACGATCGACGTGATCGCCATCGTGCCGCTGACGGCGATACCGTAAGCGGAAGCGAGCCGCGCCGAATGCTTGAAATGGACGACGAGCGCGATGCACGCCGTCATGAGTCCCCAGTTCATGAGCGGGACGTAGATGTGACCTTCCGCCTCGTGTGACGTGTGCACCAGCGTCAATCGCGGGAAATAGCCGAGCCCGATGGCTTGATGCGTGAGCGAAAAGACGCCGCTGATGAGCGCCTGCGACGCGATCGCCGTCGCCAGCGCGGCGAGTACGACGAGCGCGTACGCGGGCGCTCCGCTCGGAACCATCGCGAAGAAGGGGTTTTCGGCTGCGCCCGGGTCGCGCAAGACGAGCGCTCCTTGTCCCATGTACGAGAGTGCGAGAGCAGGGAGCACCAACGCGAACCACGAGAGGCGAATCGGGCGCGCGCCGAAGTAACCCATGTCGGCGTAGAGCGCCTCACCGCCGGTGATCGCGAGCACCACCACGCCGAGGATGCGCAATCCGCCGAACCCGTGGCGCGCGAAATACGAAGCCGCGAACGACGGCGAGATCGCGCCGAGCATCACCGGGTTTTTTACGAGCTCTTTCAGCCCGAGTGCGCCGATCGCGACGAACCAGGTCACCATGATCGGGCCGAACATCTTCCCGACTTTGCCGGTTCCGCGCGGCTGCAACGCGAAGAGTCCGACGAGCACCGCGCACGTGAGCGGCACCACGTAGCGCTCGAGCCCGGGCGCCGCACGCTCGAGCCCTTCGAGTGCGCTCAATACCGAAATCGCCGGCGTGATCATCCCGTCGCCGAACAAGAGCGCGGCGCCGGCGATGCCCAAGAGCGCGACGAGCATCGGCCCCCGATCTTCGCGTTCGGGTACGGGCAAGAGCGCGAGCAAGGCCAGGATGCCACCCTCGCCGCGATTGTCCGCGCGCATCACGAACGTGACGTATTTCACCGACACCGCGAGGATCAGCGCCCAGAGAATGAGCGACACGACGCCGAACACGTCGGCCCGCGACGGCGCGGCGCGCGCGTGCTCGGCGGCGACCTGAAGCGTGTAGAGCGGGCTCGTGCCGATATCACCGAACACGACGCCGACGGCGCCGACAGCTGCGGCAGCGGTGCGTTTCGTCGAGCTCACGGGATGAAACGGCACATAACACGGCCGTCATCCCGCGGCGCCCCGATGAGGGACGCCGCACGGTCATGAGACGATTCGCCTCATCACGGGTCGGCTTCGAGAACGACTCGTTGTCGCGCCCGCTCGTCGTGCGCGAGCTTGGTCGTCGCGACGCCTGCGCCCGTGGTCGAACGCCTTCACTGAATCGGGCACGGTTTCACGTGCCAGATCTCGTTCGCGTATTCCGTGATCGTGCGGTCGCTCGAAAATTTGGCGGAGCTTCCGACGTTCAAAATGACTTTGCGCAACCACTCGTCGGAATCGGCGTAGGCATCGCAAAGTCGCTGGTCAGCGGCGAGATACGAATTCACGTCGGCGAGGTGCATGTAGTGGTCGCCGTTCGTGAGCAAGGCGTCCCGCAAGGGGTTGAACACGCCCGGTTCGTTGCGACTGAAATGGTCCGAGAAAATGAGGTCCAGGGCGGCGCGCGTTTCCGGGTCGTGCTCGTAGTGCCAGTGCGGGTCATACCACCCTCGGCTAGCCGCGACCTCCTCCGTCGAGAGCCCGAAAAGGAAGAAATTTTCCTCGCCGGCCTCTTCGGCCATCTCGATGGTCGCGCCGTCGCGCGTCCCGATCGTGAGCGCGCCGTTCATCATGAATTTCATGTTGCTGGTGCCGCTTGCTTCGTAGCCCGCCGTCGAAATCTGATTGGACACGTCGCTCGCGGGGATCAGCCGCTCCGCCAGCGAAACGTCGTACTCGGGCAGAAACAGAACTTTCAGCCGACCTCGCGCTATCGGATCTCCGTCGATGGTCCCCGCCAGGTTTTCGATGAACTTGATGATGAGTTTGGCGAGCGAGTACGCGGGGGCGGCCTTGCCGCCGAAGAAGAACGTTCGCGGCGTCATGTCGAGCTTTGGATTCGCTCGAAGCCGATTGTAGAGGATCACGATGCGTAGCCCGTTGAGGAGTTGCCGCTTGTACTCGTGGATGCGCTTGATGTGACAGTCGAAGATCGTGTCGGGGTCCACGCTCTCGCCGGTTGCGGACTTCAACCAATCGACGAACCCGGCCTTGGCCTCGCGCTTCGCCTTCTTGAACAGGTCACGAAGGCCTTTGTCTTCGACGAGCGTCTTCAATTCTTGGATTCGGCGGAGATCGGTCACCCAGCCGTCGCCGATGGCAACGGTGATGGTCCGCGAGAGCGGACGATTCGCGAGGAGCATCCATCGCCGGGGCGTGACGCCGTTGGTCTTGTTGCTGAACCGCTCCGGGAATATCTCGGCCAGGTCTTTCACCGTGGTCGTTCGGAGCAACCGGGTGTGAATCTCGGAGACCCCGTTCGTGCTGTGCGAACCCACGATGGCCAGGTTCGCCATGCGCACGTGCTTGACGGGGCCCTCTTCGACCAAGCTCACGCGTTGCACGCGTCCGCTGTCGCCCGGGAACGACACGCTCACCGACTCGAGGAGGCGCCGGTTGATTTCGTAAATGATTTCGAGCTGCCGCGGCAAGAGCGCCTCGAACCACGCTACGGGCCATTTCTCCAGTGCCTCCGGCAACAACGTGTGATTCGTGTAACCGAGCGTCCTTCGAGTGAGATCCCACGCTTCGTCCCACCCGAGATGCGCATCGTCGAGCAAGATGCGCATCAACTCCGCGACCGCCATCGAGGGATGCGTGTCATTGAGTTGAATGGCGGCCATGTCGGGGAGAAGTGCCCAATCGGAGTGGGTCCGTCGAAAACGTCGGATCAGGTCGGCGAGCGAACAAGCGACGAGGAAATACTCCTGCACGAACCTCAGACCTTGGCCGGCGCTCGTGGAGTCGTCCGGGTAGAGGACTCGCGTCAGGGATTCGGCGTCGAGGGAGTCGGCCACGGCGCCGACGAAATCGCCGCGACTGAAGCGCTGAAAGTCGAAGGAGTCGTGGACACGTGCCGCCCAGAGTCGGAGCGTATTGACGGTCTTCCCGCCAAAACCAACGACGGGGCGATCGAAGGGAATCCCAATCAATCGTGATGAGCGACCAAAAATCGGACAGAGCGCGCCGCCGCAGATCTCGAAGGAGGCGTTCAACTCGAGCTCGACGCGTTCGTGGGGGCGCGCGACCTCCCAAGGATCTTGATGAAGCAGCCAATTGTCCGGCCGCTCCTTCTGCCATCCGTCGACGATCGTCTGCTTGAACATGCCGTACTCGTAGCGGAGCCCGTATCCCATCGCCGGGAGCTCGAGGGTCGCCATCGAATCGAGGAAACAAGCCGCGAGCCGGCCGAGCCCGCCGTTGCCGAGTCCAGCGTCGGGCTCTCGCTCGAGGAGCCGGAGCCAGTCGAGGTCTTCGGCTTCGACCGTCGATCTCACGAGCGGGTCGAGCAGAAGATTCGTCATGTTGTTGGCGAGGGAGCGTCCAATGAGAAACTCCATCGAGAGGTAGTAGACGCGCTTCGGCGTCTCGCGAGCGTACGCGTCCTCGGTGTCGATCCAGCGTCGAGCTAGGGCGTCGCGCACCGAACGTGCGACCGCTTCGAAACGTTGCCGTAGGTCGCTCGAAGCAGGAGCGACGACGTGGTCGAGAACGAGATGCCGTTCGTAGGACTCCTGTTCGATGCCGGGGAGTATTTTCATGGCGAGGGGCGCGAGCACGTTGCGTGCCGACTACTGCAGACTCGAGATTTACCGGAAACCGAGCGTAGTCCGTTCGTGCGGGCGAACAATGTTTGGTCACCGTGCTCCGGATCGCGGACCGCAATGGCCGGGCAGGCCGTTCGCACCGAGTCTCGGCGACCAGTTTGGCTAGTTCGAAATGCGAACTCGGTTTGGCGCTCCGAAATACTCGCGGTGTGTGGCAGAGTCGCGGCGCGTCGGCATTCGCTCCGACGAACGAGGGAAAACGACGATGAGAACGACCACCCTATTTGCCACTGCGTTCGTAGCGCTCTGTTTGCCGAACGTCGGTTGCACCAGCAACTCGAGCTCGGGGTCGTCCTCGACGGCGACGGGCGGAGCCGCATCGACGGCCGGCAGTGGCGGACAGACGGGAGACGCGCACGGAGCGAATCCCTATCCGTTCGTCTACGCCGGCGGCATCGGCGTCACCGACCTCGAGGGTGCCAGCAAATTCCTCACCACCGTCATGGGAATGACGCAGGAGGGGAGCGACGTCACCCGAGACGACCGCGTCGAACGAACCTTTTTCGCGAAAGAAGCGAATCGCGGTTCGCGAGTCGTCCTGATGAAGTTCAACGACGGACGCAGCACGCAAAACATCCCGGCGAAGCTCGTCTTCGAAGCGCCGGACGTGCAGTTGACGTATCAAGGCGCCGTCGACGCAGGATATACGGGCATCCTGCCGCCGATCGACGTCTCTACGATCCTCGTGTCGCAGGTGACGGGCCCGGACGGGTATACGGTCGAAATTCTGCACGGCCTCGCCGACGGCGGCGAAAGCCCGACCGAACCGTTTTTCATCGCGCTCGGCTTCGGCGTCAGCGATTTGATGGCGTCCGAGAAGTTCTACGCGGACGGCTTCGGAATGAAGCAAACCGTGCCCTATTCATCGTCGGATCTGGTCGAACAGACGATGGAGTACCCGCACGGCGGTGGCGCGGGGCTCGTCTTGCAGCACTACGACACGAGCATGCACGACTACCTGAACAACCCGGTCAAGCACGTCTCGTTCGTGCCCGACGTGAACGCCTTCGTGAGCCAAATCACGAGCGCCGGCGGAACGGTCACGCAAAAGGCAGCGGCCATGCCCGCTTACGGCGGCAAGCTCGGCGCGGTCCTCGGCGACCCCGACGGCGTCGTCATCGAGCTCGTTCAGGACTGATCTCAGGTCCATTGGCCGAAGAGCAAAAATAGGCGGAAAAAGCGAACGTTTGTCGCCGAGACACGGCTCGGGGCAACTCGACTCGTCAATCTGTTTCCTAGACATGCCAGCTCCCGACGTGTCTCCTCTGTGTGACTCGTCGAGTCGAAGCTTCATTCCTGCGGCGATAAACACTTCTGTTCTGGTTGCCGATCACACGTGAAAAATGCCGAATCGCGATCTGGACATCGCTCTCAGTTTGGCGACAAGCTTTGGGTAGTTCTCTTCCACCACAAGGTGCGAGTTGGAGGCTTCCCTATGAATGCTGTGCGTGTCCTTATCAAGGTGTCACTCCTGGCGGCGTTCGCCGCTTGCTGTTCCGTAGGGTGCAGCAGTTCGAGCAACAACGGCGGGACCCACCCGGGAACCGGCGGCGGCTCCGGCGATAGCGGGGTTCTCGTCGGAACCGGTGCCACCGGCGCGGCGACGGGCGGTACCGTCGGCAGCTCGGGCGGCGCTCCCGGAACGGGCGCGGACACCGGCACGGGTGGAATCACCGTGGGCACTGGCGGCACGACGCCGGGTTCCGGCGGAGCACTGACCGACGGAGCGGCCGGCGCGGCCCCCGACAGCGGCACGCGCATTCCGAACGGCTGCACGTCGAACGACGGCTGCAAAGGCAACGCGCGCGGTGGCGTGTGCGACACGAGCACCGGTGAGTGCGTCCAGTGTCTTGCCACGACGGATTGCGGAACGAACCGCGGCGTGTGCGACCCGACGTCGAAGACGTGCGTCGATTGCGAGACCTCCACGGATTGCGCGACCGGCGATAGCTGCAACCCGGCGACCCATCGCTGCGCGCCGACCTGCACCGCGATGAGCTGTGGTGGTGGCGGCCCCGGCCAGGGTGCGATCTGCGATACGACCTCGGGGTTGTGCGTCCAGTGCCTGAAGACGGCGGATTGCGCAGCAGCCGGCGGCGGCGGCGGCGCGGCGCTGGTCTGCAACCCGAAGACCGACACCTGCGTCGGCTGCGTGACCACCGCCGATTGCCCCACCGGCCAGGGCGTTTGCGACACCACGACGAACGCCTGCGTTCAATGCTTGGCCACCACTGATTGCATGACCGGCGACATCTGCAACACCACCGCTCATCGTTGTCAGGCCAAATGCACGGACATGAGCTGCACCCAGACCGGCGGCGTCTGCGACGCGACGTCGGGCTTCTGCGTGCAGTGCCTGAAGACCGCGGATTGCAAGGGCGGCATGGGTCCGGGCGGAGCCATTCCCCCGGGCGTGTGCGACGTGACCACCGATCGCTGCGTGCAGTGTCTGGCGACGACCGATTGTGCGACGGGCCAGACGTGCGACACGTCGACGAAGACCTGCGCAGCCAACTGCACCGCGGGCGCGATGATGAGCCCGTGCCAAGCGCCGACGCCGATTTGCGGGGCGTCGACCGGGTATTGCGTGCAGTGCGCCGTGGCGTCGGATTGCGGCGTCCGAACGTTCACGCCGCAGTGCCTCGCGAAGACAGGCCAGTGCGTGGGTTGCCTGTCCAACAACGATTGCATGTTCCCCGGCTTCGCGACCTGCAATCTGCAGACGCACGCCTGCGGGCCGTGAGCTGAAATCGGAAGACGGCGTGCATTCGGCTCGGGTGCACGCCGGGATTCTGCCGCGACATTTCGGCGCGATTCGCCGGGGTAGCGGTTCCTCGAGATCGTGACAATATTGACGAGCCATCATGCAGCTCGTCACGATCTACACGACGCCGTTTTGCGGTTACTGCGAGGCGGCAAAAAGACTGCTCACGTCGCGCGGATTTACCTATCAAGAAGTGAAGGTCGGCGACGACCCCGAGCTTCGAGCCCAGGTTTCGAGTCGAGTCGGGAACTACCGGACGGTGCCGATGATTTTCATCGGCGACGAATTCATCGGCGGTTACGACCAGTTGGCCGCGCTCGACCGCGACAAGATGTTGGCGACGAAAATCGATCCGCCTGCACCCGAAGACGACGCGGTCCGGGCCACCTGAGAAGATGCGCGACGAGCGCCGGCTCAGAAGGCCGTCTCGGCATGGGCGAGCGCGAGTAAGCCGATGGTCGGGTCCTCGACGACGGTCTTGCCGAACATCGTGAGATCGTCGGTCGAGGCGTAGTCGCCGTTCTTCGACAAGGCGAACCAGGTGTCGTCGGCGTTACTCGCCGGATCGTCCCACGCCCACGCCATCCATCCGATGCCGCGCGCTTCGCAGGCCTGGATGATCGAGTCGGGGGTCATGTCCGTCGCCGACGGACCGATGTTTCGACCTGGCCCGAACTCGCCGACGACGATGGGTAAGCCGGTGGCGACCAGCTTGTCGAGCCCGGTCGAGAGATCGATGTGCCCCGATTGGCCGCTGTCGGTCCACGAGCCGTAGATGTGTTGATCGAAGATGACGTTCTTTTGCGGATCGCTGGCGAAGACGGCCGCGGCGTAGTTCGCGAGGTCGTCGTTGTCCTGCCCGCAACCGCCCGACGTGACCGAGATGGTCGAAAGGTAACCCGCGGCGCGCAGACGGCTGATCGCGGTAATGTACGAGTCGCGCCACACCGTGCTCGATGGGCCCCACTCGTTCGCGATGTTCAGGATCATGTAAGGGTCGAACGACTTCCAGTCCGACGCCTGCGCGACCCAGGTGTCCACGATGCTGGTCAAGGTGTCGGCGCTCTCGTCGCAGGTGCCTTGCCAATTGCCGGGCATCGGCACGATGTGGTTATTCACGGTTTCTTGCATGAGCCCGAGGTTCGTCGTGCTCGACTGAGTGAAATCGATGACCCACCGCTCGGTGTTCGCGTGCGTCTTGGGGATCCCGGGAGAATCGGCGTCCCAGTGCAGCTTGTCGACGCCCCGGATCCGAAATTCGGCGCCTTTCGGATCGTATAGTTTGCTCCCGACGACGAAGAACCCGGTTCCCGTGTTGTAACTGGGACGCGCCATTCCAACCGACATCGTTCCGCCGGTGTTCGTCGTTCCGCCGGTGTTCGTCGTTCCGCCGGTGTTCGTCGTTCCGCCGGTGCTCGTCGTTCCGCCGGTGCTCGTCGTTCCGCCGGTGTTCGTCGTTCCGCCGTCGGGCGAGTCGCAGACCGAACGCTCGACGACGACGCGATCGACGGAGACCGTCGTGCCGGTCGAGGCGGCACTTTGCCGGCCAGAAACGGTGATGACGAGCGTGTGCGGGCCGTCGGAGAGCATGCCGCTGTTCCACACGGCGACGTCGTCGGCGCGCGTCGCGGCGTAGAGATCGACGTCGCTCGGTGTCCCGTGGTCGATGCTCACCGTAGCGATGCCGTGATGCGATGCCTTCGCCGCGTACCAGGCTGCGCTGATGCCGTCGAAGTGCAGGGTCGCGGTGGCGCCGGTCGTCGCCGAATAGTGATCGTCACCGTCGAACTTTTCGGGCGCCTCGGAGGTCGACCAATCGCCGCCATAGTCGAATTCGTCGACGCCGGTTCCCGTCGTCGCATCGTTGACGGAGACGTCGACGGTCGCGGTGCAGCTCGCCGCGCCGCCCGAACCGCCGCTTCCGGCGCTGGAGCTTCCGCTATTTCCGCCCGAGCTGCCGTCGCTTCCGGCGTCGAGCGACGACCCGCCGCTCGCGGTGGTCGAGCCGCCTGCGGCGTTCGCTCCGCCGGCGCCTCCGCCCGAAAAACCCGATGAGCTGGAAGCGCCCGCATTTCCGGAGCCGTCACCGCCGGAATGGGACGAACCGCCTACGGCTGCGCCGCCGTTGGAGCCCAAAGAAACCGAGCCCCCGCTCGCATTCGCGCCTTTCGAACCCTGATTGCTCCCGGAGCTACACGCGCCGAGCCATCCCACCGCGGAAAGCAGGGCCGCGCGCCGGAACATCCGGTGAACGTGGGGTGCGCTCGGGGTGCGTCGAGGAAGGGCCGAAGTTCGAGGGTTCGGGGTCACCCGAGGTCGGTACCCCGACCCCCGGGATTCGGCTCAGCGAGGAGCGCGGCCAAGCGATCGAGGAACGCGCGCTGGTCGGGGTGAATGACGGTGGCGGCGTGGTCGAGGTCCACGAACTCGGCGCGATCGACTTCCCACGACGCGCAGCGCGGTTCGGCATCGTCGGGCGCTCGCCCGGCGAAGGCGAGGACCGTTTTGCGACTCCGCACGTAGTCGACCGACCCGAGCGGCACGAGCTCGCCCGCGACCACGCCGGTCTCTTCGAGCGTTTCACGCCGAGCAGCGTCGAGCGGCTCTTCGCCGGCGTCGAGCAAGCCCTTCGGGATGCTCCACGGCGCCTTGCGGTTGTAGTTGCCGGAAGGATGCACGAGGAGCACCTCGATTCGGCTCGCGACCGCGCCGTCGGCTTCGGCTTCACGATAGAGGAGCGCGCCCGCCGACACGGGCTTCGGCGCGCGAGCGCGCGGAGCACGAGGTCCGTCGGTCATTTTCGCACTTTGCCGAGGATGGTCGAGAGCGCGGTCACCATTTCCGGTCCGACCTGGCGAAGCTGCTGCCGGTGCAAGAACGACAAGCTCCGCAGCGTCACGGTTCCTTCCGGAGTCAGTCGAAGGAGCACCTCGCGCCGATCTTCTTTGCTCCGTTCGCGACTGAGCATGCCGCGGGCTTCGAGCTTGTCGACGAGAGCGACGGCGGTGTTGTGCTGCACGCACAAGCGCACGGCGACCGCCGCGATGGTCGGACGAACCCCGTCGGGGAGGCTTTGCACGGCGAGCAGGAGCTGATGCTGCTTGGGTTCGATCCCGGCGCTGCGAGCGGCTTGCTCGCTGAACGCCAGGAATTTTCGAATCTCGTACCGGAACGCGCCGAGCGCGCGGTAGTCGGCGAGGGAAATCGGTGTCGTCTTCATCGTCAGTTGACCGCGACCATCGGCGAGGGTTCGGCATTTTTTACGTGCAACGTGACGAGCTGGGCAAGGTCTCCTTTGCAGGAGCCGCACCCGGTTCCGGCGCGCGTCGCGTCACCGAGGGCCGCGACGGAATCGGCGCCGTTCGCGATGGCGTCGCGGAGCGCCGATTCGCTCACCTTGTTGCAATTGCACACGATGCGGTTCGTCGTGCCACCCGAGCTTTGAACCTGGCAGAGCGCCTCGAGGGGATCATCGGGCATCGGATCGCCGCGATCGAAGAGCTGCACCAGGGTGCCCGCGCCCGTCGTGTTGCCGACCAGCATGGCGCCGACGAGTCGTCCATCGCGGACGATCAATTTCCGATACGCATTTTTCCGTTCTTCGATGATCTGGAACACGTCGTCCGTCTCGAGCTTCGGTTCGACGATTCCCATCGCCGCGACTTCGATGCCGGCGACCTTGAGCCGCGTGTAGAGCTTCGAGCCGCGGTAGCGCGCTTGCTGCTTTTGCCCGGTGAGCACGTCGGCGAGCACCGCGGCCTGCTCCCACACCGGCGCGGCAATGCCGTACGTCGTGCCGCGGTGCTCCGCGCATTCGCCGAACGCGTAGACGCCGGGCACCTCGGTGGCGAGCACGTCGTTCACGATGATGCCGCGGTTCACGGGGAGATTCGAGGCTCGCGCGACGTCGACGCGCGGACGGACCCCGCACGCCAAGACGACGAGATCCGCCGGAAGCGACGTTCCGTCGTCGAGGATGACGCCTTGCGCGCGCTCGTCGCCGTACACCGATTCGACGGTGCGCCCGGTGCGCACGAAGATCCCGCAGCGCGCGATCTGACGGCTCAGCATGTCGCCGCCGAGCGCGTCGAGCTGCGCGTTCATCAGTGTGGACGCGACGTGGATCACCGTCACGTGGAGCCCGCGATCCGAGAGCACTTTCGCCGCCTCGAGCCCGAGGAGCCCGCCACCGACGACGACCGCGCAGTCTCCCGAGCGCGCGAACTCGCGCATGCGAAGGCAATCGGCGATGGTGCGGTACACGAAGACGCCGGGGCGAAGCTCGCCGTCCGGCTCCGTCATGCCGTCGAGAGGCGGCACGAGCGGGCTCGACCCCGTCGCGAGCGCGGCCACGTCGTAGCGACGGCTTTGACCGTCGTGCGTCTCGACGGTCCTCCGCAACGTGTCGAGGCGGGTCACCTTCGTGGTGTGAACGAGGCGAATGCCGTGCGCGTCGTACCACTCGGGCGGCTTCGTCACGATGCTGTCCGGCGGGTCGCCGCCGAGCACGCGGCCGAGCAAGATCCGGCTGTAAGCGCCGCCGCGTTCGTCACCGAAGACGGTGATCTCGTATTGGTAGATGCCGTCGCGACGGACGAGCTCGTCGAGCAGCCGGCACGTGCCCATTCCATTTCCGACGATGGATAGCTTTTTTCTAGGCATGATCAGGGTGCGCCCTTCGATGGCACGGCGACCGCGAGCGCGCGCGCTCGAACGGCGCACACTTTGAACTCCGGCATGCGACTCGTCGGGTCGAGCGCCGGCATCGTGAGAAGATTCGCCGACCGTTTTCCGCCCCAATGAAAGGGCGCAAAGAGCGTGTCGGGGCGGATGTCCGGCGACAGGATCGCCGAAAAGCGAACGGCGCCGCGACGGCTCTCGACGAGCACCGCGTCGCCGTCGAGGACGCCGAGGCGCGCGGCGAGGCGCGGATGGATCTGGAGAAGCGGCTCGGGCTTGGCGTCGACGAGCTGGTCGACGCGCCTCGTTTGCGCGCCGGAGTTGTAGTGTTCCTTGTAGCGTCCGGTCGTGAAGTAGAGCGGGTACTCGTCGTCGGGCGTCTCCGCCGCGGGGCGATCCGGCAGCGGATGAAAGCGCGCGCGCCCCGATGGATGCGCAAACGTGTCGGCGAAGAGCCGTGGCGTGCCGGGGTGATCCGGCGTCGGGCACGGCCAGAACACGCCCTCGGCGGCGCGGATTTTCTCGTACGAGAGCCCGCTGTAGTCGGCCTTGCCGCCGGCGGTCGCTCGCCGGAGCTCGTCGAACACTTGCTCGGGCGAGGCGAACTGGAACCGGCTGCCTTCGCCGAGCCGCTCGGCGAGGTCGCGGATGATCTCGAGATCCGTCTTCACCCCTTCCGGCCTGTCGTGCACTTTCCGGCGCAAGATGACGCGACCTTCCAGGTTCGTCATGGTGCCTTCTTCTTCGGACCACTGTGCGATCGGCAAAAAGGCGTGCGCGGATGCGCTCGTGTCGTTCTCGAAGGCGTCGCACACGACGAGCAGGTCGAGCGCCCGCAGCTTCTTGTCGATGTTCGCCGCGTTCGGCGACGCGACCACGACGTTGGACCCGAAGACGAGGAGGGCATGGATCCCGCCCGCGGGTCCGAGTGAATCGAGGAGCTCGTACGCGCTCTTGCCTTTGCCGGGCAGATCGCGCGGGTCGATGTTCCAGACCTTGGCGATCTCGGCGCGGTGTTCGACGTTCTCGATGAGCCGATAACCGGGCAATTGGTCGGCTTTTTGGCCGTGCTCGCGACCCCCCTGTCCGTTGCCTTGTCCCGTGAGACAACCGTAACCGCTCGCCGGCTTGCCGACCTTGCCGAGCGCGAGCATCAAGTTGATGAGCGCGAGCACGGTGTCGGTGCCCTTCGACTGCTGCTCCATGCCGCGGCCCGAGAGGATCATGCTCGACTCCGGCTCGGCGAGGAGCCGCACCAGTCGTCGTTGTTGTTCGAGGGAAACTCCGGTGAGCCGCTCGACGTGGGCCAGATCGAGCGCGAGCAAACTTCGCCGGCACTCCTCGAAACCCTCGGTCCGTGCCGCGACGTAGTCCGCATCCAAGAACCCCTGATCGAGCGCGATGCGAAGCAGCGCATTGGCGAGCGCGAGATCGGTGCCCGGCGTGAGCTGCAGATGCAGCGCCGCGTTGCGGGCGGTGTCCGTTCGGCGCGGATCCACGACGACGAGGTTGCCGCCGCGGTTCTTCTGCTCGAACACCCACTGCATGATCGGCGGCATCGTGTCGGCGCAGTTGGAGCCCCAGAGCACGAGCGTCCGGGTTTCGGCGATGTCGGAGACGGGGAACGGGAGCCCGCGGTCGATGCCGAACGCGCGGTTCTGCCCCGCCGCGGCCGACGACATGCAGTAGCGACCGTTGTAGTCGATGTTCGGCGACCGGAGCGCGACGCGAACGAACTTGCCGAGCAGATACGCCTTCTCGTTCGTCAAGGCGCCGCTTCCGAACGCCGCGATCGCCGCGCGACCGTGCTGTTTCTGGAGCGCGAGGATGCGCTCGGCGACGAAGTCGAGCGCGACGTCCCAGCTCACCGGCACCAGACGACCCTCGGAGTTGCGGAGCTGCGGCGCCAGGATGCGCGCCGGATGGTCGAGGAGGGCCGCGGAGGTGAACCCTTTGATGCACATCTGCCCGCGGTTGACCGGAAACTCCGGGTCGGCGGCGACGACGACCGAGCGTCGATCGTTCGACGTCGTCGTGACCGACATGCCGCATTGAAACGCGCAGTACGGGCAATGCGTCCGCGTCGTCTCGGTCGCTGCGGCGCGGAGATGGGGCAGGGGTCGCGACATCGGCGGTGTCGACGAGGAATGCCGCGACGACCGTTTCTCGGCGGTGTCTGCGCGATATTGCCGGCGTGAAATATATCGATTCTCGATATTATCGAGTCTCGATAGAATTCGCGGCGCTGCGCGAAGCGCACCGGCCCGCGCCGAAATGAAGCCGTTTTCTCGGCGTTTTCGTCTCGCGCAATCGGCGCGAAACGGGCGCCGCGCGACGAAACGAGCCGGTCATCAGCGGCGCGCCGTGGTCAGACGCGCGCCCCGAGTCGGATGCGCCGCTCAGTACGGCGTCTGTCCCTGGTAGTTCCCGGCGGGCGCGTAGTTGCAGATCCAGATGTCCGTCGTGAAGCTGCCCTGGTTGCAACTCGCAACGCCACAGCCGAGCTGCATGCTGTTGCGCCAGACGATCTGCGTGTAGTGCCCGCAGCCGTCGCTGTTCAGTTTCTCGTAGCACGTCGGATCGCATTGCTCGGTCGTCGCGATCGCGCCGTACGTCCAGCACGCCACTTCGGCGGCCCAGCCATTGACGGCATCTTGTGCCGTGCTCGGGCTACTGAACGAGCCGCCCATGCTGAACGCAGCGAGGTTCTCGCCATAGCCGACCATCGAGAGTTCTTGCTCGGTGCGGTGATGCGGGCTCGCGCACGACGTCGCGGCGAGGCTGTCCGCCCATTGCTGGGCATACGCGGCGATCGTCGTGGACCACGTGAGCGGCGCGAGCGGCGGCGTCGTCATCACCATCGCGCGCACGGCGTTGTGCGCGGCGGTCATCCCGACGAGGCGACCCGTCTCTCCGTCGCCGTTCGACGTGCCGCCGGTGCCGCCGCTCGCCGCGCTCGTGCCGCCATTGCCGATCAGGGTTCCCCCAGAACCCCCGGAGTTCGACGAAGGAACGCCGCCCGTGCCGCCGAAGCCGCCGCTATTCGAGCTGCCGCCGACGCCACCGAACCCGCTCGCTCCCGGCGTGCCCCCGACGCCGCCGATTCCGCCATTTCCACCGATTCCGCCGATGCCACCGGAGCTGGCGAAGCCGCTCGCGCCGCTCGCTCCGCCCGAAGACGAGGGGAATCCGCCGCTCGACACGCCGGTGACGCCTCCGGAAGAAAAGCCGCCGTTGCCGTTGCCGTTGCCGAGTGGCGTCGACGAGTTTCCGCTGGCTCCGCCGGTGCCCGATCCGTTGCCGAGCTGCATCGGCGGGGGGCTCGCGCCGTTGCTGCACGCCGCGACGGAGAGCCCGCACATGAAAACGATTCCGCGGAACGTTCGCGATGACGAAGAGCTGAGCGCGAGATTCATCGAAGCACCTGTCTTTCGATCGACGCGACGAGCCCGACCGGATCGCTCGCTTGGTATGTGTTCTACCGCATCGATCGAGCGCAAACGACGCCGTCGAAATGCGAGTCCCCCACGCGCGCGGAATTTTTTCAGCGCGATGAAACTCGTTTCACCGATGGGACGCGAAGAGTCGCAGTTTGGCGTTCCAAGCTAAAGCGAGTGTGTTTGGGGCTATTGTCGAGAAGGGTTTGTTGGTGCGGTTTTGTAGACGGCGCGCCGTTACGGCCGTGCTCGTCGCGACGTCGGGGCCCGTCGCACACGCAAGCGACGCGGGATCGTCTCGCCGGAGAGACGTCCGCGAGCTCGGCTCAACCCTTTTCGTTCAACATCGGAAAGCCGCGCTGATGCCACACCGGGTACGCGCTCGGCACGTCGCTCGCGCGGTCGAGTCGCGCGATGTACTCCGGCGTGAGGCTCCAGCCGACCGCGCCGATGTTCTGAACGAGTTGCTCTTCGTTGCGTGCGCCGATGATCACGCTCGCGACGGTGGGGCGCCCGACGAGCCAGTTCAGCGCGACTTGCGGCACGGTTTTTCCGGTTTCGTTCGAGATGGAGTCGAGGACGTCGACGATGCGAAAGAGTCGTTCTTCGTCGTAGTGCGGACCCGTGCCGGCGATATCGTGAGCGCGGGTGCCGGGCTTCGGCGCCTGTCCGCGTCGGATCTTGCCGGTGAGCTTGCCCCACCCGAGCGGGCTCCAGATCACGGCTCCGACGCCCTCCGCGCGACCGAGCGGCAGGAGCTCCCATTCGTAGTCGCGATTGAGGAGTGAGTAGTACGCCTGGTGCGCGACGTGTCGCGGGTAGCCGTATCGATCGGCGACGGCGAGCGACTTCATCAGGTGATAGCCGGAGAAGTTCGAGCAACCGACGTACCGAACCTTGCCGGCGCGGACGAGCTGGTCGAGCGTCGAGAGCGTCTCTTCGATCGGCGTGTTGTAGTCCTGCCCGTGGAGCTGAAAGAGATCGATGTGGTCGGTGCCGAGGCGCCCGAGCGATTTCTCAACCGCCGTCACGAGGTGCTGGCGCGACGAGCCATAGTCGTTCGGACCCGAGCCGGTCGGAAACGTCGCTTTCGTCGAGAGCAAGACGCGGTCGCGCTTGCCCTTGATCGCCTGTCCGAGCACCTCTTCCGCGAGGCCGTCCGAATAGACGTCGGCGGTATCGAACATCGAGACGCCGTGGTCGAGGCAAATGTCGACCAGGCGCGTGGCGCCGCTCGCATCCGTTTCACCCCACGCCTTGAAAAAGGCGTTGCCGCCGCCGAACGTCGCCGTTCCGAAGCTGAGGAGAGGCACGCGGAGTCCAGAATTGCCGAGACGTCGATATTCCATGGGAACGTCGACTCTATGGGTCCACGCGCGCCGAGGTGAAAGCCTCGTTCCACGTCGATCGCGACCAGTCGGGGACGCCGCGCTCAGGAAAAAGAGGTAAGATCGCTCGATGGCTCAAGAACAGCGCAAGTCCGCGGGCGGTCTCGATGGAAGGTGAAAGCTGCGGAATTTGCGGAGGGGATGGTCGCATCGGCAATTCGTTCGGCCTGACGACGCGATGCCCGAGTTGTCACGGCACGGGACGCAAGGGTGACGGGGCATCGGGGATGCGCGACGTCACGAAGACGAAAGCGTCGCACCACCGCCCGACCAACAAGGCCGCCGCCGAAGCGAAGCCGCAATGGCCAGTGACGTTCGAAGGCGTGCGCCTCGCGACGGAAGTCCGTGACAGCGCGCTCGGCCCACCGGAAGTGAAGGCGCGGCTGATTCGGGAGATCATCGAATACGAGGAGACTCATGGGAGCTGCACGAAGACCTTCCAGAAGAAGATCCAAAAACAGGTGCGGCCCAAGCAAGGTTGACGGTGCTCAGACGGTCTTTGCGGCCGCGACCACGTGCTCGGTCGTGATCCCGAGCTCCTTGAAGATTTCCTTGCCCGGCGCGGACATGCCGAAGCGGTCGATGCCGACGATGGCTCCGTCGAGCCCGACGTAGTGCGCCCAGGTGCTGGTCACGGTGGCTTCCACCGCGACGCGGCGCCGGCACGATGCGGGTAGCACTTGCTCGCGATACTCCGCGGGCTGCCGATCGAAGCGCGCGAAGCAAGGCACGCTCACGACGCGGGTACCCGCTCCGAGGGATTTCGCCGCTGCGAGCGCGAGCTGCAATTCGCTCCCGGCCGAAAGCAAGATGCGCTCGAGCGGTGCGGTTTCTTTGAGCGCGACATAGCCGCCCTTGAGCACGCCCTGACGTCGCGTTTCGACCGGAATATCCGAGAGCGTCGGGACGGCCTGGCGCGTGAGCGCGAGCAACGTCGGTCCGTCGGTGCGCTCCAGCGCGGCGACGAACGCACCGGCCGTCTCTTCCGGATCCGCGGGACGAATCACGTCGAGGTTCGGAATGACGCGAAGCCCGGGGATCGTCTCGACGGGTTCGTGCGTCGGGCCGTCTTCGCCGACGCCGATACTGTCGTGCGTGAAGATGTAGATGACCGGCAGATGGCTCAGCGCCGCGACGCGAATCGGAGGCCGGCAATAGTCGGCGAAGACGAGGAACGTCGCGCCGCTCGGTCGGAAAATGCCGTGGGCGGCGATGCCGTTCATGATCGAGCACATGCCGTGCTCGCGAATGCCGAAGCGGATATTTCGACCGGTTCGGTGACCCAGCTTGAAGTCGTCAGGAGACTTGATGTCGCCGATGTAGTTCAAGGTCGACCCGTAGAGGTCGGCGCTGCCCCCGATGAGCAAGGGCACCTTCGCCGCGAGCGGTTGCAGCACGGTCTCGCCGGCCTTGCGCGTCGCGATGCTCGCGGCCTTGTCGAACTCGGGGATGCTCGCGAAGAGCTCCTCGTTGCTCGGTGTGCGTCGCTTGGTGTCGCTCGGCACGGTGTACGCCGAGGCGCGCGACGCCCCGAGCTCCTCGGCGAGCTTCGGGTTCTTCGCTTTCCACGCAGCGAAGGTCTCGCTCCACGCCTTGTATTCGGCGTCGAGCGTCTTCTCGTGCTCCGCGAAGAAGGCCGTCACTGCCGGCGAGACGTAGTAGGGCTCCTTCGGCAATCCGAGCCCTTTCCGTGCCGCATCGGCGAACTTGGCGCCCCCTTCGCCGTGGGCTTTTTGCGTGCCTGCCACCTCGGGGATGCCGCGACCGATGAGGGTCTTGGCGATGATGAGCTGCGGCTTTCCGCTGCCCGCTAGCTTCGCGCGCTCGTACGCGGCGAAAAAAACGTCCATTTCGTGACCGTCGATGGTCTGCACGTCGAACCCGATCGCTTCGAACCGCTTTGCGGTGTCCTCGCTCTGGGTTTCCTTCGCCATCGCGTCGAGCGTGACGGCGTTCGAATCGTAAATGAGGATCAAGTTGTCGAGCTTCTGATGGCCGGCGAACTCGACCGCCTCCATGGCCACGCCCTCTTGCATGCAGCCGTCGCCGGCGAGCACCACGACGTGGTGCGTGAAGATCTCGTGCTCCTTCGTGTTGAAGCGCGCTTCCGCCATCTTCGCGGCGAGGGCCATGCCCACGCCGTTCGCGACGCCCTGTCCGAGCGGGCCGCTCGTCGTTTCGACGCCGTTCGGCGTGCGCTCGAGCTCCGGATGCCCTGGCGTCTTCGAGTGCAACTGCCGGAAGCGCTTGATCTCGTCGAGCGTCATCTCCTTGTAGCCGCTGAGGTGAAGCCACGCGTAGAGGAACATCGAGCCGTGGCCGGCGGAGAGGATGAAGCGGTCGCGGTCGAGCCACTCAGGGTGGCTCGGACAATGTCGCAAGGAATTGCCGTAAAGGACGGCGCCGATCTCGGCGCAACCGAGCGGCAGGCCCAAGTGGCCGCTCTGGCTCGCGTGCACGGCGTCGATGGCGAGCCCGCGAGCGATGTTTGCAGCTTCGGAAAGTCGTTCTATCGGTAACGCCATGGGCGCGAGCGAACCACGACTCGACCCTTTAGTCGAGCCCAGCGCGCGCTACGAAAATGACACGCGGGAAAACGCCGGTCCGGCGACTTTCGGCTAGCCGAAGGCCACGTTGCGCTTCGACGCGGGTCCCTCGGTCTTGCCAGCCGCGGTGCGCTCGGCGCTCTCGCGGCACCGCGTCGCGATGGTTTCGACGATTCGCTTCGCGTCGCGCCCCACGCCGTGAATCATGACCGAGCTCATGGCGAACAGAAACGGAAGGCCGATGAAATAGAACCCCGGCTGTCCCGATACGACGCCGGCGTCATGGATGGGGCGACCGCGCGCTCCGAAGATGGGGAGATCGATCCACGAGAACCCGGGTTCGAAGCCGGTGCACCAGATGACGTTCGCGACGTCGAGCTTCCGCCCGTCGGCGAGCATCGGGACACCGTCGCCGACGCCTTCGATTCGCGGAAGACGCCGCACGCCGGCCGCATGGAGGTCCGCGGGCTTCACGCGAATCAGCGGGCCACCGTGTTCACCTCGGCTCGCCTTCCGCCCGAGGGGCGTCTTCAGCGTGAGCAGTCGGTGAAACACCAAGCGGAGCACGACGTGGACCAGCAAGACTTTCGACCAGAACCCGTCGATGCGAAACGGGACGTGCCCCGTTGCGCGTCCCGCCATCCAGGTTTCGCGCCCGAGCTTCGCGAGCTCGAGCGAGATCTCGGCGCCCGAGTTTCCGGCGCCGACGACGAGTACGGGTCCGGGCTTCAGTTGCGAAGCATTCCGGTACGCACTCGAGTGCAAATGGACGACCTCCGGGCCGAGCTCCGATGCGAACGCGGGCACTCGGGGCTGTCGGAAGCTCGAGGTAGCCACCACGACGTGCTCGGCTTCGAACCGCCGCGAGCCCGCATCGACGATGTAACGGCCGTCTTCGCGGCTGATCTTCTCGACGCGGATCTGCGTTCGCACCGGAAGCGCGAAGTGCGCGGCGTAGGCCTCGAGGTAGTCGGCCATTTGGTCCTTGGTCGGGAACGAGCTCGGCGGCGCAGGAAACCGCAGGCCGGGCAGCGCGTCGTAGCGCGCCGGGGTGAAGAGGCGGAGTGAATCCCAGCGACGGCGCCACTGGTCGCCGACGCGCTCCGCGCCGTCGACGATGACGAACCGCAAGCCGCGCTGTGCCAGGTAGTACCCCACGGCGAGGCCGGATTGACCGGCCCCGATCACGACGACGTCGAACTGCTCGGTTGTTTGGGTTTGCATGCTCTTTGCCTACGGACGAACGAGAGCTCGCGCGTCCGGAGGGACACCCAATCTGCAAGAAAAACGACGTGGGTAGTTCTACCCACGCGGGGGTAGGGCAGAACGGACGATGCCGTTTTCGTAGGCAAATGCCGTGGCTGCGGAGCGGGACGTCACTCCGGTTTTCACGAAGAGATTGCTCACGTGCCGATCGACCGTCTTTTCGCTCAGGTGGAGCTCGAGCGCGATGGCCTTGTTGGTCTTGCCGGTGGCGAGTAGCCGGAGCACCTCGAGCTCGCGCGCGGTCAATCCGTGCGGCTCTCGAGAGCCCAGCGCGCCGTCCCTCGCGTCGAGCGCGGCGAGATCGGCCTTCGCGCCGAGCCGAACGAACGTCTCGCGTGCGGCCGTGAGCTCGAGCTCCGCGCCTTCCCCGTCCCCGAGCGCAGCGCAGGCTTGTGACGCGAGGACGCGAATTTTCGCCGCGACGTACGGCGCGTCGAGGGCGTGCCAGACGCGGAAGGATTCGCGCAACTCGGCGAGCGCGCCTCGTGCGTCACCTTCCGCCAGCCGAACGGCGCCGACGGCGTGGGCGGCCGCGGCGCGGAGAATCCCTCCGTCCGACGACCGCGCGATGGCGTCGAGTTCCGTCGCGCCGACGCGCGCTCTCGCCACGTCTCCCGCGGCGAGCAGGATCTCGACGAACGCCGGCAAGAGCCGCGCGCGCTCGAACGGATCGATCGCGCCGTCCACGACGCGGCGGATCGACGTCTCGGCGACGTCGACACGTCCTTGCGCGAGTCGGAGGAGGGCCAAGCCGGGTTGCGGATCGCGGCCCTTGTCGCTCGCGCTGCGGTACGCGGCCTCGGCGGACGCGACGTCGCCGCGGAGCCGATGAACCTCGGCTTCCTGGTAAAACGCGGCGGCGGCGGCAGGTTGCACGAAAGGGGGAACGCTTCGCGACGCGCGGCCGGTTTCTTCGAGGGCTTCGCCCCATGAACCGGCGAGCGTCAGGAGCTCCGCGCGGTAGACCCGGCAATTGCCGGCGAAGAGCAAGATCTGGGGTTGCGCGTCGCACCACGACGAGAACGCCGACGTCCACTCGCGCGCGCGATGCAGCGCGTGTACCTGGTGGCAGCATTCGAGCGCCGCGCAATACATGAGTCCGGCGACGACCGGCGAGAGCTCGCCCGCGGTCGCCGACAGCATGACCTCGTCGAAAAGACCGAGGCCGTCGTCGAGCTTTCCCTGTCGCACGAGAATGCGCCCCTGCGAGCTCCGCGCGAACGCGATCAAATCCCGTTCGCGAAACTGCTCGCCGATCGTGAGCGCGCGGGTCGCCGTCGCGTACGCCGCGTCGTAGTCGCGCGTCGCGAGCGACTTCCGGATCGCGGGGAGGAGCAGGTAACCCTGCACCACGCACTCGACGCCGTCGCGATCGACGAGTCGCTGCGCCCGCGCGAGCCAAGCGTTCGCCCGCGCGGGTTCACCGAGCGAGAGCAATCTGAACCCGAGCCAGAAGGCCCATCGAGCGGCCTCGTCGTCGTCGTTCGACTCGAGGTGCGAGTGGTAAAGGCGCTCGCACAAACGGAGCATGTCGTCGTCCCGACCCACCAGTCCCGCGCACCACGACCACGACGCCAGATCGCTCGGCCCGAGGGGCGCGCGCTTGTCAGCGAGCGAAAAGGCATCGAATGCGTCCGCCCACTGCCGCTCGCGATAGAGCGCGCGGCCTCGTTCGAGTGCCTCTGCGGCCGGGTCTTCGCGCGCCTCGTCGCCGTCTGGTGGCTTCGGCAGCACGACCCGAAGCGTACCATCGTCGCCGACGTTCATTGCCGCCTCTGCGCAGGCGTTCGATGCCGGCCCGCCTCGGCGCAAAAATCTCTCGTTCTGCCTGGTCCCCTGGCGAATCGGTGACTATTCGAGGTTCGTGGAACGGGCGCTATTTTTCGGCACGACGCGGGGCGGCGAAGGCACCCCCAGATTGGACGGACGTTGAGCGAATTGAACGAAGAAGAAGCCGACGCGTTCTTCCGTGACGGGGACGCCGGAACCTACGAAGGTGGTCCTGCGGTGTCGCTCGCGCCGGTGACCACGCCCGACCTGCTGGACGAACCGCACCCCCGGAACGCCGAACACCTGGCGCGTCGCGCCAAGCTGAAGCGCGTCGTGACCGCCGTCGTCGGCTCGCTCGGTGCAGGTTTGCTCCTCGTCGGCGTGTGGCGGCTCGCGCGCACCGACGACGCGGGCGCCGCTGCGCCGACGTTGCTTCACGCGACCATTTCAGCGTCCCCGATGACGCCAACGGTCCCGGCGGAGCAAGCAGCCGCTCCGGCCGTCGCGCCCGCAATCGTCGACGCGCCGGCGCCGGAAACCCAATCTCCCGTCACCGCCAATTCCATCGACCCAGCGTCCGCCGGCGATCGTACTGCGCAGAATGCTCCGCATCGAGCCCTCCGTTCAGGGCACGCTCGCATCTTGGTCGCGCACGTTGCGTGGGGACCGGCAGGGGTCTCGAGGCGCTCGTCGCTCGGCGCCGGATACGCTCCACCGACCGCGACGTTCCCCGATGTGCATCACTGAGCGCGATCCGCGCGTTCAGGCGTCGGTGCTCTTGAACACCACGCCGGTCCATACCTGATCGAAGGGCGCGTCGGCGGCGCGGTGCGCTTCACGGACGGCTTCTGCATCGGCCGCATCGAACTCGCACACCATGCGGCGATGGTCCGAAGAGAGATAGCTCCGGACCCAACGAGCTCCGTGGGCTTCGAGACACGGAGTCAACCGCGTGACGATGGCGACGTGCTGTTCTTCGGTGAGCGGCGGGTCGAAAGAATGCTCGGCGATGAGGAGGGCCATGGATCATGTTCCTTTGTCGGAGAATGCAGGCGTTTCACTGCGGCGAAGGAGAGCTTGCGCGGCGTCCGATGTCGCCGCCGTTGGAAGTGTCGTTGAAAGGGGCGCACCGAGCTCCATCGCCGCCGCGCAGAGCGCCGCGCGCGCATCGGCCGGGAGCGTGCCGAGGCTCGCCGGGTCGTCGGAAATCCCATGGAGGACGGAGATGGCTTCGTCGCGCTTGCCGGACGCAAACAGAGTGCGGCCGAGCGCGGCCCGTGCGCGACAGACGGCGCTGCGCCGCGAAATCGCTTCGGCGGCGGCGACCGCTTCGGCGGCCTGTTCGCGCGCGCTCTCCAAATCGCCGTCCTCGAGATCGAGCGTCGCGCCCATCGTGAGGACGTACGAGAGGTGTCCTTTGGCGTCGATCGCGCGCAGCCGAACCGCGGCGTCACGAACTGCCTCGCGTGCGCCCGGTCGACGGAGCATCCGCTCGGCAAGCGCGACCAGCGAAAGCGCGACCGGCTCTTCGCTCCCGTGTCCCATTTTTTTCGCGATGGGCAGGAGCTCGTGGGCGCGACGCAGCGCGAGCTCGGGCTCCCGAAGAAACAGCGCGATGTGCCCGAGTCGGGTCAGGCACTCGCATTCGATCCAGTGATCCTTGGCGCGCAGCGCCTGAACGAGGGCGCGTTCGATGAATTCCGTGCCGCGCGCGACGTCGCCTTCGAACCAGTGAACGATCCCGAGGCCGAGCGTCGTGCCCGGCACTTCGACACCGCTCCCCGCGATGAGGGCCGCCGCCTCTTCGAGCAGCGCTCGCGCCCGCGGGATTTCGCGCTCGAGCTGCGCGAGACAACGACCCGTTTGCCCGATGGTGACCGCCGTCGGAAGGTCGGTGGCGCGCGATGCGGCGAGGGCGCGGACCGAGGATTCGTGTGCTCCGACGTCGTCGCCCTCTGCCCAGTGAAGCTCCGACAAGGCGTGAAATCCCACTGATGCCTCGGCGTGGAATCCCGCTTCCTCGGCGACCAGTATGGCGCGCGAGAACGCGGCTTCGAGTTCGCGCGCACGGTGCCTCCAGGTCATCGCGTGCACGTCGATGACGTACAGCGCGATCTCGAACGGAATCCGGACATCGAGCGGTAGCCCCTCGACGTGACGTAGTCCGAGCGCAGCAAATGACGTTGCCTCGGCGTTCGCGAAGAGCCGGAGGCAGCGCTGTCCCGCCGCGACCGAGGCTCGAATACAGAGCTCGTTCTCGCCGGCCAGTGCGGCGTGGTGCGCGACATCCCCGGCGAGTGCGCCGTCCTTGGAGCGAAGCGGGTCGAGCGCGCGTGCGATCCGCGAATGGATGAACGCGCGGCGCGGCTCCGAGATCCGGTCGTAGGCCGCGTTCCGGAGCAGATCGTGCGAAAAGTCGTATCCCGCCGAGGTTCCGGTGGCGGCGGCCCGCACCACGCTCCGTCGCTCGAGCTCGTCGATCGCTGCGACGAGGTCCAAGGTCGAGAGCGCCGTCACTCGCTCGAGCACGTCGAGGCGAAAACTCCTGCCGAGCGCGGCCATCCAGGGAAGGAGCGCCGCCGCCTTGGGCTCGAGGCGTTCGAGCCGTTCGCCGAGCAGCGCGTCGAGCGTTCCGAGGGCGTCGCCTCCACGCGCTCGCGCTTCGGCGATCTCGAGCGCGAACATCGGGTTGCCCTCGCTCTCTTCGAAGATTCGAGCCGCGTCGACGCCCTTCGCCACGCTGGCGACGAGCTCGACGATCTCCGCGAGATCGAGCGGCGCGAGGGGGATCTCCACGAGCTTCCGCTCGCGACCGAGCGACCGCATCACTCGTTGCGCGACCGGATTGTCGATCAGCTCGCCGGGTCGCGCGCCGCACGCGAGGAGTACTCGTGAGGAGGCCAGCGCGCGCGCGGCGAAGTGCAATAGCGCGGCGGATGCCTCGTCGAGCCAGTGCACATCGTCCAGCACGAGGAGCACCGGCGCTCGCTCGGCAAGGGCGCGGAGCCCGCGCACTACGGCGTCGAAGAGACGGTTTCGGTCCTCGGCTGCGCCGCTCGCGGTGTTCGCGCCGCCGAGCTCGGGCAAGAGAACAGCGAGATCGGGAACGCGCTCGGACAAGAATGCGCCCACCGCCGCCGAGCGGAACGCGTCGATGAACGGGCCATACGGGCGGACCCGTTCGGCTTCGAAGGCTCGGCCGGCGAGGACCGAACCGCCGTCGGTGCGCACGATGTCCGCGAGCTCCTCGAGTAGACGGGACTTTCCCATGCCGGGGTCGCCGAGAAGCAGCACGGCGCCGCCCGACGCCGACGCCGATGCATGGCGCGCGGCGTCGACCAGGGCGCTGCGCTCGGCGCCGCGGGCCACGAGCTTCGCGCGGGATCTGACCGGTTCAGTGGACGCTTCCGCCGTCACCGGCGCCGGTGGAGCGATGCGCCGTTCCGGTGCCGCGACGGACGGCGTCAGAGCCGACGTGAGGGCCATCCGCGTCGCCTCGAGCTCGGCCGAAGGGCGCGCCCCGAGCTCCGTCTCGAGGATACGCTTACACGTGTCGTATTGCGCGCGCGCTTCCCGCGCCCGTCCGAGACGTCCGAGAAGGCGCACGATCACGACGTGTGCCGACTCCGTCAAGGGGTCGACCCCGACGCGTTCGCGCGCGAAGCGGAGCGCGTCTTCCGGCGCTTCCGGTTCGTACCGGCTCACGAGCTCGTCGAGCACCGCGAGTCGTCGCCGTCGCGCCCGCTCGCGCTCGGTGATGAACCACTCGTGGTAGCGGTAGCAATTCGGTAAATCGAGCCCTTCGAAGAGCTCGCCGCGAAACCGCGCCGCGGCGCGCCGGAGCGCCTCGGTCGTCGCTTCGACGACGCCGGGCGCCAGATCGGCGTCGAGAGCGGCCAGGTCCACGAGCGCGCCGTTCGATTGAAATTCGACGTGCTCTCGATCGGCGACGAGTCGTGGCGCGTTGCGATCGTCGAGCAAGGGACGGATCTTCGTCAGGCTCCAGCGGAGCGCCGCCCTCGAGTCGCCGGGAGCGTCCCAGAGCAGGTCCGAGAGCTGTTCGCGGGTGTGCGTTCGCCCCGTCGCGACGAGATAGGCGAGGAGCGCGCGCGATTTCTTCGACGCCGGCAGCGTCGAGACGCGTCCCTCCCGCTCGACGGTGAGCTCCCCGAGCAATCGGATCGTCAGCGGTTCCGGGAGGGTGCTCATGCCGGATTGCGCCCTTCACGACCCTCCCAGATTTCCACGCTCCTGCCAACGCACGGCACAACGCTCGCGCCGCATCGTTCGAGGCGAGGCACGACGCCGGGCGGTCCGGACCGTCGCCTCGACGAGAGGCACAACCGAACATGGCTGACTCAGTAAACCCCCAGAAGCTCGATGCATTTCTCGGAAAAGTCGTTGGCGACGTCGGCGCGGCGATGAGCGCTGCGCTCGTCGTGATGGGCGACAAACTCGGCCTCTACAAGGCCATGGCGAACGCGGGCCCGCTCACCCCCGTCGAGCTCGCGGCACGCACCGAAACGACGGAGCGCTACGTCCGCGAGTGGCTGAACGCGCAATGCTCGGGCGGCTATGTCGCGTACGACCCCTCCAGTGGAAAGTACACCTTGCCGCCGGAGCAAGCGATCGCGCTCGCCGACGACACGAGCCCGGCGTTCGTGCCCGGCCTCTTTCAGGTGACGCAAGCCCTCTGGAACGGCGTTCCCAAGATGTCCGAGAACTTTCGCACCGGCGGTGGTCTCGAATGGGGACACCAACACCCTTGTCTGTTCGAAGGCACGGAACGGTTCTTTCGTTCGGGATACATCGGCAACCTGATGAGCGCGTGGATCCCGGCACTCGACGGGGTCGAAGGCAAGCTGCGCGCGGGGGCGAAAGTCGCCGACGTCGGATGTGGGCTCGGTGCGTCGACGATCTTGATGGCGAAGGCGTTCCCGAAGTCGACCTTCTTCGGCTTCGACTCCCACGAGGGGTCGATCGCGACGGCGAATCAACGTGCGCGCGACGCTGGCGTCCAGGACCGAGTCACGTTCGCGGTGGCGTCGAGCACGAACTACCCCGGCTCCGACTACGACCTCGTCGCGCACTTCGATTGCCTGCACGACATGGAAGACCCCGCGGGAGCCGCGCGTCACACGCGCCGCACGATCGCCAAGGACGGCACCTGGCTCATCGTCGAGCCGTTCGCGAGCGATCGCACCGAGGACAACCACAACGCGGTCGGTCGCGTCTTCTACAGCGCGTCGACCATGCTGTGCGTGCCGCACTCGCTCGCGCACCGGGGTCCGGCACTGGGCGCTCAAGCCGGTGAAGCGCGTCTCCGCGAAGTGGTCGTGAAGGGCGGCGGATTTTCGAAGTTCCGTCGCGCGACCGCGACGCCGTTCAACCTCGTGCTCGAGGCGAGGCCCTGACCCGCAGGTGAGGCATTTGTCCGCGATTGGGACGACTTTGCGTCGTTCCGATCGCGGATTGCCGTACGGAGTGCAGGTGACGCGTCGGCCCGGAAATTGCTGCCTCTCGCAACACCATGTCCCTGCCCGTCACCGCGCCCGCGACGAGCCATTCGGATGCTGCGCGCCGTTCCCCGAGTTTTTCTGAAGACGCGCCCGCTCGCGAGTACTTCCGGCGCTTCGCCCATCGCACGTCGTTCCTCGTCGGGACGCCCTGGGCATTCTCGACGGCTCTCGCAGTGGTCCTCGTGTGGGCGATGACCGGACCGATCTTTCACTATTCCGATACCTGGCAGCTCGTCATCAATACCGGAACGACGATCGTGACGTTCCTGATGGTGTTCCTGATTCAGACCACGCAAAACCGCGACGCGAGCGCGGTGCACCTGAAACTCGACGAGTTGATTCGCGCGACCAAGCACGCGAGAAATCACCTGGTCGCTCTCGAATCGCTCTCCGATCAGGAGCTCGCCGAGCTCGAGCTCGAGTTCAAGAAGGTGCACGACACCGCGGAGGCACGCGGGCTCTCGGTGACGCCGGCGCCGCCGTCCAGCGAACAACCGGTCGTCGTTCGGCGTCCCTGAACCCCGCCGGAGTCCGAGCCCTCAGAGCGACGCGCAAAAGCCGAAGCTTGCCGTGCTGCCCGGCGCGACCGGCGAGTTGTAGGACATGCCGGTGAAGACCCACTGACTGCCGCTCGTCTGCTCGGTCGCGCTCCAGGTGTTGGTGAGCATGCCCTGCGCTGGAATCGCCACGGTCCAGGAGATGGGCGCGCTGGTCGAGTTGGTGACCGTCACGTTGTTGCAATAGCCGGTCGCCCACGACGATTGCTGCATGACCGAGAATTGCGCGTTGCTCATCACGCTGCCGCCCGTCGCTCCGCAATCGACGGGCGCCGCGGGCGTCATGACGCCGCCTTCCGGCACGCCCGCGTCGTCGACGGGAAGCGGTGGAACCGGCGCGCCCACGTCGGCGTCGGGGACCCGCATCAAGAAGTGGTTCGCTTGAACCAGCGCGAGGAAGAGCCCGGACAACGACAACTTCGCGGACTGGAAATCGGCGGCGGCCTTGGACGCACCGCACGAATCGTCGGCGGTGTCGTCGATGCCGTACGCCGAGCGATACATTTGAAGCGCGAAGCAGTTCTGCGCGTCGGGACTTCCCGCAAGGATGCTCGCGAGGTTCGGCACGCCGTTGAATGGGCCGTTCGTCGAATTCGTTCCGACGATCTGACCGCTGGTGTCGATCGAACCGGGTACCGGCCGCCCGATGCCGTCGAATCCCTCGAAGCCGAATCCGATGGGATCCATGAGCTGGTGACAGCTCTGGCAAGGCTGATTCGCCGAATGCGCGGTGAACCGTTGTCGGTTGGGGACGTTCGGGTCGACGGGCGGCAGCTGCGTGTTCACGCCCGCGGGCGGCGGCGGGAGCGCCTGACAGAGGAGCTGGACGCGCACGAGCTCACCGCGAAGCACCGGCGACGGACGGTCCGGTTTGGCCTGAGTCGCGAGCAGACCCGCCTCGGTCAAGAACCCACTGCGACCCGTCGGAAGCGCATAGGGTTTGAGCCCGCTCGGATCCGCGGGGCCCGTGGCGTCACCGAAGCCGTAAAATTGCGCGAGCGCGTCGTTCGCGTACGTCGTCGTGCCGAGGAGCAAGCTCTGGAAGCTCGCGTTCGGGCCGCGCAGGGTGTTGACGAAGTACGCGACGCTCTCGTCGTGCATCGCCGAGACGAGGTCCGGCGTGAACTGCGGGTACACGGTCGGATCTTTCACGGCGATCGGGAGCCGGTTCAACAGCAGCCATTGCTCGACGAAGTGCTGGAGCGCGGCTTTCGCCGAGTCGGTTTGAAGAAGCCGCTGCGTCTCCGTCGCAAGCACCGCGGGTTGGACGAGCGCGCCGCTCGCCGCCTGGGACGCAAGTTCGGCGTCGGGCATGCTCTCGGTGAGCAGATACGACAGCTCGGACGCCACTTCGTACGGCGACAGCGTGTAGTTCCCACCGTTCGCCGTCCCGATTTCGGTGCGATAGAGGAAACTCGGCGACTGGAGCATCGCCATCAGGGTCGCGCGGATGCCGCCCTCGAAGCCTTCGGCGCCGGCGATCGTCGTTTCGAGCGCGGTGTAGCGCGCGAGCTCGGCGTCGGTGAGCGGCCGTCGAAACGCCTTCGCGCCGAAGGTCGTGATGAACGTCTTCGCGCACGTCGTGTCGCCCGCGGTGACGTCGCACGACAAGAGGTTCGTGAGATCGACGGTGCCGCCGACGTCTTCCGCCGCTGCTCGCGCCTTGTCGGTGTAAATCGGCGCGACGTGCTGCGCGGAAGCGATGTCGTCGAAACCGGCGACCACGTCGTCGGGCGGAAACAGCGCGCCGTACTTCGGCGCTACGCCGAGCAAGTCGCGGAGCGTGTTGTCGTATTCGAAATTCGTGAGGCGGCGGAGCACGCGGTGTCCGGGCGTCGCCTTCGTCGGATCGCACTCGACCGCGTCGAACGGCGAGCACGACCCGCCGTTCGCCACGTCGACGAACGCCTTCAGCTTCAGGTACTCCTGCGAACCCTGCAGGATCAGCGTCCCGCCGCCGTGACCGGTGGGATAGAGCCCTTCGGGTCGGAGCAGGAGCACCGGGGTGCCGTTGTATTGAATGCGCGCGACGTTCGAGAACGTCGCGTAGTTCTGGTCGATCGAGTTCGCGACGCTCTCGGGCTCGAACACCATGTGTGTCGTCGAGGCGAGGCCCGTCGCGTTGTGGCACCCGATGCAGCGCACCGACAGAATCGGCTCCCAGAGCTCGCTGCGGAAAAATTCCTTTGCTTGTGCGTCGCACGCGTCGGTCATCGCGGGCGCAGGCGCGGGGGTTTCGTCGCCGTCGGAGCTGCCGCCGCCGCCCTTGCTCGCCATTTTCTTCGACGCGCAGCTCGCGAGGGCGAGCGCGACGAGCCCCGTGAGCGCGAGCGCGCCGACAGCGACGCGCTTCACGTGAGCCCCGGCAGGGGACCGGTGCTGATCGACGGGTCGCCGAAGGTGCCGGTGTTGAGCCCCATGCCCTGGCAGAGCGACACGAGCAGCGCCTGATGCGACGCGCCTTTGAAGTCGATGTGACGTCCAGGTGTGAGAAACCCCCCAGCTCGTCCCGCGAAGACGAAGGGGACCGACACGCCGTCGTGGAGGCGCGAATCGCCGAGCTCCTTCGTCCACACGAGGAGCGTATTGTCGAGCATCGTGCCGCTGCCTCCCGGCTCTGCCGTCGCGGCGAGTTGTTGCACCAGATACACGAACTGCGTCGCGTACCATCGCTCGGCTTGCACGAACGACTGCACCCCCGCGGTGTTCGTATCGTCGCTGTGCGACAGATCGTGATGGCCCTGCGTGAGCGGCGGGTTCAACCAGGTGAACACGTGCGGGCTCACCGTGTGCGCCCATTGAATCGACGCGACCGTCGTCAGGCCGCACGCGAGCGCCGCGACGAGCAGATCCATCTGCGTCTTGCCGATCGCCGGGAAGTTGTCGTTGACGTATACGCCGAGCGTCGGAGGCGCTTTCGGTGCGGCGCAGCCTCCCGTCGTCGTGGCGAGACCGCGCTCCGTCGTGCGGAGCGATTCGAGGTGTGCGTCGAGCTTCGCGCGCTCCGTCGCGCCGACCTGCGTCCGGAGATCGGAGATGTCCCCGGTGATCGTGTCGAGGATGCTCTGGCGTCGCTTCGTGAGCTCCGCGATCTGTCCGGCGGGCAGCGCCGCCGTCGCGAACATCGACTGGAACGCCTGCGACGGATCGTCCTCGGGATCGACGAACGTACCCGGCGCCGAGTAACACATGCGCGTCTGGTTCGTGGCGCCCCACGCGCCCGTCTCGACCCCGAATTGAAGCGGCGTCACACCGAGTTGCGCGGCGATGTATTGGTCGACGGACTTGCCGCCGGTCGGCATCGCCGCTGTACCGTTCGCGGTGAGCATCCCGGTCATGCCCGGCGCATGATTCTGGAACCCGACGAAATCGACGTTGCTGCAGACGATGACGTCGCTCTGAATGGGTGCGAGCGGCTCGAGGATGGACCCGGCCGGGAACGTGAAGTCCGTCCCGGTTCCGCTCGGGTGCCAGAATTGAGGGATCGTGCCGTTGGGGCTGAAGAAAATGACGAGCCGTTTCGCGATGTTCGGCGTGCCTGCCTCGGCGGGTCGTCGCGCGAACGGGCCGAGGATCTTGCTCGCGAGGAGCGTCGCGCCGAGCCCGAGCCCGAACTGTCGCCGGCTCACTTTCATGCCGGTTTAGTCGGCCAACCCGGTGCGCGCGGCTCATCAAAGGCGCGGAGCGGCGGCGCGGCGAGTCGGGGCGCGGAACCCCAACCCCGAGCGCCGGTTCGGCGAGCGCGACTCGGTGTTGCCGGGGCGCGATGCGTGGCACTGGCGCCGCGACGAGGTCTCGCGAGGCGTTCAGTTTCGTTCTACCGTGTATGCGTGATGAGGAGTCGAGTCGCTACGGCGATGGTCGCGTGCGGTCTAGTTATCTCATGCGGTTCCACGACGGGACCCGCCAAGACCGAGCCTGACGGCGGCACCGGTGGAAGTGGCGCCGTCGGAAACGGCGGAAGCGGCGTCGCAGGGAACGGCGGTAACGGCGTCTCAGGGAGCGGCGGACTGACGTCGAGCGGCGGTGGCGCGCTCGGATCGGGCGGTTCGTCGAGCGGCGGTGGCGCGCTCGGATCGGGCGGTTCGTCGAACGGCGGTGCCACCACCGGCGGAGCGACGGGTGACGGCGGAAGCACGGGCACCATGAGTCCACTCGCAGCGTGTCGCGCGTACCTCGCGGCGGCGTGCCATCGGATCGGTGAGTGCGGCGGGAACGAGGAAGTTTGCTTGGACGAGCAAAATAAATGTCCGGATCTCTACTTCTCGCCGGGCTCGAATCGACAGCCCGCCGAGCTCGTCGCGTGCGGGGCCGCGTGGAACACGTTCGACTGCGGTTCCGTCGTCGCCGGGGCTGCGCCGCCCTGCGTGATCGCCGGATCGCGCACGACGAACCAGAGCTGTGTGTTCTCCGAGCAATGCCAGTCGCTCGAGTGTTCGATGAACAACGGAGCCGCTTGCGGCCAATGTCTGCCGGCCGTCGCGACCGGCGCCACGTGCGACAACAACACGACGGTGACCTGCCCGCCCGACGAAGAATGCATGAGCACGTGCGTGAAGCCGACGCCGATGGCGGCGCCACCGCCGCCCGCTCCGCCTGCGGAACCCGGCGCTCCATGCACGGACTCTTGCGTCGCTGGATACACGTGTTCTGGCGGCACGTGCGTCGCCGCGCCGGCCATCGGGCAAGCGTGCTCGGGTGTTTGCGCGGTGGGCGCCGCCTGCGAGGCGGGCACGTGCGAGGCCTACGCGCAGCCCGGCGCGAGCTGCCTCAACCCGATTCAATGCGCGCCCGGCGCGGTCTGCGTCACCGACACGACAACGGGCAATCCGACGTGCAAAGCCACCCGCCAAGTAGGCGAGCACTGCACCCTTCCGAACGATCAATGCGTTCCAGGCTCCGGCTGTGACCAGAGCGGGACGTGCACCGAAAGCGGCCTTCAGGGGTTTTTCATGACGGCTTGCGGTAGCAACTGAGCGACTCGCGCGCTCACTCGTCGCAACGCCGGAAAGGCTGCCAACGTCAGACGCCTAGTGCGGGCACGAAAGCGTCGCGGGAGACGGGCAGCTCGTCCCGCAGGCGTACCCGCACGTTCCGCCGTCGGTCGGCACCACGCAGCACTGCTCGCCCGCTGCGCACGTGGCCGACCCACACGCGGCGGGACCGTAAACGGCCTCGCAGGTGCCGGCTCGACAGACGGCGACGAGATATGCGCTGCTCCCCCCCGGGATCACGCCGCCATCGGAAGATGCTACGTCGCCCTCGCATCCACAGAAACCAGTCGCGGCTCCGCTGCAGCCGACCTCCACAGCGTCGAACCTGGCCTTCTCGTGTGCGGAGATGCCGATCGCTTGCGAGTAACAGCAATTCGAAACGTGCATGCCGACGACGCAGTCCGCGTCCGCACGGCAGCTCCGATCGAACGTCGGCAAATAATACGACGGGCACCCCGAGGGTCCGTTGCAAAGAAGCTCGGAACGCCGTGAACAGTACGCGACCTCGCAATAACCGTTCGTGCACTCGAAGTACGCGCGGCCATCCGCCGACGGCGTGCCGTCCGGTAGCAGGGGACAGGTTTCACGAAGGGTCGGCAGGTCGCCGTGACAGTCGGCGGCGGTGCTGCAGCTCGCTTGCGGCGTACAAACATCGGCCCTCGGAGGGCACGCGCCGTTCTCGTCGGCGCACACGATGCGACACGTCTCTGGCGGCGCGGAGGCTCCACCGCTTCCCGTCGTGACTTCCGACGGGATACACGTCCCGCGCGTCCCACAGTCCGGAATGGGGCTTGCCACCATGGGCGAGCAAACCACGCCGTTCGCCGGCATCACCGGACACGAGCCCGGGGCCAGGGGATGACACACGGCTCCGTCGAGGCCGGCGTCCTGGTGGATGGGCGCGGGCGGACCGTTCTTTTCATGACCGCCCTCCACGACGGTCGTGCTCGCACATCCGACCAACAGAGTGGTCAGAAATTGCATTGCCCTGAGCTGCGTCGACACCCTTTTGCCCCGCCTTATTGCGGCCGATGGTCCTCATCCACCCGCCCGCAGCCGAGACCCTAGCACGGCCGAAGATGGGCCGCGACGCGCGTTCACTCACCGCAACCGATTCGTCCGGACGAGATCGCGACGTCGTCGAACCACAGCGTCATGGTCTGGCCCGCGTAGCTCTCCCAGCCGAGTCGGAAATTCGACAGCGACGGCTTCCAGTTCGCGACGCGGAGCCACTCCGAGCTTCCGTCCGGCGTCGCGGTGCCGTTCTCGACGAGGCCCGCGACTTCGTGATCGTTCACCCACGTGTCGATGGTCCCCGCCGACTCGTCGATGTGGATTTCGATGCACGTCCAGGTCGGCGACGTCATGGGGCTCAGGCTCATCGCGATGCCGGCAGGGCTCAACGTCGGCAAGGTCGCGTCGTCCGATTCGCGGTTGTACATCAGGATGCCCTCTTGGCCGCCCATGCGAACGTCCTTGCCGCCGTCGTCGTCGTCCTTCATCGCCGCGAACGTGGTGTGGCCCTGCCCGAGCGCCGTGCCGAGTTGCACGAAGAACCGCGCATAGAGTTGTTTGCCGATCGCGGCGACCGCGCTCGCGTTCCCGAGGAACACGTGGTCGCAATAGCCGCCTCCGCCGTCGACCCTCACCGAGTGCGAGCCGCGATGAGCGACCGTGCCGTCGATGGCGAGCTTCCCTGCGCCGCTGCAGTCGACGCTGGCCACCGTCCAGAGCGAGGGATCCGGGGGGCCGCCCGGCGCGGCAGTTTCGAACCCATCCGACAGCGCGAGCGGCGCGCCCGAAAGCGTTGCGGCATCCGCGCTCGAGCCGCCGCTCGACGAACCGCCGTTGCTCGTCGTGCCGCCGCCGTCCGATCCGCTCGCGCCGCCCCCTGTGCCGCCCGAGCCGCCGAAGGCGCCCCCCATTCCTACGGACACGCCGCCACTGCCTGCGTTCTCGCTGCCGCCCGACGCGCGCGTCGAGGTGCCGGAGTCGACGGTCGTTTGCGAGGAGTTCGCACCGGTGCCCTTCGCGCTGCAGGCCATCGCGCCGGCGAACGCGAGCAGAACCGCCGTCCGCACGAGCGCCTGACGACCCTGGTCGCGGCTCGCGTGAATGACGCGGCGTCCTCTCGGCCCGGGTCGCTGTGCCATGCGTTCCCAATAGAGTCGCGAGGGCACCGTTTCACGGCTCGCAATTCCGGCCGAATGCTCGCTGCCCGACGTGGCCCCTGCCTCCGAGTCAGTTCGTTTGTCCACGATCCTCGGAAAAGCCGGAACGAACGAGGAGTCGGCGCGCGGCGAGGACCGGATGATCCGCCAGCGCTTCGGCGAACGAAGCGCGAAGGCACAAAACACATCGAGCGCCGCTGTCGCGACGCTCGACGTCATGGTTTCACGTTCGCGCGAGGCGAACGCGCTTCTCAGTTGAAGGCTTCGATGAGGCCGGCTGCGCCTTGGCCGCCGCCGACGCACATCGTCACGAGGCCGAACTTCTTCTTGTCGCGGCGGAGCGCGCGAAGAATGTGACCGACGAGGCGCGAGCCGGTGGCGCCGTAGGGGTGACCGATGCTGATCGAGCCGCCATCGGGGTTGTACGTGGTGGGGTCGAAGTCGAGCTTGTCGCGGCAGTAGAGGCACTGCGACGCGAAGGCTTCGTTCAACTCGACGACGCCGAGGTCCTTCACGCCGAGCCCGAAGCGCTTGAGGAGCTTCGGCACCGCGAAGACCGGGCCGATGCCCATCTCGTCCGGCTCACAGCCTGCGACCGAGAAGCCACGGAAGGCGCCGAGCGGCGAGAGCCCGAGCTGCTTCGCCTTTTCGGCGCTCATGAGGAGCGTCATCGACGCGCCGTCCGAGAACTGCGAGGCGTTGCCCGCCGTGACCGTACCGGTCGCGCCGAACGCGGGCGGAAGCCGCTGGAGGCCTTCGATCGTCGTGTCGGGACGGTTGCACTCGTCTTTTTCGACGGTGACTTCGACTTCGCTGCTCGTGCCGGTCGCCTTGTCCTGCTTCAGGAACTTGGTCTTGATCGGGATGATCTCGTCCTTGAAGTAGCCTGCTTCTTGCGCCCGCGCGGTGCGCTTCTGGCTCTCGAGCGAGTACTGGTCCTGCGCCTCGCGCGAGACCTTGTAGCGCTCGGCGACGATCTCGGCGGTCTGCCCCATCGGGTAGTAGATGCCCGGCTTCTTCTCGGCGACCCAGAAGTTCGGGAGGTTCTTCATGTTCATGTCGTTCTGCAGCATCGTGATCGACTCGGTACCGCCGGCGACGATGACGTCCGCGTCGCCGTTCGCGACCTGAGCGGCGCCCATCGCGATCGACGCGAGACCCGACGCGCAGAAGCGGCTGACGGTCACGCCGGGTACCGAGATCGGCAGCTCCGAGCGGACCGCGACGATGCGTCCGAGGTTCATGCCTTGCGGGCCTTCCGGAATGCCGGTGCCGACGATGACGTCGTCGATGCTCGCGGGGTCGAGCTTGCCGTTGCGCTTGAGCAACGCCTGCACGCAGAAGGCGGCCAGATCGTCGGGGCGAGTAATGTTGAAACTGCCGCGGAATGACTTGGCCAGGCCGGTTCGGACGCTATCGATGATGACGACTTCGCGCATGGAGGGTCTCCTGTGATTGGCTTGGGGCTGGTTTGAGTCCCCGTGCCGCTTCGAAAATGTGGCCGAATGACCGAATTCGGCGCCGCAACCTGTACCGCGACGCCCGGGGCGGCGCAACGGACGATCCGCAGCTCGAACCTGCTCTTTTGCCTTGGCGCGGAGCGTCGCAGACGCCACGCGAGTCCATCACGGCCGACCCATATCGAAGGGTGATGGACGGAGTTCTCCCCGGCACGCAACCGTACCGGGCTAGGAGTATCCGCCGGGCTCAGCCTGAAATCAGGCGAGCACGGGCATCGGCATGCGGATGCCGCGGAGCAGCTTCAATAGTCGTCGCATGTTCGAATGACCCTTTTTTCTCGCCGCAAGACATTTGCGGTCGATGTAAGTCGGCTTACTACCTTAGTTTCGTCGACCTTTGCAAGTCCCCGCCGGCGCGCGGCGTCATGACGTCGCGGCGTCTCCCGATGAACCCTGGATACGACTCAGGAAAACCGGATCGTCCGCGATGACGTCGACGAACGGCGCGAGCCCCGCGCATCACGAAACATTGTTACGCCGCTCGCCGAATGCAGATTCGGAGCGCGTGCTCGTCGTCGGAGCGGGGCCGATCGGCGCCGTGCTCGCGTCGGCGATGCTCGCCGCGGGCCACCGAGTCGTGACGCTCACGACGAATCCGGCGATCGCGCGCGCGCTTCGCGAGCACGGGTTTCGTCTCTCGGGGAGCACCGTTCACGCGCATGTCCCCGCGGGCGACGTCGTGACCGAGCTTGCTCCGGGCGGCGAACCCTTCGACGTCGTGTTCCTCGCGACGCAACCGACGCAAGTCGAAGACGCGGCGCGCACGGTGCTGCCCGCACTCACTCCGCACGCGACCGTCGTGTGCTTGCAGAACGGACTCTGTGAAGACCGCGTCGCGCGGATCGTCGGGCGACAGCGCGTCGTCGGGGCCGTCGTCGCGTGGGGCGCGTCGATGATCGAGCCCGGCCGCTACGAGCGGACGTCCGAGGGCGGTTTCACCGTGGGCGCGCTCGACGGTTCGGCGGGCGAGCAGGGCTTGGAACGCGTCGCAGAGCTCCTCGCGGCGGTGGGTCCCGTCGCGCGCACGACGAACCTCATCGGGGCGCGGTTCTCGAAGCTGGCGATCAACTGCGCGATCTCGACGCTCGGGACCATCGGCGGCAATCGCGTCGGCGCGCTCCTCAAATACGCCTTCGTGCGCCGACTCGCGCTCGAGATCATGAGCGAAGCGGCGTTCGCTGCGCGGGCCGAAGGGGTGCGTCTCGAAAAAATCGCGGGCACCATCGATCTCGACTGGCTCGCGCTGTCGCCGGCCGACGCAGATCGACGCGGGCGCGGCCCAGCCGGGCTCGCCCTGCGGCATGCCGTGCTCGTCGCGGCGGGGTTTCGTTACCGGCGGCTCCGCTCGTCGATGCTCGCCGCGATCGAGCGGGGACGTCCGCCCGCCGTCGATTTCCTGAACGGCGAAATCGTCGAGCGCGGCGACCGTCACGGCATGGCAACGCCCATCAACCGTGCAGCGCGCGACGTGGTGTGGCAGATCGCTCGCGGCGAACGGCAGCCGTCGCTCGCGACGCTCCGCGACTTGTTCGACACCACGCGATGATCCACGACGACCCGCCGACGACCTTGCCGCCAAGGGAGCCCCCCAAAAATCGATCTGCGCGCGCGAGCCGGTGTCGAAATGCATCGCGGTGGACGGCATTTATTTTGTGGGCGCTCTCCGCGACGGGTTGCCACAAGGACACGGCGCTTCCCGTCCTCGGTGAAGTGCCGAAGCTCACGATGACCGATCAATCCGGCAAGGTGTTCACCAACGACACCTTGCGCGGAAAAGTCTGGGCCGCCGCGTTCGTGTTCACCCGCTGTCCGTCGGCTTGCCCCCGCGTCACGAAAGCCATGCGCGGCGTACAGAAGGACGCGGCCGCGCGCGGCGTCGCGCTCCATCTCGTGAGCTTCAGCGTCGACCCCGACAACGACACGCCCGCGGTCTTGCGCGCCTACGCAACGGAGTACCAGGCCGACCTGAAGACGTGGTCGTTCGTGACCGGCGACGTGGACGGCGTGCGCAAGGCGGCGGAGCAAGGGTTCAAGATCGCCGTGGACGGCAACGCCGACCCCCAGAAACCGAGCTTCGGCATCACCCACGGCACCGAGCTCGTGCTCGTGGACCAAAACCAGAAGATCCGCGGCTACTACGCGAGCGCCGATCCCGAGTCGCTGACGAGCCTGGTCGACGACGCTGCGCGCCTCGACGACGCCGGCTGAGCCGCCCGTTCACTCTGCCCGGAATTGCCGGCTTATAGCTCAGCGGGGCCGCCGACCTCTGGCAACCGGCGGCCTCGCTGAGCTATACGGCGCGCATGCTTCGGGTCCTCGTCGCGAAAGAGAAAGCGGAAGGCGAAACGCGGGTTTCGGCCACACCGGAAACCGTCAAGAACATGATCAAGGCGGGCCTCGCCGTGGTCGTGGAAGCGGGCGCGGGCGACTCCGCGTTCGTCTCGGACAAGCAATACCAGGAAGCGGGCGCCGAAGTGTCGGCGGACGCGCGCGCGGCGTATGCCTCGGCGGACATCGTGCTCAAGGTGCGCGCGCCGGAGAAGTTCGCGGCGCTCGACGAGATCGAAGCCGTCAAGGACGGCGCGGTCATCATCGGCTTTCTCGCGCCGTACAAGAACGACGACATGATCCGCCGCTTCGCCGCGAAGCGCATCACGTCGCTTCCCGTCGAGCTCGTGCCGCGCATCACCCGCGCGCAGAAAATGGACGCGCTCAGCTCGCAAGCGAACATCGCCGGCTACAAGGCGGTGCTCATCGGCGCCGTCAATCTGCCGAAGTATTTTCCGCTCTTCATGACCGCGGCGGGCACGGTGAAGCCGGCGCGCGTCGTCATCATGGGCGCCGGCGTCGCCGGTCTTCAGGCGATCGCGACCGCCAAGCGCCTCGGAGCCGTCGTCGAAGCGACCGACGTCCGTCCCGAGACGAAGGAACAGATCATGTCCCTCGGCGGCAAATTCATCGAACTGCCGAAGATGGAAGAGAGCGGCGCCGGGGCCGGCGGCTACGCGCGCGAGGTCAGCGCCGACTTCTTGAAGCAACAGCAGGAAATCATCGGACGTCACATCGCGGCTGCCGACGTCGTCGTGACCACGGCGCTCGTTCCGGGCCGGCCCGCACCGAAGCTCGTGCCCGCGTGGATGGTCGAAAAAATGAAGGCCGGCGCGGTCATCGTCGATCTCGCCGTCGAACAAGGCGGCAACTGCGAGCTCTCCGAGAAGGGCAAAGACGTGCGGAAACACGGCGTGCTCATCATCGGACACCCGAACCTGCCGGCGACCATGCCCGCCGACGCGAGCCTCCTCTACGCGCGCAACGTCTGGGCCTTACTCCAGAACGTGCTCACCAAAGAGGGCGCGCTCAACATCGACCTCAGCGACGACGTCACGTCCGGGACGTTGCTCACGCACGACGGTAAAGTCGTCCACGCGCCGACCGCGCAGCGGCTGGGCTGAGGCTTTCAGCGGCCTCGTTTGACGATCGTCCGGACGGCACTACGTAGTGCCCGTGAAAACGTGGAGCGTGGTTCTGGCGCTGCTGCTGGTCGGCGGTTGCCACCGAGATCAGGACGCCAAAGGGCCATTCGAAAAAGCCGGCGAGGGACTCGACACGGCCGCCGAGAAAACCGGCGAGGGACTCAACACGGCCGCCGAAAAAACCGGCACGGCGGTGAAGGGGGCTGCGAAAGCAACCGCCGAAGGCGCGACCACCGCGGTCCACGCGACGGGCCGCGCCTTCAAGAAAGTCGGCGACAAGCTATCGGGCAGCGACTCGAAGACCGACGGCGGTTCGTAAGGCGCAACAGAAGCTGCTTCAGAAACCGTAGCGAGCGCCTCGATGCTAGGGAGGCCCGACGCAGACGTACGCTGGAACGTCGATGAGGCCGACCGACGCAGTGAGGCGCGCAGTAGGTTTATGAGGCAGCTTCAACGGCAGCCGGCAGAGCCGGCGGGGAAGTAGTAACCGATCGACATGCACATCTCGTTCGTCGCCGCGGTCTCGCCGACGGTGACGGCTTGCGCGCTGTTGTTCTGATACGAGCAGCTGTACGTGAACGAGTCGCCCTGCTTCACGGTCAAGAAGTTCGGCGCGTTCCACAAACCGACGTCCGGGTGCTCCCAGTCGGTGGTGTTCACGATGTTCATCGTCTGGCCGCCGGTGATGTAGTTCACCTGGGCAAGCGTCGCGTGCTTGTGAGTGTGCGTGGTCATCGCGAAGAAGTTCGAGCCCACGGGTGCGGTGCAGGTGCCGCTCACGGTCTGCGTGCCGTAGGGCGGCACGTCGATTCCGGCGTTGAACGAGACCATCGCGCCGGCCTTGTACTGGATGTTCTGCGCGTAGAGCAGATTCAACTTCAGGGTCGGCTGGAGCGCCACGGTGCCGGTGTTGATGAAGTGCATGTTCAAGATGATCTGCGAGCCCGCCGCGAGCGGCAGGCCGACGCCTTGAGGCATGTCGAGCTCGATCACTTCGCCGGCGACCGACGTCGCGTACAGCCACGTTCCCGTGCCGAACCCGCACGATACTAGCGTGCCGTCGGGTTGATTCCCCGCCGAGCCGAGCACGCCCGCACCGGTCTGGAACGCGATGAAGTGATGGCTACTCTCCGGCGACATCCATGACTGGAACGCGCCCACGTCGATTTCCGACGTTCCCGGAAGCGACTTGTAATAGCAAAGGAACTGCTCTTGTCCCGGCTGCACCGTGACGGAACCCGGTGGAAGAGCAATCTGAATGCCCGCGCCGGCGGCCGGTGGCGCGAGATCGGTGCCGGGCGTGCACTTCGTGCCTTGTCCGCAACCGCGACTCGGATCGCCGGTGACTTCGGTGGACCCTCCGGCGCCTGCCGTGCCGCCGCTCCCCGGGACCGCCGTCGTGCCGCCGCCGCCGGGGACCGCGCCCGTCGTGCCGCCGCTGCCGGGGACCGCGCCGGTTGCGCCGGAACCCGACGGCGCGCCACCTTGTGGGGCGCCGCCGTTCGCGACGTATCCGCCCGCACCGGGCGCCCCGCCGTTGCTCGGCGGGACCACGGTCGATCCGCCGGAACCGAACGGAGCGGTGCTTTCGCCGCCCGAGCTCACTTCGCCGCCGGTGTCGCCGGAGCCTTCCGACTTGCTTCCGCAGCCGACCGCGCCCGCGAACAGCGGCAGCGCAACACAGCAGAGCCCGTGGGTGAGTTTGGACGTGACGTGGGCACGACTCGAGGTCTTCATGGTGATTCTCCCGCACTCGGTCGACAGCGGGGGAAGACCCACTGCGACAATGCTTACGGTCATACGCAACGCGATCAAAACCCGCAATTGACCATTGAAATCAATTTCGTGTCTTCGCGGGGACGTCCTTTTCAACGGTCTCGGAATAACCCGCGCGCACGCGATTTCTCGATGCGCCACGCACAACGGCGCGCAGTTCGACTGGCGGTTCGACACGCCTCGGGCGACGAGTGGCTTACTGATCACGTCATTGGAGTGCACACTGCGCACTCGTGTCACAAGCGGTGGCTGCGTCTGCTAGCTCGCTGCCGGTGCTCACCGACGCCCGTCTCTCCGCCGCGCCCGCGCGGCTGCAAGGTCGGCGGCCGTCGTGCAGTGCAGCCGGGTGCCGTCCGCGCCTCGAGGCCGCGCCTCGTTTCCGCGGGTGCGCCTCAAACGATTCCGGCTCGAGTCGACCTTCCTGCTGGTGCTTGCCGCCAGCGGGTAAGGGAAGTCGTCAGGAGGGGCGCGCGCTGATCGGAATCGGCGCGTAGCGATCGTCGGGGACGGTGTCGTGGAACTTGGTGTAGTCGATCATGAGGCGGCCATCGTCGAGCTCGCTCAAGACGTCGATGAATTGGTGCCCGACGCGGATGTCTTCGGGCAAGTAGATGTGCCGCGCGTAGGTGGTTTGCGAGACGGTGCCGTCGTGGCCGAGCAAGGTGCAGACGACGGCGAGGAGGTCGGACGGGTCTTCCCAGTTGGTGCCGAGGAGTGGGCTATTTTCGTCGATTTCGTGGATGACGACCCAGGTCATCGTGAAGAACGGCGTGCGGCTTCGGAGGAGCTTCAAGTCGTGCTGTCGCCGCATGTGGATGCCTTCGTGCGATATTTCTTCCTTCAACGCGGTGACCGAGATCGACGCGTCGACGACGTCGTTGCCGCGCGCGTTGGCGACGCGAAACACGAGGGCAGGGACGCCGTTGCGGCGCGTGAGGATCATGACGTTGCTGAAGAGCGCACTCGATCGAGGGCGCGCCGCTTTGGCGAACATGAGGCCCGTCGCGAGCGCCGTCGCGAGGATGCTCGATGCGGCCTCGGCGGTGACGAGGAAGTTCGCGTAGGGCGAGCCCGGAAGCATCGCGCCGTAACCGATCGTCGAGAAGGTCTGCACGCTGAACGAAAAGGCGTCGCTGAACGAGCCGGGGCGCGCATTGATGATCCCCTTCGGGTCGAGGAGATAAAGGCCCGCGAAGAATACGTTCAGCACGACGTAGACGAAGACCAAAGAGAGCACGAGGCGCGACCAGGTGCCCTCCATGAAGAACGAGTAGAAGTCCTGACGGAGCTCGCTCGGCGCGCCTTTGCGGAGTGCCTCACCGGGCACTTGCCGGCGCCGCGCGCTCATCGGAACGCCGCTGACCATCCGCTCTTTCACCAGCTCCGACATCGACGGCGCGTCGCCGCGAAGGGAACGAGTCTCGACCGGTGCCATCATCAGATCGAAGACGACCTGAGCGAGGCAGGGCACCGTCGCCAGCCCGAGGAACGACTCGGGGTCCATCGAGAGGCCGAGCGGCGGCAACACGAGGACGAGCACGGCCGAGCCGATGCGTGCGTTGACGCGCACGCGGTCGGCGAGGTTTGCCTGTCGACGCTCGGTGACCGAATCGATCATCGCGAGCGCGACGAGCGACAGCGACAAGCCGCCGGCCACGAGCCAGCGCGTCGAGGCGCCGAAGGCGAGGGAGTTTGCGTGCACGATGCGCTCGACCCCAGCGAACGTGATGCTCAAGCCGATGACGAGCGGCGCGTGCGCGTACACCCAGATGAACGTCGCGCCGGGAGCACGGCGAATGTTCGAGTCGCCGATGTCGTCGAAGTAGAGCCACCAGAGACAGAACGTGATGAGGAGCGCGACCGAGAGCGACGCGACGCTGCGCTCATCGAGGACGCCGACCGCGCCGAAGAGCGTGCTGACGAACGACTCGCCGAGCACGGCGAGGATGAAAAATCCGTACCGCTCGGCGAGATGGCCCGGATCGGGCGGCCGCTGGAGCGACAGCTCGCGCGCGCGGCGATTGAGCGGGAAAGAGAAGCCGACGCCGATGCCGAGCAGCCACAACGTCGAGGTCCACGATTTCGGGAGCAGAGCGGCGGCTGCCCATACCGAGGCGTTGACCGCGTAGGTGGCCGCGTAATAGGAAGCGAGCTTTCGCGCTTCGGGGATCGCGCTTCGAATGCGCAAATAGAGGCTGACGAGAACGAGCTCGACGACCGCGTAGCCCATCGAGAAGCTTCGCGTGTCGCCCTCGAGTACTCGTGGGGCAGCGAGAGCTAATACCGCGACCGCGACGAGGTTCGAAAGAAGGAGCGCGCGATGGAGAAGGTCGTCGACCGCGAAACGATTTTGGTAGAAGGTGACGGCCGTCCACGACTGCCACGTGGCGCACAGCGCCATGGCGAACACGGCGAAACTATCGAGGTTCGGATGCTGACTCAACGCGTTGCTGAATCCGACCATCGCTCCGGCCGCGGTCACGTCGAAGAACAGCTCGAGCGGCTTCGCTCGGCGTGTGATGCCGGGTGTGTCACCATGGAGCCGCGGCCGATGAAACCATCGGTTGTTCACGCTGGCCGCGGGAGCGGATTCTCTTTCGTTTTGGACGAGCTGCACTGGTCTGACGCGAGGCCTCCGGAGTTTCCGGTTCGAGTGGTAGCGCCGAACGAGGCGACCGAGTAAATTCGTGAGCGCGACGGGTCGGAAAAACTCAATGCAGTTGCTGCGCTTAGTCCTTCAGAGTTTCGCGGTCGTAGCGTGTGGGTCTTCGATTATTGCTTGTGGAAACAAGCTCGAGGCTAGCCCACCCCCTAGCTTCGGGGGTTCCACGGGGAGTCCGGGCGGCCTCACGGCCGCTGGTGCCGGCCAGCCGCAGGGCGGCGGCGGCGAATTCGGAGGCGGAGGGCCCGGTTCCGGTGGCGTCCCCGGAAGCGGCGGCATCCCCAGTGGCGGGGGCACGAACCCCGGGGGCGGCGGAACCGTCGCCGCCGGCGGCGGCGGCTCAGCGACGGGCGGACAGGCGACGATCAGCTGCGGCAATCAGACGAGCAGTCCGACCGGCACGGTCACGCCCGCGGCCGGCGCAACGTCGATGCCGGTCTCGTCCGAGCTCGCGGCGTGCACCGTGGCCAACTGCGAGGGGGCGCACTGCGCGACGAACCTCCCGAGCGGCGCGCCGACGAGCTTGTTCGCCCAGTGCGCGGATTCGTCGTCGTGCGTTCCCGACGGGTTCATCGCCACCAATTATCAATTCGCCCTGAAGACGTGCGCGACGTTCGACGGCTACGAAGGCCGCTGTTTGTCGACCTGCATGCCCGAGGTCTCGGGCGAGCTCACGTACTTGCCGCAAGACGCCTGCGACTGCACCGAGCGGTGCGCGCCTTGCTACTTCCCGTGGCCGGTCACGTCGGGCACCGCAGACACCGGCGTGTGCACCTTCGCGCCCGGCGATTCGGCGAAGACTCCCGCGGGCTCGAACGCGTTCGAGATTTGCGGCAAGCAGCGCGGCGTGTGCGTCCCGACCGCCATGGTGCCGGCGTCCCTCAACGGGGCCGTCCCGAAAGACACGTGCTCGAAGGCCGATCACGTGTGCGCGCCCATTGAGGCCGTCCAGGACCCGACCTTCGTGCTTCCCGCATGCAAGCCGAGCAACGTCCTCTTTTCGGGGGCACCCCCGAACATGGAGGGACAATACGGCGTTTGCATCCCGAGCTACCTGGTCGCCGACGACCTTCCCGCGGCGAAACCGTTCCTCAAACAGGACGGGTGCCCGAACGCCGACGACTTGTGCGGACCTTGTAACAACCCGACGAGCAGTCCGCCGAATCAGCCGACCGGGGCCTGCCCGCCGTAGCCATGGTGTAGGGTAGTGGCGTGCTGAGGCTGCCCGCCGGCGACGACCTACTCCGGGCCCTGACGGGAAGCGTGTTCGCATCGAACGTTTACCCGAACGTCGAGTACTGGTTCGACCGAGCGCTCGGCGCGGGCAGCATGGCCGTCGCGTTCCTGGTCGAGCGGCGGGCCCCGACCGGAACCGGTGTCGCGGTCATCAAAGTCGCGCGCCCCGAGTTCGTCCGCGCGGCCGCCGAGACGGCGCTGCTCACGATCCGCAAAGAGTCGGTCGCGCTCGGCCGGCTCAACGAGCGCGTCCCGCCGACGCCTTTCGTCGTTCGCTTCATCGAAAGCGGCGACACCGACGTGCTCTACGGCGCGCAGCGGCTGCTCTTGCCGTGGCTCGTGATGGAATACGTTCACGGGGACACGCTCGAAGTGCGGATCGATCGCTCGGTGCGCCAGACCGGTTCGGCCTTCGACTCCGTCCGTGCCGCCGCTTGTGTCGAAGCGATCGCGGCCGGTCTCGACGCGGTTCATTCGGTGAACGTCATTCACCGCGACATCAAACCGAACAACGTCCTCTGTTGCGGCACGCCTCCCGACGAGGCGTTCAAGATTTCGGATTTCGGCGTCGCGAGGCCGGTCGGCCTCCGCCAGACCTTCATGCAAGGGTCGATGGGAACGCCGGGCTACGCGTCGCCCGAGCAGATCCTCATGGACGAGAAGAACATCGGCGCGGCGTCCGACGTATTCAGCCTCGCGGCCACGACGTTCTCGATCTTGACGGGCGAGGAGCTCTTCGTCGGCGACAACGTCATGAAGGTGCTCGAGCTGGCGCGCAGCCGCCAGCGGCGGAGCATTCGCGACACCAACGCGCTCGCCGAAGATCTGCGCGCGCGTCCGAGCGCCTGTTCCGCGATCGACGCCGCGATCGCGCTCGGGACGGCGCCCGACGTCCGTGACCGGCCGCAATCCGCCGGGCTTCTGGGCGCGATGATCGTCTCGGCGCTTCGCGGAGACAGCCGGAGCAGCGACGCCCCGTCGTCGAAGCGCGCGCCCGTCGATCGGGCGTCGCTCCGGCCATTTTCCGGCTGGAATTGGAAGATCCGTCATGCGCCGGGAAGTGATCGCGCGCTCCGTCGCGTCGCGTGGGACGCCTCGGGAGCGTGTCTCGCGTCGACCACGTCGGGGCTCGCGTTCTGGAACGGCACCGACTGGGCCGAGGTGCCGCTCGAGCGCGACGTCGCCGAGAACGTCCGTTCGATCCACCACGTGAGCCCAGGGCTCTGGCTCATCGGCGGCGAGAACGGGCTCTTCTCGTATTACGCGGCGCTCGAGGGGCTTCAGAGGATCCGCCGCTCGCGCGTGACGGCGACCTTCGAGATCGTGAACGGCCAGCCCGACGATCTGTGCGTCGCGGTCGGAACGAAGCCCGACGAGCCGCCGACCTTGTTCGCGATCTCCGGCAAGCGATGGCTGAAGGAATTGCCGCTTCCCGACGCTGCGTCGGTGCTCGGTGTCGCGCGCTTCGACGAAGAGCGGTGGCTCGTCGTCGGTCGCAAGCGAGGGGGCGGCGCTTTCGCGGGGTTCTTCTCGCCGCTCCGCTGGGAAGTGCAACAGCTCGCGGCCCCCGCCGTCAGGACGTTCACCGCGTGCGCGGCCGTCGCCGAGATCGGCGTCGGGGTGATCGTCGGTGCCGATGGCAGCGCCCTGCGGGTCAATTCATCGAGCGTCGAAGAATCCGCCGTGCCTGGCAATCCTGACCTGTCCGCCGTGGTGGTCGAGCCCAATCTGCGAGCCTGGGCCTCGAGCCTCGGCCATGTTTGGGTGCAAACTCCGCAAGAATCGTCGCGTTGGTCCCGCGCGTGGTCCGACGATTCGTGGGGCGTGCCGATCATCAGCTTGTTTGCCGACGGAAGGCGCGTCATCGGCGTCGCCGCCGATGGCGCCGTCATCGAAGGCTGTGAATACTAGAAGCGAAGATGAAGGTCGTCCTGATTTACCCGCCGCCCTGGAAGATCGCGCTTCCGGGCGAGGCCCCGCCTTCTTTTGATGGTGCGCCCCAGGAATACCGCGAGGGAGACCTCGATCCGGACTTTCATCAGACGCCGTACGGGCTCTTTTCTCTCGGCGCGCAAGCGGTCCGCGCCGGACACGCCGTCAAGATCTTCAACTTGTCGGCGTTCGCGTGGACCCGCGTGGAAGAGATCGTGCGCGCGCTCGATGCCGACGTGTTCGGCATGTCGTGCTGGACCGCGAACCGCCGCGGCGTCGCGCTCGTCGCCGATCTCGTCAAGAAGACGCACCCGAAGGCGCACGTCGTGATCGGCGGCCCGCACGCGACGCCGCTCGCCGTCGAGATGCTCGAGCACTACCCGGCGATCGACACCGTCGTGTGCGGCGAAGGCGACGTCACGTTCCTCGAATTGCTCGAGCGCCTCGAAGCGGGCAAATCGACCACCGGGCTTGCCGGATCGGTCTACCGGCTCGAGGGCGGCAAGGCCGCGCGCGGCGCGGACCGGCCGAGCGTGCCGGACCTCGACCAGCTCGCGTGTCCGCACGACTATTTCTCGACGCACATCGTGATGACGTCGCGCGGCTGCCCCTGGCAGTGCACCTTTTGCGGCGCCGAAACGACGTGGGGTCGCGGCTTCCGCGGGCAATCGGTCAACTACGTCCTCGACGCGCTCGAGAGCGCGCTCGCCCGGCTCCCGGTGCGGATGCTCCAGATCAAGGACGACACGTTCACGACGAACAAGAAGCGCGTCGTGGAGATCTGCCGCGGCATTCGAGAGCGGAAACTCGACTTTTTCTGGAGCTGCGACACCCGCGTCGACGTGCTCAGCGACGAGCTCTTGCGCGAGATGCGCCTCGCCGGGTGCCAGCGGCTCTCGCTCGGCGTCGAAAGCGGTTCGCAGGCCATCCTCGACGCCATCAACAAGAAGATCACCGTCCAGAAGATCATCGACTCGACCGGGCTCGCGAAGAAATACGGCGTCAAGGTCCGCTACTACATGATGCTCGGCAACCGCGGCGAGACGCGCGCGACGTTCGACGAGACGCTCGCGTTTCTCGAGCGCGCGGCGCCGCACGAGTATCTCTTCTCGTGCCTGTCGATCTACCCCGGAACGATCGACTTTCACGACGCCGAGAAGGCCGGCACCGTCGATCGCGAGGCGTATTTCGCCTCCGACTTCCAGGAGCTGAAGACGCCGTTCGACGCGCCGCCGGAGCTCACCGCGCAGATGAGCGCGTGGTTCGCGAAGAACAAGGGCTTACGCGAGGTCTACCGTGAGAGTGCCGCGGAGTGCCGCGCCATTCTCGAACGGCTCGGCGACTACCACGCCGCGCACGTCGATCTCGCCGAGGCGTATCTTCGCGACGGTGAGCTCGAGCTCGCCGAACGGCATGTTCGTCGCGCGCTCGAGCTCGGTTATCCGGCACCCGGGCTCGCGTACAACACGCTCGCGTGCATCGCCGCCCGGCGGCGCGACCACGCGGCGGTCGAAGAGAACCTGCGCACGGCCCTCCGTCGCGATCCGCAGCACTACGCCGTCGCGTCGAACGCCGAGACGTTCCACTCCTTTCTCCGCCGCGGTGGTCCGGCGAAGGATCTCCCGCTCGAGCTCGTCGCGACCCACGATTTTCGTCTCTTCGAGCGCACCGCTCAGCCGACGTTGCCGGGCCCACTCCCCGAAAATTTCGCCACCTGGGACGACCCGACCGCGGGCGGCCTCAGGCCTTCGCCGCGCGTGAAAGACTTCGCGTGGAAGCCCGAGGCACGTCACCGGCTTCCGGTCATCGCGACGTGAGCCGGCGACCCCCCTCCCGCGGCTGGGCCGCGTTGGAGGGGGCGGGCGCGCGGACGGCGCGGGCGCCGGAGCACGCCCGGGGGGAGGCACGAGCTCTCAGCGAGTCAACGCCCAGGAGTCGCCGATTTCGAGCACGTAGCGACCCCCCGCATGGACGCGGATGCCTTTCACGAGCTCTTCGCGCTTGTCGGGATCGACGGCGAGGACGTCGTAGCGCCCCTCGCCGAGCTCGAGCCCGGGGAATATCGCATTCGGGGAAAGCCCGCCGTTGCCGAGGTGATCGGCGCCCCAGAGCGCGACATCCTCGGCAGAGCCCGGCGAGACTCCACTGGCTTTTGCTCGCGCGACGTCTTCCGTCTTGGCGATGTAGAGCTGGTCGATCGCGACGCCGCTCGAATTCTTCACGTCGATGTGAGCGGGACCGTCGCCTTGCGGCCGGCCTTTGGCGTGCAGGACCGACAAGGTCGCGCCGCCGCAAGCGAGGGCGAACAGAGCCGGGGCGAGGAGGCCCGCGCATCGGGAAAATAGCGTCATCGAGCCACTTTACAACGCGGCACCAGCAGGGTGCGAGCGGCGCGAACACGGTCGTTCGCGCGCCTTTCGTCGGCGAGTAGCCGTACGCTCGCGGTCGGCGTAGGCAGGCGCAGCTTGAATCACCGCGACGTCATCCTGCGCCATACGACCGTCGCGTCGTCGCGCCTTTGCCCGGACATCGCGCTCCGACTCATCACCGCCGAAATGCCGCTCTGGCGTGCGACCGAAGAGCAGGCTGCGGACGCAGGTCTCATCGAACCCTATTGGGCCTTCTCATGGGCGGGCGGTCAGGCGCTCGCGCGCTACGTGCTCGACCATCCCGACCTCGTTCGGGGCCGCACCGTGCTCGATTTCGGCGCGGGCGGCGCCGTCGAAGGGATCGCCGCGGCTCGTAGCGGCGGACGCGTCGTGGCCGCCGACATCGACCCCATGGCGGCCGCTGCGGCGGCGATGAACGCCGAGCTCAACGGCGTGGCGCTCGACGTCTCGACCGAAAATTGGGTCGGCCGCCTCGACGCGCCGTTCGACGTCGTCCTCGCCGGCGACGTCTTCTACGACGCGGCCTTCGCCGTCACCGTGCTCGATTGGTTTATCGGGCTCGCCGCCCGCGGCGTCGCTATCTTGATCGGCGATCCCGATCGGGGCTTCCTCGACACGTCGCGGCTCGAGTCCTTGGCGCGCTACGACACTCCGTCCGACAACGACATGGACGGATCGTTCCTCAGGCCCACGGCGATCTATCGGGTGCGGGGTGCCGTCGCGCGCACGGCGCCCGTCGCGCCGAGGTGATTGCCGCTGACGCGATTCGAAATTATCGTCGCGTCGTCGAACGAGAGGAGTCGCTCGACGCTGGCCCGAGTCGCAACGCACGAGTCGTGGCGAGCGGAAGCCGAGGAGGCCGTCATGTTTCGACGAATCGAAAGCGCGATGCTCGCGACGATGCTCATCGCCGTCGCCTGCGACGACGCGTCAGGTTCCGGCGCGCCGCGCGCGCCCACGCATCCCGACGCGTCGTTCGACGGATCCGCGAGCCACGATGCCGCCCGCGACGTTGCCACGATCCCCGCCGCGAACGACGGCGGCCACGACGCGGCGACTCAGGATGGCGGCCACGGCGATGCCGAAGTGAGCCCGTGGAACTTCGCCATCGCCGCGCGAGACGTTCTCGCGGGCGTCTGCTTTCTCGAACCGCTGTTTCACTTCGCGGAGCGATCCGAGTGCACGGCCCCCGACGCGTACGATCGGTGTGCCGACGAGCAGTGCAACGCCACGGCCTGCGATACCGATTGCCACGACTACGTTGCCTGCGCCGCGAACGTCGCGCGCCCGTGCGATTCGAGCTGCGCGATCTCCGACGCGTGCAGCGCGTGCCTCGGCCATACCGTCACGTGCGTCGAGGGAGCCTGCCTGACGAAAATCCAGTGCGCGTCGTCCCCCGATGCCGGCGGTGCGTGCGAGCACATCCGGTCGTGCTGCGATTCGTTGCCCGATTCGGGACTCGAACACGCCGGATGCCTGCAGCTCCTCGAGCTCGGTAAGATCGGTGGCGAGACGCTCTGCAAACAGGCCATCAACGACCCCGGGAGCTATTGTTTCGTCCCCTGCGTGGCCGTCGGCTCGCCGCCCGCCGGCGACCGACCCGAGTGCGCCGGCTTGCCCGCCTCGATGCAACGCGACCTCTGAGCCCGTGGGCCGACCCGCCTAGTGATCACTCGAGGCGTCGAGTTTCACACCGCGACACGCGCACGCTTCCCACGACCGCCCGTCGCTCGCGCACACCTGCGCGCCCCGCGACGTATCCGCGCAGAAACAAAGCTCCGTCGACCCCGGCGCACACACCCGCGAGGATGCGCAGGCGTTTCCGGCGTCCACCGTCGCGACCGGCGTCGTCGCGTTCGAAAGCGGCGTGATTTGGTCGGGCCCGCAGGCGGAAATGACGAAAATGGCCAGCAAGACTGCGCGTCGGAGAGCGTGCATGTTTCGAGATGTAGCGAGGAATTGGTCAGGGGGCCATCCGCTGCAGGTACGGCCCGGCGATGCACGTGAACAGGCGACTGGCGTCGCGCGTGGCCTGTCCTCGGCCGCGGGCTCCGTTTCAAGAAACGTTCATCATCGGGACGTCCGGCCATTCCTCTGCGGCGTACTTCGTGGCCGATCGGGTAAGCGCGTCGTTGCTGGCGCGGACTGTTCCGCGCTGCCTGATTTTTGCCCCTCGCACGAGTCTGAGTCGTGTCGATGTCTCACGCGCCGCGAACTCGCTGCGCGCAACATCTCGTCCTAGTCATTTCTCCAAACAGCGTCATGCGCAATTGCCGAAGTGCGCTCGGAGGTCAACGATGCGCGGGCGCGTTGGGTGCACTTCAAGACGCGCGGGTCGGGGAATGCTTCATTCGCATCATCGTGAAACGCTCGCAGCTTTGCGTGCAAAAAAAAATGCGACGGGCGGCGATCTCGGCGTCTAGCAGGGAAGCATGCCGGTCGTTTCATGTCTCCTCCGCTTCTTCAGTCGTTCGCGTCGTCATGTTCGGTTGCTCGTTGTGATCTGCGTGATGCTTGCCGGCGTCGTTTCGGCCGGTTGCGTGTCGCTCGACGTCCCGATCCCGGATTGCGTCGTTTCCTGCAACACCGACTGCCCGAGTGGGATGGCATGTCGGGGAAACCTCTGCGTTTCGAGCGAATCGGCGAAGACGTGCGCGTCCGCGATTCAGACGGGCGGCGGCGGCGCAAGCGGTCTGATGCCCCCGGGTGCTGGTGACGGCGGATTCATGAACAGGCTCAAAAACCCCCCACCACTTTCTGAAGCAGGAACCGGCGCGCTTACCATCGCCATCCACGGGTCGGACCTCTGCACTGGAAAGCACGGGCAGTTCTCGCTCAGCGCCGCCGGTGGAGTCGGTTCCTACTTGTGGCAGCTGCTACCTGACCAGGATAGCGGCCCGAGTCTGACGTTGTCGGGCTCCGTGGGCGACAGCGTCGTGGTGTCCGGGGTGCCGATGACAGCCGGGACGGCGACTTTCACGGCCATCGTCACCGACGGCGTTGGAGTGCGAGCGTCCAAAACCGTTGTCGTCCAGGTCTTCGAAACTCCCACGATCACCACGTCGACGCTTCCATTAGCCTGCTCCGGCCACCCTTATTCGACGAAGCTTGCCGCGACTGGCGGCGAGGCCGGCGCGTACGCATGGTCAGTCAATTCGAAAGACGCTTCCCTGACCGTTAAGGGAAATGTCGTCTCGTTGCCTCCGTCGACCGCGGAAACGGTTTCCTTCACGGCGACGGTCGACGACGGCCACTGCTCGGCGTCCGCGGATCTTCAGCTCGAACTCAGCTCGGAAGAAACCGGAGAGTGTCCGAGTATCGACGCCACAGCAGTCATCGGACCCTGCGTCGGGAATCCGTATCCCGCTCAGACCTTTTACGCTCGCGGCGGTACGGCTCCGTTCGTCTGGAGTGCCCTCTCGTTACCTAGCGGGGTGACGTTCGACGCCGAGGCACACACCGTCGCGGGAACTCCGACGTCGGCGGACCCGATTGTTGTCAGCGTGGCCGATTCGGAGAGGCACGAGGTTTCTGCGACCATCGAGCCTCGAGCAACATGTCGGTTCGCGTTCATTTCCACGGCCACTGGCGTCGACGGCGGCGTGGGACCACCGAGTCTCCAATTCTTCGATCCGATCCTCGGCACGACGCGAACGGTCGAAGACATCGTCGGCGGCAGCGCAAGTGTCGCAGATTTCAAGTTCTCTCCGGACGGTCATCATCTCGTTTACCGAACGACTTCGAGCGGTGGGAACGCGAAGCTCGTCATGATGTCGGGTCCGGATTGGCGAGCGCAGGCCCTCGCATTCGCCGGGAACGTCCAACGATACGCTTGGTCGCCCGACTCGAGCGTTCTCGCCGTCGCCTACCAATCCTCGGACTTCTGGTTCCTTGGGGGCGTCCGTTTGACGACCGCTGCAGCGAATGGTTCGACCGACGCCGGCGCCGGTGCCACTGACGGAGGCGCTTCGACGAACGCGGAACCGACCATCAATCCGTTGACGCCGGTTCAAGCGCCCGTTGGGTCCGATCTCCTCTGGTTCAGCAACGACGCGGTTGCGTTTCACGTCGGGTCCACGCCTGACGCGCTGTACTACGAGCGTGTCGGTGAGACCGCGTTCGCCCCACTATCCTCTATCGACACGGCGACGCCGTACTCAACCGCGGTATGGCTGCAAACCGGGAACAGCGGTGTCTTCGCCGCGGATCCGAGCGGACCCGATCTTCACTCATACGCCAACGTCGAGACGTCCGAGCTCCACAACTATTATGGTGACCAAATCGCCGATCCCTCAGGGAAATACGTTGCTCAGCAAGTGAACGGTCAGCTGCAGATTTTTCAGACAGGTGTGCCCGGAGCTGCCAGCAATCCGTGGAAGGTCTCGCAAGGGTCGTCCTGTAAGACAATTCTCTCATGGGCTGCCGACGAAGAACGAATCGCTTGTGCGGACCTGAGCGCAGCGGGCAGCAAGGTGTCCATCTTCAATCCAGACGGCACGGCTCCGCTGATCGGGACGGCGATCCCAGGGACGTCCAGCTATACCGGATCGGCTGGACAACGGCGTCTCTTCTCTCCTTCCGGGCGCTTTTTCGCATTCACCACCTCGTCGGGGATCTACCTGTCCCAATTGAGCCCTGCCGCGCCCTCACTGACCTTCACGGACAGACCGTCGCAGCCTCCGCCCAGCAATTCATTGACTGATCTTGCATTTTCTCCTGACGAGACACAGGTCCTTTGGCAATATGGGTCAGAGTTGTTGGCGCGAAGAACGCTGGCGGATCCCGGTGACCCTTCGTTGACCTCGGTTCAGATTAACTACGATCCTGCGGTCCCACCGACCGCTTGCAATGAGGACTTCGCGAGTGGACCCGGAGCGTGGTGCGGAAGCGCATTTCATCAGCCCGGATTTTCCTGGTCGGCCGACTCTCGCTTTGCGGCAGCGATCGTCGCGAATGGTTCGGTTGAGGTGTGGGATCTCGCCGACGACGCCAACATCGACGAAAGCGACGTGTGCGTCGCTGGATGTGGGAACGAGGCGGCGTTTCAGCCGTAACTGTGTAGAGACAATCAAGAAAGAAATATGACAATGGCCAACAGAAAAACCTTGACGATGACGAACCCTAAGAAAGGTCTAACTGGTACGGGGGGAATAACTCTAACGGGTCCATCTTCCTCGCCATTGACCCTAGTAACGGTACTGTCGATCGACAGTATCTCCACTTCTGGAACCTATGACCCGAGCGCCGAGACAGCTACTGTAGATCTGCCAACCATTCCGGTGCCGCCGTCCAAGCAAGGCGCATATCAGCTGTTCACCTCGGAGGATAGCAACCTCAGCCAGGTTTCGGTGGTGGTTGATCTTTCAAACAACTCTGTCATCGGCTTCACATGGCAAGTCAAGTCAGCCAGTTTGAGCACTCATTTGAGGCAAATAGTCGCCAACGTCATTGATGGGGCCCGGGATTTGGCTTGGAACCTTGCGAATGGAGACGTCAACTCCTCAACGGAAGACCGTAGTCCCGCAAGCGCGAAGCGTCGCGTAGATCCGATGAGCGGAGAGTATCTCGAGGACACCGGAACATAGGAGCCCGGATCGGAACGAAGATTCGGAGCTTGCTGGTTCGCGCCGAAGTCGGCAGTTCCAGTTGTGCGGTGTAGATGCCCAAATAGGCAGTTGGGCATCTTGGAGTGGTTCACTGCGATTTGCGGCGGGCCACCGCAGGGGCGATTGCCGCGGGTTACCCCGTGCGCGCCCTTGTTTTGCAGATTCGCCGTTAACGGGCTCTGCTCTGACGTTTCAGGTTGATCGCTCGGTCAGCCGAGCGAACGTGAAATGCGCGCGGACGGGCGCGGTAAGGCTGGTGTCGCCCTGGTTTTGGGCTATAGATCGGGCATGACGCCGGGGGAGATCCTCGTCCGCGAAGTGTACACTCAATGTGTCGACCGATGGCCACGATTCGTGGTCGATTGGTGTTCATTCGGCGAACACTGTTGGCAAATGCTGGGGGAGTCGTGCGAGATCGACGTGCAACTCCATGGCGCAGATCTCTACCTCTGCTGCGCCTGCTCGAAGGGGGATCGCGTCGCGATGGAGATCTTGGCGAAGGAGGGCGCGAGCGTCGCGGAGAGCGCGATCCGGCGGGTGAATCCGGATCCGGAGTTCGTCAGGGAAACGTTGCAGGCGCTTTGGGACGAGCTCTTGTCCGGAGCGCAGCCGAAGATCGGGCGGTATGCGGGAAGAGGACCACTGCGTGCTTGGTTGCGCGTGGTGGCAACCCGAACGGCGATCGATCGATGCCGTGCGCGGAGGGTCGAGGCGGCTCGACATGTCGAGCTCTTGGATGAGCTCGCAACTGACGGGGGGGATCCGGAAACGGAGACGTTCAAACATCGCTACGCGGCTTCGTTCGAGCGCGCCTTGAGGGAGGCCGTGGCGGAATTGTCGGTGAAGGATCGGGCGCTGCTCCGGCTGCACGTCGAAGAGCGATGCAGCATCGACGACCTCGGACGCGCATACGGGGTGCATCGCGCGACGGCAGCGAGGTGGCTCGAGGCGGCGCGGCGGCGGGTGTTCGACTCGGTGCGGGCGCGGTTATCGCTCGGCGCGCGCACGATGACCGAGACGGAACTCGAGAGCGTCGCGCGGCTGGTGCGAAGCGGGCTCGAGTGGAATGGGCTCAGGGGATCGCGCGAGATGCAGTCTCATCACGGAATCGCCTGACCCGCGACAAGGGCATGGCCGAGCCGTTCAACACGCAGCGCAGCCCCGACCACTCGGACGGCGAGCGACCGTGTTTGGCGAACGACGAAGTGCTCGATTTCGCGGCCGGTCGCTTGGCGGGGGAAGCGCTCGAGTTCATCCACACACATCTGGATCGTTGCGGCGCTTGCCAGCGTCTCGTCGGCGAAGCTGTGCGTGAACGGTCGTCGGACGTGACATTCGCGAGCGATCCTGAGCAGTGGAACACGACATTTCGGCCCGGCGATGTAGTGGGCAATCGTTACCGAGTATTGAAGTTCGTCGCGCGCGGCGGGATGGGTGAAGTGTACGAAGCGTATGATCGCGATCTGCAGGAACGCGTTGCGCTGAAGACGGTTCTGTCGACGGCTTGCGACGGTCAGCGCGCCGTGCGGCGGCTCAAGGCCGAAGTGCAGCTAGCGCATCGCGTGAGCCATCCCAACGTTTGCCGGATCTACGACCTCGGTTCGCATCGGCTCGAGCACCACGGGGTGCTCAACTTCCTGACGATGGAGTTCGTGAACGGAGAGCGCTTGGCGGAGCGAATCGCGCGAGGGCCCATGCCTAGCCACGAAGCAGAACCTCTCGTGCGGTCGCTGCTTTTCGGTCTCGAAGCGGCGCACGCTGCCGGCATTCTTCATCGCGATCTGAAATGCGACAATGTCATGCTGCGTCCGTTGTCGAACGGCGACGTGATGCCGGTGATCATGGACTTCGGGCTCGCGCGGGTCATCGATCTCGATGCTGCCCGTCTCACGAGCAGCGCGTATGGGCTCGCGGGAACGCCGTGCTACATGGCGCCCGAGCAGCTCGAAAACGGCGAGCTCACCACCGCCACCGACGTGTACGCGTTCGGGGTCATTTGGTTCGAAATGCTGACGGGACGGCTCCCGTTTTCATTGCGAGCACCGTTCGAGCGCCTCACGAAGCCGCCGCCGCGTCCAAGCGCTTTCGCGAACGACGTACCCTCGGGCGTCGACAAGATCGTCGTGCGGTGCCTCGAGCGAAATCCGCAGAACCGGTTCGGAACTGCGAAAGAGGTGTTGGACGCACTCGATGCGCTCGGGCAGGGGGACGCCTCGCTGCGCGCCTCGGGCATTCGTGTGCGGTCCGTGCCGCGTTCGGTGGCGCCGGTCGCGGTGGGTTTGGCGTTCAGCGCTTTGCTCGTGGTGATGCGATTGAACACGGCGCATCCCGTCGGCAGTGCCCCTCCGGGGGCGACGAATGCGGCTCGCTCATCGGCGCCGACCTTACCGGCCGCGCCCAGCTCGGCCGTCGTCGGAGAAGTCGCGAAGCCGGCCGCGATCGACGTCCCGAGATCGGCGCCGGCGGCGAGCGAGCAAGCGACGGCTCGAGCGCCGAGCGGTGCCTCACCGCCGTCGGCGGCGGGGAGATCGGGTGCTCATCACGACGAGAGTGCCGAGAGGCTCCCGTCGCGCGCCGTTGCCTCCGGAGTTCTGTCCGGTGAAGTTGCCGGAGCGAAGGCGTACGCTCAGCCAATCATGAATCGGCCCGGCGTCTCGCGGGCTAAACCGGGTTCGATTCGTCGTTTACCGCCACTCGACCCTCCGGGCTCGCCATCGGCGGAGACGACGACCAACTCACACCCGTCGACCGAGGCGACGCCCCCGAGCGAAGTTCCTCCATCGCCCGAGCAGTTAGGGTTCACGGATCCGTTACATCGTGGCGCCAAGTAGTGAGACCGCTAGGTCCTAAAACGTTCGCGAGTAGCCGAACGCGGCGCCCTCCGGCGACAGCGCCAGTGAAACGGAGGGAGCCGACTGCTCGCGCCGTTCGTGCCAGAGCGTGAGGCAGAGCAGGCCGCCGGTGACCAGCGCGCCTCCTGCGATCCCGAACACGCGCGCAGCGTTCCGAAGTCGCTCGGCGCGCTCGTAGTCGGCGGTCGGGTAGGGAGGCTTTCGGTAGCTTTGTGCCGGACCGTTGGAACCCAGGCCGAAGGCAAGGCTCGCCACGCCAGCCGCTGCCCCGGTCGCTATCGCCGACCATCCCACGAGGTGCGGCGTCGTCCAGTAGGTCGGCGGTGCCGTCGTCGTCAGTGGCGCGCCTGGAGCAGCCGGCGTCGCCGGTCGGCCGCATTCCGCGGAGAGAACGCGAACGCCGTCGATGGCCAAAACGCGCTGAGTTCCGGTCGGGATATCGTGCAAGTATTTTTGATAGGTCGAGAGCGCGGAGGGGCACTGGCCGAGCTCGCGTTCGATCTTCGCGATGTTGTACAGGAGCTCGGGTTGGCGCGAGAGCGCGTAGGACTGCTCCATGTCGTTCAACGCACCGACCAGGTTGCCTGCGGCGTACTCGCGAATCGCGCGGTCGTAGGCCCCCTCGGGAGTGACGTTCGGCTCGTCGCGTTCCGGGGGTTCGTTCGACGAGGGGTCCGCGCCGGCATTCGTCGAGGGCGGGACGTCGCTTGCCGTCGTCGGGGCGGCTTCTTGGGTTGGGGCACCCGGTGCGACAGGTTTCGTCGGAGTGGGGACGGACTTCGGCGGGGCCGCGGGTGCGCCGTCGGCGTGTGCGACCATGGGGATGGTCACAAGGGCCGACGCGATGCCGGCGGCGAACCATCGCGTGACGTGCGCCCTCCGCGTCATGGTCGCGAGCGTGCGCGGCTGCGGGGCCGCGCGCACGTAGTCATTTGTACGCCGGGTGAATCAGGGCTGCGTCGTCGCGGCGACGCCTTGGCCGCGGAGCGTGATCTTGTCGATGCAGCAGCGGGTGCCGTCGGTCGAGCTCTCTGGCGCCGAGAAGTAGTCGTTCTGGCCGCGGACGCTGGGCGCGCAGGATGAAGCGGCGGGGGAGGCGAAGGTGAGCACGGTGTGGGTGAAGACGACGTCGGAGACGGGTTCGCGGCCGTCGGATTCGATGTCGAAGATGGCCCAATCCTGGGCTTGACCGAGCATGTCGATGGAGAAGTCGACCTTCTTGCCGCTCTGCTCGTCGGTGACGACTTGAGTCCAGGTGGTTCCGCTGAGGGTCATGGTGATGTGGAGCTGGTCACCGATTTGAACGGTCATGCCGTCGCCGCCCAAACAACCGGTGTGCCCCGGAGTCATCTCGACGTTGTAGACGTTGACGTACTGGGCGGAGATCCACCAATCGGAGTAGTCGTTGGGTGCGTTGGGGGCGCACGTTCCGCCCCAGGTGAGCACGGGTTGGAGCACCCCCTCGCCGATGGGGTCGAAGTTCGCTCCGTTGGGCAACGGTTGAAGACCAGGCCAGAGGAACAAGGTTCCATTGGGCGGCGGTTTGGTGGGAACGGCGAGGGTCGTTTCGAGCTCGATGAGGTGATTGGTCGTCGGGATGGTGACCTCGACATTGCCGTAGCCGTTGACCTGCGCGCGCGACGAACCGCCGTCGCTCGCGACGCCGACGGAGCCCCCAAAACAAGGGTCGTCGGAAGCGCCGCCATCCGGTGAGGCGGAGCCGCCGTCACTCTGTGACGAAGCGCCACCGGTCGACGATTCGCCGCCCGCGTTCTGCCCGCCACTCGCCGACGTACCGCCGGACCCGCTCGCGCTGCCGCCCGAGCCGAGCGAGCCGCCCGTCGCGGTGTTCGAACCCCCGACGTTCGAGGGGGTCCCGCCGAAACCGAAGCCACCGCTCGACGAGACTCCGCCGCCTGCGCCTCCGGTGACGCTCGCGCCGCCGGAGCCGCCGAACGGCGCTCCGCCGTTGGCCGACTCGCCGCCGGATGCGACGAATCCGCCGTTGCCGTCGCTTTGTGAATTCGCCGTTCCGCATCCAGTCGCACCGAAGATTGCCGTTGCGGCGACGACGACGCAGAGATGCGCGAGAGCTTCCTCGTTCATGTTCCAAGTAGTGATCGATCACCACGCGCGCGGTTCATGAATCCGCGGAGATTCGACTATCCGTCGCCGCCACGCGGCGTGCATGATTCATCGCTTTTCGCCGGTGCCGCCATCGTTCACCCGCGTTGCGCGTGATCGCGCGCCCGACGCCGCGAGCGTCGTCCCTACCGAGGGCTCTCGGATCGGCTTCAATGATGCGGGTTTCCGCCGGACGCCCCTGCCTCGCCGATGTCGCGGTAGCATCGTCCCATGGGCGAGGCGCCGAACCAGACCGCGATTCTTCTCGTCTCTTGCGCCGATCGGCGCGGGTTGGTCGCGGCGCTCGCGCAGCTCCTCTACGGGCACGGTGCGAACATCCTCGATTCGGATCAGCACACCGACCCGGTCGCGCAGCAGTTCTTCCAGCGGATCCGGTTCGACCTATCCGAGCTCCGGACGGATCGCACGTCGCTCGAACACGCGATCGCGGAGGTCGCGACGCGGTTCGACATGCGGATCCGGCTCTCGTACAGCGACCAAGTTCCGCGCGTCGCGATCTTCGTCTCGAAGTACGACCACTGCCTCTACGACTTGTTGCTCCGGCACCGCGCCGGCGAGCTCGTGTGCGAGCTGCCGCTCATCGTCAGCAACCACGCCGACCTCGAGCCCATCGCGCGTCAATTCGGGATCGAATATCGCGTTTTTCCGATCACGCCATCGACCAAGGACGACGCGGAGCGAAGCGAGCTCGAGCTCTTGCGAGCGATGAAGATCGATCTGGTGGTGCTCGCGCGGTACATGCAAGTGCTCACGCCGACCCTCGTGGACGCGTTGCCCGAGCGGATCATCAACATTCACCACTCGTTTTTGCCGGCATTCGCGGGCCCGAAGCCGTATCACCAGGCTTGCGAGCGCGGCGTGAAACTCATCGGTGCGACGGCGCACTACGTGACGAGCCGCCTCGACGAAGGGCCGATCATTCACCAGGACGTGAGCCGCACCAGCCATCGCGACTCGGTGGACGATCTGGTGCGGAAGGGAAGAGACCTCGAGCGCATCGTGCTGTCGACCGCGGTGCGCGCGCACCTCGAGGATCGGATCCTCACGTCCGGCAATCGCACGGTCGTGTTCGGCTGAGACCGGGACGTCGCCCGCCGGTGCGACGGTTCACGCCGTCTGAACGGCGAGGGGCCCGGGCGACGTCGCGCCGCTCGCGGCGGCCTCCGGCTCGTAGTTGAGGTTCGGCGCGAGCCAGCGTTCGACCTCCGAGACCGTCATGCCCTTGCGCGTGTGGTAGTCGGCGACCTGATCCCGGTCGATCTTGCCGAGAGAGAAGTACTTCGAGTCGGGATGCGCGAAGTAGAGCCCGCTGACGCTCGAACCGGGCCACATCGCGAACGACTCGGTGATGAGCATGCCGGTGTTCTCTTCGACGTCGAGGAGCTTCCAGAGCGCGCCCTTTTCGGTGTGATCGGGGCACGCGGGATAGCCCGCGGCGGGCCGGATCCCCCGGTATTTTTCGTGGATCAGGTCCTCGTTCGAGAGCTTCTCGTCGCGGCCGTAGCCCCATTGCTCACGGACGCGCTTGTGCAGGCACTCGGCGAATGCCTCGGCGAGCCGATCGGCGAGCGCCTCGGCCATGATCGCGTTGTAGTCGTCGAGCTCCGCTCGGTATTTGTCGCAGAGCTCCTTCAAGCGGATGCCGCTCGTGACGGCGAACCCGCCGATGTAGTCGGCGCGCCCCGTGGGTTTCGGCGCGACGAAGTCGGAGAGTGAACGGTAGGGGTCGTCGTGGTCCTTCTGCCGTTGCTGCCGCAAGAAGTGAAACCGCGTGAGCTCCTTCGTGCGCGACTCGTCGGTGTAGAGCGCGACGTCGTCCCCGACGGCGTTGGCCGGGAAGAAGCCGTACACGCCGCGCGCGGTCAGGAGTTTCTCGGCGATGATCTTGTCGAGGAGAGCCTGGCCGTCGGCGAAGAGCTGGCGCGACTGCTCGCCGTACTTTTCGTCGTCGAAGATCCGCGGGTAGCTGCCCTTCAGCTGCCAGGTGCGGAAAAACGGCGTCCAGTCGATGAACTCGCGCAACGTCGCGAGCGGAAAATCGTCGAGGACGCGGACGCCGGTGAACTCCGGCACGGCGAGCTCGGTCGCCGTCCAATCGATCGGCGTCCGCTTCTCGCGCGCAGTTTGGAGCGACACCAGCTTGAAATTGGGTGCCGCGTGGAGCCGCCGGATCTTGTCGTATTCGGCGCGGTGCTGCGCGACGAAGGCGGCCTTGCCGTCGTCCGAGAGCAGACTCGTCGTCACCGGGACGGCGCGGCTCGCGTCGAGCACGTGCACCACGGGCTGGCTGTAGTGGGGGGCGATCTTGACGGCGGTGTGCGCCTTGCTGGTCGTCGCGCCGCCGATGAGGAGCGGCAGCGTGAACCCTTGTCGCTCCATTTCGCGAGCGACGTGGGCCATCTCGTCGAGCGACGGCGTGATGAGTCCGCTCAGCCCGATGAGGTCGGCTTTTTCCGCCTTCGCGCGCTCGAGGATTTTTTCGCACGGGACCATGACGCCCATGTCGAACACTTCGTAGTTGTTACAGGCGAGCACGACTCCGACGATGTTCTTGCCGATGTCGTGCACGTCGCCCTTCACCGTCGCCAGCACGATTTTCCCCTGCGTTTTCACGGTCTGACCCGCGGCGGCCATGCTCGCTTTTTCCGCTTCCATGAACGGCATGAGGTACGCGACGGCCTTCTTCATGACGCGCGCGGATTTCACGACCTGGGGCAGAAACATTTTCCCGGCCCCGAACAAATCGCCGACGACGCCCATGCCGTCCATCAGTGGCCCCTCGATGACGGAAAGGGGTCGCGCGAGCTTCGCGCGCGCCTCTTCGGTGTCGGCTTCGATGTAGGCGTCGATGCCTTTCACGAGCGCGTGGGAAAGCCGCTCTTCGACGGTTCCCTTGCGCCACTCTTCTTCTTTCTTTTCCGTCGTCGCAGGGCCCGCCCCCTCGCTCTTCAGCCGTTCGCCGAAATCGACGAGGCGCTCGGTCGCGTCGGGACGGCGGTTCAGAAGGACGTCTTCGACGAGCTCCTTCAGCTCCGGCTCGATCTCCTCGTAGACCTCGAGCATTCCGGCGTTGACGATGCCCATGTCCATTCCGGCCTGGATGGCGTGGAACAGGAACGCGGAGTGCATCGCCTCGCGCACCTTGTTGTTGCCGCGGAAGCTGAACGACACGTTCGAGACGCCGCCGCTCACCTTCGCGTGCGGCAGATGCGTCTTGATCCAACGGGTCGCGTTCACGAAGTCGACGGCGTAGTTGTTGTGCTCCTCCATGCCCGTCGCGACCGTCAAGATGTTCGGGTCGAAAATGATGTCTTCGGGCGGAAATCCGATCTCGTCGACGAGGATGCGATACGCGCGCTCGCAGATCCGGATCTTGTCTTCGTAGGTCGCTGCCTGACCCTGCTCGTCGAAGGCCATGACCACGACGGCGGCGCCGTATTTCAGGACGGTTCGGGCGTTTTCGCGGAACTTGTCCTCGCCCTCTTTCAGCGAAATGGAGTTCACGATGCCCTTGCCCTGAAGGCATTTCAGGCCCGCGACGATGACGTCCCACTTCGAGGAGTCGACCATGAACGGGACCTTGGCGACCTCGGGCTCGCTCGCGAGGAGCTCGAGGTAGCGGGTCATCGCCTTTTCGCCGTCGATCATGCCCTCGTCCATGCAGATGTCGATGACGTTCGCGCCGTTCTCGACCTGCTGGCGCGCGACGCTGACGGCGTCTTCGTATTTGCCTTCCTTGACGAGTTTCGCGAACTTGGGCGAGCCGGCCACGTTCGTGCGCTCGCCGATCATCAGGAACACGCCGATCTGTTGCGTGAAGGGCTGCGAGCCCGACAAACGAAGTGGCCGCTCCGCCTCGGTCACCACAGCGGACGGCTCGAGCGCCGCGGGCACCGCGACGGACGTGTGCGCCCGGTCGCGTGGCGGCTCGCCGGTGAGCGCCTGCGCGATGGCCGCGATGTGCTCGGGGGTGTTGCCGCAGCAGCCCCCGGCGATGTTGAGAAGACCGCCGTCCGCGAACTCCTTCAGGTAGCGCGCCATGTCTTCGGGCTTCAGATCGAAGCCCGTCGGCGACAGGGGATTCGGCAGACCCGCGTTCGGGTAGCACGAGATCGCCGCGCTCGATTTTTCGGAGAGCTCGGCGAGAAATGGATACATCAAGTCGGGCCCGAGCGAGCAGTTGAGCCCCACCGACAGCGGTTTCACGTGCTTCACGGCGTTCCAGAACGCCTCGATGGTCTGCGCCGAGATCATCGTCTCGCCGCCGCGCCCGACAGCCGCGGAGATCATGATGGGCAGCTCTTTGCCGTCCTTGTCGAAGACTTCGCGGATGGCGACGAGCGCCGCCTTCGCGTTGAGCGAGTCGAAAATCGTCTCGACGAGGAGCACGTCCGAGCCGCCCGCGATGAGCGCGCGGACCTGGTCGACGTAGGCCAACCTCACCTGGTCGAAGGTGACCACCCGGAACCCCGCGTCGTCGGCGTCCGGCGAATTCGAGAGCGACACGGTGAGCGGCCCGATGGCGCCCGCGACGAAGCGACGGCGTCCGTCTTTTTCTGCGACGCGATCGGCCCATTGCCGGCACTGCCGCGCGGACTGCTCGTTGATTTCCCACGCGAGCTCGCCGAGAAACCGGTCCTCGATGATCTTTTGGTAGAACTCCGGGTCCTTTCGGCCGCCGTGTTCACGCGGATCGTCGACGAAAAACTCGCTCTGGGTGATGCTCGTCGCGCCGAAGGTGTTCGTCTCGATGATGTCCGCGCCGGCTTCGAGAAAGCGCCGGTGAATGTCGCCGATCATCTCGGGCTGCGTCAGCGAGAACAGATCGCCGTTGTTCAGGAGATCCTTCTTCGAATCTTGAAACCGCGTGCCGCGAATGTCCGCCTCGGTCATCCCGTAAGTGCGGATGGTCGTCCCCATCGCGCCGTCGATGATCGCGATGCGGCGCTGGAGAAGCTCTTCCAACGGGTGAACGGGCCGCGGCGGGTGAAGATTCGAAACCATGTCAGGGCGTCCTTGTTCTCTTCTTTTTCTTGGGGGCAAGCGTTTCCGGCTTATCGGCGATCGCCAGCACGACCTGAAGATGCGGCTTCTTGCTCTCGCGGCAGGCCACTTCGGCGGTTGCGACGTCGAGGCCCGCGCCGGAGAGCAGCGTGCGCACGGCGCGCGGCGAAAACCCGGCGTGGCGTTCTCCGTAGGGCGCCGTGATTTCACGCTGCCGGTGCTCGTCGAGGCACAAGAGGACGAGCCTGCCGCCCGGCCGGAGCACGCGTGCGCACTCCGCGAGCGCCCGCTTCGGTGATTCGGCGTACGTGAGCGTGTGGAACACGAGGACCGAGTCGAACGCCGCGTCGGGGAACGGCAGCTCGTGGACGTCCGCGACCTGGGCGCGCACGTGCGAGAACTTGGCGAGCCGCTCCGTCGCTTGTTCGATCATCCGCGCGTTCACGTCGATGCACGTGAGCGAGCGACAATACGGGGCGAGTGACACGGCGGCCGCGCCGTCGCCGGAGCCGACGTCGAGAACGTCGCCGAGACGAAGGAGCGCCGCGAGCCCGACGGCGAGCGACTGCCAGGTACGGCCCGGCGAGTAATATCGCTCGAGCTCGTCCGTCGCCGACTCGGGGAGACCGCCGCGTCGCTCGGCTTCGAGCTCCTCGAGCCGGGCCTGATCGCCTTCGAGGGTCGGATCGGCGGAGGTGGCCGCGTCGTCGAGGAGCGCGCGCGCCGTCCCCGGGAGCGTCTCCGTGGCGAGCGCGTAGAGCGACTGCGGACCTTTTCGTCGATCGCGCACGAAGCCCGCGTCACGAAGTCGTCCGAGGTGCGTCGAGACGCGCGACTGCGACATGCCGGTGACTCGCACCAGATCCGTCACGCAGAGCTCCCGTTCGCGCAGCAGCGCGCAGAGCCGGAGCCGGCTCTCGTCGCCGAGCAGGGTCAGCGTTTCGACGTAGTTCGAAAGGTTCACGTATCCCTGTATCCAGATGACCGGATATGATTGGCCGGAACCCCGGTTTCGTCAAGCGACGAAAAGCGCAGTGAGAAAGCACACTTAGCGACGCGCCGTCTACCTCGCAAGGGTGTCGGTCGCCTGCCGGCCGAGGGTCTAGTTCGACCGGGACCGTCGGCGAGCCGTCTTGCGATTCGGACGATAGCCGCCGCCCGGCGCGCCGCGGATATGGTCGCCCGAGGTTTGCTCGGTGTGCCGCGTGGCGCGGCGGCGTTGCATCGGGTCTTCTGCGATGCGCGGCGGACGCGTCGGGATGAGACAACCCGGGCCTTCGCCGATGAGATCCGTTCGCTTCGCCTGCACGAGCGCGTCGCGTACCGAGTACCAGTTCTCCGGTTTGAAGAATTGCAGGAGCGCGCGCTGGAGCCGTCGATCCTTCATCGACTTGGCGACGCGCACCGGGGTCATCGTCATGGGGTCGAGGCCGGTGTGATACATGCAGGCGGCGATATCGAACGGGCTCGGAATGAAGTCTTGCACCTGGTCGGGCGCGTAACCGTTCTTCTTCAGGAACACGGCGAGCTCGATCATCTCGTCGAGGCCGCTCCCGGGGTGGCTCGCGATGAAGTAAGGCACCAGGTGTTGCTTCTTGCCGGCCCGGTCCGACGCTTTCTGAAACTCGCGGTCGAACTCGAGAAAATCCGACGGACCCGGTTTCTTCATCAGCTCGAGCACGCCGGGGTCGGTGTGCTCCGGCGCGACTTTGAGAAGGCCGCCGACATGATGCTCGGCGAGCTCCTTCATGTAGGTCTTGTCGCGGCGCGCGAGATCCATGCGAATGCCGGAAGCGACGAAGACCTTCTTCACGCCGGGGACCTGGCGCGCCGAGCGCATCACGTCGACGAGCGGCCCGTGATCGGTGCCGAGGAGCTTGCACACGGTCGGGTGGACGCAGCTCTGTCGGCGGCAGATCGCCTCCACTTCGGGCTTCGTGCACTGCATCCGGTACATGTTCGCGGTCGGTCCCCCGATGTCGCTCACCACGCCGGAAAATCCCTTGTCCTTCGTCATGCGGCGAATTTCGCCGAGGACGCTCTCCTTGCTCCGGCTCTGGATGGCGCGGCCTTCGTGCGCGGTGATCGAGCAGAAAGTGCACCCGCCGAAGCAGCCGCGCATGATCTGCACGCTCGTTTTCACGACCTCGAACGCCGGAATGCGTTCGCTCCCGTACGAGGGGTGCGGCTTTCGCGTGAACGGTAAGCCGTACACGAGATCCATCTCCGCTTCGCTGAGCGGGAGCGCGGGTGGGTTCGCGACGATCGTTTCACGACCGTGCGGCTGGACGAGACGCTTGGCGTTCTTGGGGTTCGTTTCGCGATGGGCGAGCCGCGTCATCGTAGCGAACGCGACGGTGTCGGAAGCCACGGCTTCGTAGCTCGGGAGCTCGACCACGTCGGGGCCCGTCGGCGCCGCTTCGCTCGCGCCGAGCCGATACGCGACGCCGCGCATGTCGCGGAGCGCCCGCACCGCGTCGCCACGCGCGAGCCGCGCAGCCAGCTCGAGGATCCCGCGTTCCCCCATGCCGAACCCGACGAGGTCCGCTTTCGAGTCGAGCACGATGCTCCGCCGGACCGTGTCGCTCCAGTAGTCGTAGTGCGCGATGCGGCGGAGACTCGCTTCGACGCCGCCCGCGACGATCGGCACGCCGGGAAACGCTTCGCGCGCGCGTTGGCAATACGCGAGCGTCGCGCGATCCGGGCGCCGCCCGATGCGACCGCCCGGGCTGTACGCGTCGTCGTTGCGAACCTTCTTGTTCGCCGTGTAGTGATTGATCATCGAGTCCATGTTCCCCGCGCTCACGGCGAAGAACAGACGCGGGCGACCGAAGGCGCGAAACGGTTCGGCGCTCTTCCAGTCGGGCTGACTCAGGATCGCGACGCGATAGCCGGCGCCTTCGAGGAGCCGCCCGAGGAGGGCCATCGCGAAGCTCGGATGATCGACGTAGGCGTCTCCGCTGACGAACACCACGTCGACCTCGGCCCACCCCCGCGCGCGCACTTCCGCGGCCGTCATGGGCAACGGCCGCGAATCGCCCCGCGTCGTCGACACGTCGGCGCCGTCGAACGGAGCTCCGGATCGGACGACGGGGAGGCTACGCATCGGGCCCCGCCATACCCCAAGCCTCTGACCGTGTCGAAGTTCCCCGAAAAACGCCGCTCCGCGCGACGGGCTCCGACGATTTTATTGCGGCGCGGGTTGTTGCTGCATGCGCGCGCGGAGCTGTTTCAGCATGTCTTCGGTGACCCCCGGCGGCAGCTTCATGTTCGGCGGCAACGTCACGCCGGGGGGCAGCTTCATGTTCGGCGGGAGCGTCATTCCCGGCGGCAAGGCGATCCCGGACGGCATCGCCGGCATCGATCCCGGCGGCATCGCCGTCGGGAAACCGTTCGGCATGCCGAGGTGTTTGAACATTTGATCGAGGTCGAGAACGGGGTAGCTCGGCGGGAGCTGGAAGAGCGCGTCGGCGACCGGCTTGGCCTCGATCTTCGTCACTTCGAGGCTGCCGTCTTCGGTGCCGTCCTTCTTGTAGCCCACGAACTTGAGCGGCATGTGCTGGCCGTCGAAGAGCTGCCGCATCCACGCCTGATCCTCGTGAGCGCCGAGCGACGGTAAGTCGAGCCACGACACGCCCTCGGTCGATACGCACGCGATGCCGTGCTCGCCGTCGCTGCTCACGATGTTCCAGTCTTCACAGGAGCGTCCGGCGACGGTTTCCATCTTTCCGGTCTTGGTGATCGTCGGAGGTGTAGTCGGCTTCGACGGGGCCGCGGCCGCCGCGGGGTTCATATGCTTGAACTGATCGCCGAGCGCCGCGACGTCGAGCGAGACGACTTGCTTCTGCGTGTCCGAGACGATGTACACCTTCTTGTCGCCCGGGGTCGCGATGAGGTAGCTCTTGCCCATCTGCTGCCCGGCGGACATCCCCTCCGGAATGTCCATGCGGACCTTCCCCGCCTTGATGAGCAGGTTCAACGGCGGGATCGGCTTCGGATTCTCGGTCGACTTCGCGAGCACATCGATCTCGCCCTCGAAGTTGCCGAGCGGCGTCGCCGGGGTGGTCGCTGCCGCTTGAGCCGCGGCGGACGCGGCCGTGCCATCGGTGGGCGCGTCGCTCTTCTTGCAAGCGGGCAACGCGAGGACGACGAGGAATGGGGCGACGATTTTCGGATTCACCGGGCGAGCATACCCCGAAGGGAATCGCCGCCCGCTATTTCGTTGGATCGGACGCGGCGAGCACCGTGCGCGTTTGCGCGGCGCGAAATTCTTCGAGCGCGGCGCGCACGTCGCCGTACTTGTTGGCGAGAATCGCCGCCGCGAAGAGGGCCGCGTTGATGGCGCCCGGTTTCCCGATGGCCAAGGTGCCGACCGGAATTCCGGCGGGCATTTGCACCATCGAGAGGAGCGAATCGATGCCGTTCAACGCCTTGCTCTCCATGGGGACGCCGAGCACCGGGAGCCGGGTCTTGGCGGCAATGACGCCGGCCAGGTGCGCCGCGCCGCCGGCCGCCGCGATGACGACCTCGACGCCGCGTCCTTCGAGACCGCTCGCCCACTCGAACGCCGCGTCGGGAGTGCGATGGGCTGAACACACGCGCGCCTCGTTCCCGATGTGCAGCGAGTCGAGCGTCTCTTTCGTGTGGCGCATGGTCTCCCAGTCGCTCTTCGAGCCCATCACGATGCCGACCAGAACCTTCCCGTTTGCCGAGTCGCTCACTTGTTTCGCTCCTTACGCAGGGGACGTTCGCACCCGCACGGGCGGGTACGTGCATTCGACCTTTGGCGTCGATGGCGGGAGCTCTAAGCTAGCTTCGTGAACGGTGCAATGGCTACGACGGCCCTCAAAGCGACGCGCGCGGTCGCCGGTTTCACGACCGTCACGACCCTCGGCGCGCTTGCGGTCGCGGCGTGCGCTCCGGCCGTGTCGACGAAGCCGCCTTCGACGGTTCCGGCCGTCCTCGCCGCGGCGCCGAGCGCTCCGGCGTCCCCGGTGCTGCCGCCGCTCACGGCCGAGCAGACCGAGCTCGCGACGCGGCTCCGCGCCACGGTGACCCACCTTGCGACGGAAATCGGCGAGCGGAACCTCGGCGATTCGTGGAAGCTCGCGACGGCGACCGACGACCTGGCGCGCACCCTCGAGAAAATGGGCTACGAGGTGCGCCGTCAGGGCATTCCGATCGGCGACGACGTCGTGCAAAACCTCGAAGCGGCGAGCGGCGGAGGGAAGCACGGCGACGAGACGATCGTCGTGGGGGCGCACTACGACACCCGGACCGGGACGCCCGGCGCGGACGACGACGCGACCGGCGTGGCGGCGGTCATCGAGCTGGCGCGTGCATTCTACGGGAAAAAGACGAGCCGCGTCGTTCGCTTCGCGCTCTTTGCGAACGAAGAAGAGCCGTATTTCGCGACGCCCCAGATGGGCAGCGTCGTGTACGCGAAAGATCTCGTCGCACACGGCGTCACCGTCACCGGCATGCTCGCGCTGGAGAGCCTCGGCGTGTTTGCGACGACCCCCGGAAGTCAGGGCGCCCCCAAAAATAGCGCCGCGAAGTACCCGAATATCGGCGATTTCATCGCGATCGAGAGCAGCGACGCTTCGCGTCCGTTCTCGGATCGGGTCGCGGCGTCGCTTCGAAAAAACGGCGCGGTGCCGGTCGTCAGCGCGCCGTTCGACGATGAGCGCGCGCCCGCCAGCAGCGGCGATCAGTGGGTGTTCGACGAGCTCCACGTTCCGGCGGCGATGCTCACCGATACACGCGCCCTCCGCGACGCCGCGAATCACCAGGCCGGCGACGTGCCGGAACGGCTCGACTACGACCGCCTCGCGCGCGTCGTCTCGGCGCTCGAGGTCACGCTCGACGAGCTACTTGCTGAAGATTAGCGCGCCGGCGAGCGTGAGCGCTCCGGCGATCAAGCCGGCGACGATGTCGTCGAGCATGATGCCGAGGCCGGGCGGTTTCGCGTACTCGGCTTTGCCGACCGGGCCGGGCTTGGTGATGTCGAAGAACCGGAAAAGCACGATCGCGATCGCTTGCGGGACGACGCCGAAGTGACGGACGAACCCCATCGCGATGATCGTGCCCGCTACTTCGTCGACGACGACGCGCTGCGGATCTTCGACGCCGAGCACGGCGGCGACGCGATCGGACGCCCAGATCCCGATGCCCGACACGGCGAGGACGGCCGCGATGTGCGCCGGAACCGGCAATCGACACAGCAAGAGATGCAGCGGAATCGCGCCGATCGAGCCCACCGTTCCCGGCGCAATCTTCGACTCGCCGCAACCGAACCAGGTACCGATGACGAACGCGACCTTGTCGCTCGTCTTCATCGAAAAGGTCGAGTCTGCGCTAGCTGTTGACGACGGTGCACGACAGGGGCCTCACGATCCAGGCGGCGCGCTCGGTTTGCCAGCTGTTGCCGACGTCCCACCGCAAATTGATCTGGTCGAACTTGCCGACGAACTTCACGTGGCACGTGATGTCGAAACGGCCGAGTCGCTTCGTGGCGATCGTGGTCGGCGGTTCACGATGAAGCCGCATCGCGACGTCCGGCACCGCCCAGAGCCCGATCACCATGACCAGCAGATTTTCCGGCGAGGTGCGATACGGCTGGATGAGATTCGGGCCGTTGTCGTCCACCGGCGCGTTCGGCTCCGCCGGCCACGGCAACTTGTCGCCGGAGAACTGGCAGTGCGCGCCGTCGACGGATTCCGCGCTCGCGCACGCGAGGCGCGTCGAGTCCGCGGTGATGACGGTGACGCGCACGTCGCCCTCGGCGTTCAGCGCCCACTTCGAGGAGTCGGTGTGGACGTCCTCCGGCGGCGCGAGATCGCGGATGACCCAGTTGTTGAACACCGGATTGCCCATGACTCCGAGGCCGACGAGCAGCGCGACGGCCAGCCACAGCCGTCCCGAAAAGAGGGACGGCTCATCGCTCGTCGTCCCCGGACGCGGCCGCGGCGGAATGGGTTTCTTGGCCTCACTCATCGCGCGCTCTGATACCTCAATTGTGGCCACCCTGTCACGCAGGCCCGCACTCGGCGCTCGAATCCGGCGAAAGTCGGTTCAACGGCAGTCTTTGAAGGCTTGACCCTTCAAGGCATCGGCGAGCCGTCGATGACCCTCCGGACCGAAGTGGATGCCGTCGTGGAAGGGCGGTTCGAGCCTCGCGCAGAGCCGTTCGGGGTCGCCGCACGAGAGCAGCGGCGTCGGATCGACGGCCACGTCGATCTTCCCCGCGTCGCGCTCGCCGAAGATCCATTGGTTCACCCGGACGGTCGCCGCGTGCCGCGACGGATTGTAGTATCGCGTGAAGCCGCCCCACGGCGCGATGCCGATCGCCACGACGCGCACGCCGCGAACTCGCGCCGCGCCGTACATCTCGCCGAGGTCCGACTCGATTTTCGTCGGCGTGCGACCCGCGGTGAGATCGCTGTACACGTCGTTCACGCCGCCGAAGACGATGACGTCCGTGTATTTCGGTTTTCCGTCGCCTTCGCCGAACACGTCGCGTTCGAAGCGGCGGCGCATCTGATTCACCATCTCGCCGCCCTTGCCGTAGCTGTCGAACCGGCTCTCGGGGCACAGCTCCTTCAAATCGGCGAGATAGAGCCCGCCGTGCGAGCGCGGATCGGTGAGCGAGTCGCCCATCGCGGCGACGACGTAGACGATTTTATGGTTTGTTGGTGCGGATTTGGGGTCGTCGGTCCCCGACGGCGCGTCCGCCCGCGCTCCACGCAGCGTCGCGAGCGACACGGCGCCGCCCACGACGAACGCCGCAAAGCGCGACGCAGCCTTCATGCGCGCATCTGTTTGACGGCTTCGCCCACCTTCTTGCCGTCGGCGGCGATTCCGGCGGCCTTCAGCGCCTTCATGGCGATGCCCGTCGCTTGACCGTCGTTCCCGGCGGCGCGAATCGCGTCGCGACTTTCCGCGAGCGCGGCGACGAGCTCTTCGACGCCGAGCGACTTCGGCAAGAGCGTCTCGAGGATCGCGATCTCCTCGGCGAGCTCCGCCCGCTGCGCGTCGTTGGTCGACGCCGCCATCGTTTCGCGGTTCGATTTCACGAGCTTCACGACGACCTTCGCGGCATCTTCGTCGGTGAGCGGCGTCCCTCGCGCCTCGATGGTCTGCATTTCGCCGAGCGCCACGCGTAAAACTTCCTTTTCGACGGTGCGCCCCGCCTTCAGCGCCGCGAGCACCCGCGCCTTGATCACGTCGATGAGCATCCGGCGATAGTAGCCCGTTTCGCGGGAGCCGCCGGGCAATCACTCGACGGTCGCGTGGTATGTGCGGAACGAAACGCCGCCTCGGTCGTCGCGGATGACGAGCCAGAGCGTCGCGCTACGCGCAGCCGCGGGCGCGGTCCACGTATTGTCGGTGCTCGTGGCTCCAGGCGACGATTCGCCGGTTCGCGCGGTGTCGAAGGAACCCGCGGTCGCGTACCAGGAGACGTCGAGCGACTCACGGCGATCGACGACGCTCACGGTCGTCGGATCATAGTAGGCGTACGTTTCTGCGCCGGTGCAGAGCCCGCTCGCGCCGGGCGCGCCGGAATCGGTCGTCGCGCCGCCGTCGTTCCCGAAGGGGCCCGCGTCGGCGCAGGCGGCATCGTTACAGGGAGGGGACGATGCGCAGACGTCCCACGCCGCCCGGAGCGCGACGCGTTCGCCGCGTTTCGCCGATAAGCCGGCGCTCACGTCGGGCAAGACGGTCGTGGCGGCGCCGGCTCGCACGACGGACAACGACGCAATTTCCGGATTTTCGTTGTTCCGGTACCGCGCCTCGAAGTCTTGGCGCGCCTGACGAACGACGTCGCCCGGACCGCACGCGACGCGGACGTCGGCGAGCGTCGTGCTCGCGCCGAGAAACCCGACGACGGGTTGGTAGTAACCCCCCGTCGGATCCGGATCGACGGGGCGACCGCCTTGTGACGGCGGCGGATTCGGGCCGAAGAGGCTGCACGCGTCGAGCGGAACGACGGCGGTCGTGCTGTCGCCGGCGGGGAGCGGCTTCACGACGCTCGGCGCCGCGCCGCGCGCGAGACACGCGGTGTTCACGGGGCCGAGCTCGGCGAGCGGCTTTTCGGCGAGGCACAGCTGCCAGTCGAGCGCCGGTACCGCCACGCCGTCGGGCGCTGCGACGAGCGCGCGGAGTGTCACCACGCCCCCTGGGTCGACCTCGGCCGTGCTCGACGACGCGCCGGCCGTCGATTGGACGGCGAGCACGCGCGGCGCCGTGATCGTCGAAAGATCGTCGGTGACGGTCGGGACGCACGACACGACGAAGAGGAGCGGAGTGAAGCGGAGCGCCGTCATCAGTAGGTCCACTTCGCGCCGACGATCGGCAAGATGGGGAGACCGCGGATGTACCGTTTTTGCGTGTAATCGGCGTTGTAGACGAGCTCCTCGTCGTTCTCGCGGTCGGTCACGTTTTGCACGTCCGCGTACGCTTCGAGCTCGGTCGAACCGATCTTGAACCGTTTGGCGAAGCGCACGTCGAGCGAGACGAACGCCGGCAAGCGCACCGAGTTGTACGCGCCGAGCGTCGGATCGTAGATGCCGCGGCGCGCGTCGAACGAATTGCCGATGACCGGCGTACGCGGAAACCCCGTCGCATATCGAAACCGCGCGCCGACGTCGAAGCCTTTGCCGAGGTCGTACGACGCGAGCGCCGTGAGCACGTGCGTCTGATCGAAGTCGAAGAGCCGCCACGTTCCGCCCGGCTGATCGAGGCGCTCGCTCCGGAGGAGCGTGTACGCGACCCACCCGAACAGGCCCTTGGTGAGCTCGCGACGAAGAAGCACTTGCATGCCGTACGCGCGGCCCTGCCCGTTGCCGACGAGGGATTGCGCGAGCGCCGGCGTCGCGGACGGGTTCCGCACCGCGAGGCCGTCGGAGTGCGAGTAAAACACCGTCGTCTCGCCGTGGATGGTGCGCGTGATGTCGACCGAGATCCCTCCGACCCAGTGAGTGGCCGAAGAGGGCTCGAGGAGCGGATTGCCGAACACCGATGACAGGTCCGTCGCGGCCGGCGCTTGCCGATATTTGCCGTAAGCGGCCTTGAACGCGACCCGCGGGGTCAGCGCATAGCGCAGCTGGAGGCGCGGCTCGACGGCGACGTCACCGCCGAACGCGCCGAGCGCGAGGTTGTCGCCTTGGGGCGGCGAGCGCCGATTCACGCTGCTGAAAAAAGGCTCGATCCGGAGGCCCGGGACGACGTGCAGGCGATCCGAGAGCAGCGCGACGTCGCCTTCCGCGTAGGGCGCGGCGCTGCCGAGCACCGCCGTCCAGGCGTCGCTGTTCACCAGATCCGATGGCGGCTCGCCGAAGATGAACGGATCGCCCTCGCGGGGCGGCGTCGTGATCGAGCCGGCGCGGCGCACGCTAGAGCTCGTCGCTTCCAGATCGATGCCGACGGTCGCGGTCATGAACGGCGTTACCGGACCCTGACGGCTCGCGCGGAGGCCGTAGCTCGTCGAGTGCACGTCGAGCGACGACGGCGTACCACCGAAATTTTCGACGAGCGACGAATGGTCCTGACCGACCCACGGCACCACCACGACCTGCGAGCCGTCGCCGGGAGTCTTCTCGTAGCGAACCCACGCGCGGTCGAAGAAAAGATCCTGCGTCTGGCTCTTTCGTTGTGACGGGTCCGAGCTCGCGTCGGTGTGTACGAGCGAATCGGACGAGAGCAGGCCGCCGACCTCGACCCATTCGTGCGGAGTCGCCTGGTACCGAAGCGCGGCTTGGCCGTCGTAGTACTTCGGCACCGGAAAAAATTCGCCGACGTCGCGTGACGTGACGCGGTCGAGCACCCAGTCGAGATGGCTCCGCCGAACGGCACCTTCGACGCGCCATTTGTCGGCGATGGGCCCGGTCACCGACGCGGACGCGTCGAGGAGATCGAGGTCGACGCTGCCGTGCAACCGATCCGAGGCCGGCGCGCGCTTTTCGACGGTGACGAGGCCACCGAGGCCACGCCCGTACGTCGCGCCGTAACCGCCCGGCAAGAGCTCGACCGATTGCACGAGGTCGGTGTGGATCACCGAGCGCAGGCCGCCGAAGTGATAGAGGAGAGGGATGCGCACTCCGTCGACGTAGACCGGCGTAGACTCTGGCGCGGCGCCCCAGACGACGACCGCGCCGGAACCCGCCGTGGCGCGCGCGACACCCGGCAAATTCTCGACGACCTTGAGCACGTCGCCCTGCGTGCCCGCGACGCGTTGCGCTTGTTCGGCTTCGACGACGGTCGATGCGACTTGCTTCGTCAGCTTCGGCGCCGCGACGACGATTTCCAAGTCTTCGCCGTCGTCCGTCGCGGGTTTGCCCGGGGGCGCGACGTCGACGTCGTAGACAGCGTCGAGCTTCTTGCCCGCTTCGAACGTCTCCTGGGTTTGGAGCGACGGCAGATCGGACCGCGACAGCGCGACGGTGTGCGGACCCGGCGCGACGTTCTCGATCCGGAAATGGCCCTTGTCGTCGGTGACCGCGTTGCCCGCACCGTCGAGGTTCACCGCGACGCCCGAGAGCGGCTTCTTCGAATCGCGCGCCTCGACGACGCCTTCGAACGTCGCGACCGGCGGCGGCGCGGCTTCCTTCATCACGAAGTCGTACCGGTATTGGATTCGCACCGGCGCGGGCCGCTCGTCGATTTCCGCCGGTCGGAACACGAACTGCCGAACCGCGGCGACGGCCGCGGCGTCGAACGCTGGCCCCGCCGAGGTCACGACGGTCGCGGAATCGACCGCGCCGCTGGCCGAGATGGCCACCTCGAGCACGACCGACGCCGAGCGCCCCGCAGCTTTCTCGCTGTCCGGGTACGGCGCCTCCACGAATTGTACGATCTCGGGCGGCCGGGTCAGCCTCGGTTTCGCCGCGCCTTGCGGCGGATCGTCCGCGCGCGCGACGGTGCTCAGCGCGGCCGTCGAAGTGACCGCCGCGAGCAGCAAGAGCCGAAGGGAAGCGCGCCGAATCACGGATTCGGTCAGCTCGCGGTGAATCGCATCGCGATGTTGAACGTCGCGGAGACGGGCTTTCCGCATCGGGTCGCCGGAGCGAACTGCGCGGCGCGTGCCGCCGCGAGCGCCGCCTCGTCGAGGCCGTAGCCGAGCCCTTCGACGATCACGACCTGGACGACGCGCCCCGTTTCGTCGACCGTGAGCCGCACGCGCACCTTGCCTTCGATCCCGGCGGTGCGCGCCGACGTCGTGTAGACCGGCTGCGGAACGGAGATCGCCTTCGGTTTGACGATGGGCTCGTCGCATTCGTCCGCGTGCGCGGCGGGCGCGGCGGAGAGCGTGCGATGGACCGGAGCGGGCGCGTCCGCGGCCTTGGGTGCGCCCCCGGCGGGGAGCGCGACGCCGTTGCCGCCCACGCCACCGCTGAGCGACAGGCCGAAGTCGGGGAGCGCGTCGGCGACGTTCTGCGCGGCGGCTTGCGGAGGCGGCGTATTGGCCGCCGGCGTGGGCGCCGCGACGTGCCGGGCGGCGCGTTCCGGCGCGCGCTTCGGCGGCTCGGGTTCGACGCGCGCGGGCTCCGGCGGCGGGGCCGGCTTCGCTTTCGGGATTTCTGCGATCTCGATCGCCGTCGCCGCGTGTGACTCGCGCACCTCGACTCTCCCGAGGCCGAACGCCAGGAGGCCGTGCCCGAGCACGCTGAAGACGACGAAAGGAGTCCGCCGATTCATGGGAGTTTTACTTCGAGCGCTCCACGTTGATGGCGAACTTGGTGATGCCTTCGAGCTTCGCGGCGTCGATCACGCCGACGACTTGGCCGTGATAGGCGAACTCGTCTGCGGTGATGACGAGGCTCACGTCCTTCGCCGATGCCTTGGCCGCGCGAAGCTCGCCCGGGAGCTGTTGCGACGAGATCGGCCGGTCGTTGAAGAACATTTTCCCGTCCTTCGTCAAGGTCACCACGTAAGTCCGTGAGACCGGTTCGTCCGAGGTCGCCGTCTTCGGAAGCTCGACCTTCAGCGCCTGCGACACGATGTACGTGGCCGACACCATCATGATGACGAGCAGCACCAGGACGACGTCGACCATCGGCGTCACGTTGATACCGACGATGCCGCCGCGACCGCGATTTCCTTGCATGATTGAAGCCATGGGAGCCTCCTAGACCGCCGTGATCGCGTCGGTGGTTTCAGCGTCGCTGGTCGCTTCGGCGTCCGTTGCCACGCTCTTCGTTTGCGCTTCGTGCTCGAAGTTGCCGAGCTCGGGATTCGCCTTGAGATGAGCCGTGAGGAGCTTCGTGAGCGCCACCGCGTCGACCTCGATATCGCCGATCTTTTTCTGGATCAGGTTGTAGGCAACGACGGCCGGAAGCGCGACGAAGAGACCGACGCCGGTCGCGACGAGCGCTTCGGCGATGCCGGCCATCACCCCGCCCATCGCCGAGGTGTTTCCGCCCGTCGCCCCGAGCTGGTGGAACGCGATGATGACGCCCAGCACCGTGCCGAAGAGTCCGATGAACGGCGCATTGTTGCCGAGGGTGCCGAGCAGGTTCAGTCCGCGCTCGACCTCCTTTTTTACTCGCGCGAGCTCCGACTCGACGATGTCTTGAATCGCGCTCGGCCCTCCGGGAGCCCAGCGGAGCGCTTCACGAGCAACGCGCGCTTCGAACGACGGACTCTTGTCGAGCAGTGCGCGCGCGCCGTCGACGTCGGCTTCCTCGAGCTTCTTTCCGAGGTTGTATCGAAGCAGATCGAGGTCGTCGTTCCGCTTGCGGAAGAAGATCCATCGCTCGGCCATCGTCGAAAACGACAACACCGAGAGTCCGAGGAGCAGATAGAGGACCCAGGAGCTCCCGAGGAGCGCGACCTTGAGCAATCTTTCGATGAGCATGGTGAGAAACCTTTCTCGAATTCGGAAATCGCGCCGGACTTTGCCGGCGCAAGCGTCATTCCTTGAGCTCCGTGACGAACGTCCCGAGCGCCGTGCCGGTGTCTGCGTTCTGCGCCACGAGCGTCCCGGAGGTGCTTTGGAGCGGGACGACCTTGAACGTCGGGGTTCCGTCGGAGTCCGGCTTGCCGGGGCGCGAGACGTACGGCGTGACCGTGAAGCTCACCGTCGGCTGTCCGCAGGCGTCGAATAGATCGGCGTAGACGACGTAGGTGCCCGCCGGCGGTTTTTGCCAGTACACGAGGTTCTCGCGCTGTACGCCGTCGATCACGCAGTTCGCGTTCGAATCCGTGTCGATGTACGCACCGGTCGTGTCCGGGCCCGGAGGCACCGTGCCGTCGCCGCCCGGTTGTGGGCCGCCCTTTGCCGGGTACGACGGATGCTTCGCGTCGATGATCGCGCCGCCGGGTAAGACGACCTTGAGATCGAGATCGACCGGCGTGTCCCACGACAGCTCGACGACGAGGGCCGGGGGTTGTTTCTCCGGCGCGCAGGCGTTGCGATTGTCGGGGATCGCCGAATCGATGCAGAACGGCACGTCGGCTTGCGTGCCGCCGTGACCATTCGCGTCGATCGCGTCGAATAGCAGATCGCGCTCGCCGACGGGCGCGCCGATCGAAAAGTCGATCGTCAGATCGTTCCACTGAAGGTCGTTCTGATTGGCGGGATCCGGGCTCCCGAGCGGCAAGAGCCAGTACCCGGAGCCGGCATCCTTTAGCTGCACGGCGATCGCGACGGGGTTTCCCTCGTGCGAGGCGTGTCCGGAAAACGAAATGTCGGACTGTCCCGCTTTCACACCGAGAACCGGGAAATCGGAGAGCGTCGTGGTCGGCGCGACGAGCTTCGGGTTGTCTCCCTGGGGCGCCGCCGTTCCCGGCAGCGCACCGGAGATGAACTGCGCGTCGTGTACGGCGATGGGCTCGGTGAGCCCGCTCGGGATGGGTTGCCCGGAGCACGCCGAAGTCGCGAACAGCAGCGCCGCGCCGGCGCTTCGGAGCTTCACAGGTCCACCTGCAAGCGGGCGGTCCAGGTGTCGTTCCGCGCATCGGTCGGAACGCCGCTTCGGTCGCGCGCGAGGTAGTCGTGAATGAAGTCGTATTCGAAGAGCAGGCGCGCCCGATCTCTGAGCTCGAGCCCTACGACGGGCGACAGCGTGCGCACGGTCTGCGTCTTCGGCACGAAATTGCCGGCGCGCGACTCGAACGCGTCCGAGTTCGGGTCGTAGACGGAGAACCGAAATCCGACGAGGCCGTAGCGCGTCACCTCTTGCGTGAGCGCCACGTAGCCGCCGAATTCGCGGACATTGCCGGTGACCACCGGATCGGCCGTGAGAAAGCCGCGATCGTAGTTCGACCCGGCGTAGAGCTCGCCGTACACGTGCGTGTCGCCGAACTTCGTTGTGAGGTGAACCCCGAGGTCGAGACCGAAGAGCCAGCGATCGAAATTCTGCGACGCGCTGGCGGCTTGCCCCGGCTTGAACGTCGTTTCGCCGGCATCGACGAAACCGTTTCCGTTGGTGTCGCTCCCTTGAATGGTAATCTTCGTCGCGTCGGTGCCCGCGTGAAACCCCTTGCCGGTTGCGAACGACGTGCCGCCGACGATTTCGACGGCCTTCGTCGCCTGCACCACGACGCCGACCCTTCCGGTGACGTCTTTCGAGCCATTCGGGTCCTTCGGGAACCCGCTGTTGTTCAGCGGCTGCCCGTTGGTGAGCGCGACGCCGTAGCGCAGGAACGACGCCGCGCCCGACACCTTGACTCCGGCGTCGGCCTCCGTCGGGTAAAAGGCGCTCGACGCGAGCGAACGCTCCATGAATACCCGCATGCGCGCCGACTGGAGCAGCTCGTAGCCGAACGGCGGATCGGTGATGCCACCGGTGAGCATGACCAGTGGCGGCAGATCTTTTCCGTTGTTGCCTCGATAGAACAACGACGCCTCGGCGCGCCGGATGCCGACGCTGACGCCGCTGACGGTATTTGCGTCGAGCTCGAGCGTCGCGGCCGCGTAGTCCCAACCTTGATCGACGCGGATCCGTCCACGCCGGAGCAAGAACTCGTTCTGGTTCAGAGGAACGCCCTGCTGGAGCTGATCCTGCGAGAGCTGGCTGTGGTCGTAATCGGCCTGCAAGTAACCGCTGATCACGAATCCCGTCGGAATCGGGCGCGAGTGCGCGGTCTTCTCGAGGTTCACGATTTCCGGAAATGACGGCGTCGCGTTCGGCTGTGCGGGTCGCGACGCGCGCTCGTCGTCGAGCTTCTCCCGTCGTGCGAGCTCCGCTTCGACCGCCTCGAGGCGTCGTTCGAGCTCCGCGGTCTTCGGATCGGACACGGCCGCGTTGGACGGTGTCGGTGTGGAAGGCGTCGGCGCCGCGGGCGGCGTCGCTCCAGGTGAAGGGGGCGCGGGCGCGGCGGTTCCGGCTACTCCGGTTGTCGGAGCGGCTGTAGGACCGGACGTCGGTGCGGGCGTCGGCGACGAACCCGCGGGCGGCGCGGTGGGAGTCGACGGCACTTCGAGATCCTCGTCGTCCGACGGAGTGGGCGCGGGCGACGAACCGGCGGCGATGCTGGACCCGGAGGTCAGCGTCAGCATCAGGAAGGCGAGAGTCGATCGAAGGCGAAACAAGGGCATTGGTCGGTGCGCGGGCGTTCTTGCCGGCGCGAGGGTGAGCGGGTTCGTGATGCGCGCGCGGCCGGAGCCGCCGCGCTTCGCGTTCACGAAGCGCGGCCAAGACTCCAGCCGCTGGCGCCGTTGTTCGGGGTGTTACTACAGCGTCGGCAGCGTTCCGTTGTTGTAACGAGGCAACCGCGCCACGTTGTCGAACGGGTAGCAAGTGGAGCTCGTGCATTGGTTCAAGAAGTCGTTGGTCGACTTCGGGGGGCAACGAATGCAACCGCCGTCGCCTTCGCCGAGGGTGCACGGAGGAGTGCCCGAGTCGACGGGGCCGCCGTCGCCTCCAGCGCCGCCCGTGCTTCCGCCGCCGGTGCTTCCGCCGTCCTTGCCGCCGGTCGCCGAGCCCGACGAGCCGCCGGTTCCGCCGCCGGACGAGCCGCCGGTTCCGCCGGCCTTGCCGCCGGTCGATGCGCCGCTACTGCCGCCGGTCGAGGCGGCGGTGCCGCCGCTGCCCGCGTCGGTGCCGCCAGTCCCGAGATTGATCGGACCCGGCGACGAATTGCTGTTCGAGCACGCGATCGACACGAGCCCGCCGCTGATGAGTGCGAACGCGACGCGCGCGCCCGCTTGCCGAAATGAAGAGCTGAAGTGAGTCATCAGTAAGCCTCGCAAAAGTTATTTCGGCACACCTGGGTTCCGCTGCACTCGTGGCCGCCCGCGGTGCACGTGTGGCAGCTCGTGCCGCCCGTTTTGCTCTCGAAGTAGCAGGTGCAAGGAGCCGCCGGCGCTTCCGACCGAATGGCGCCGAGTAGCCCATCGCGCGTCGCTTGCATCGCGCACTGCGGAATGTCGCCCGACTTGATGGTGAGCCCGAGTACGTCCACCGGAGGGGTCGCGACCGACAGCCCTCCGACCGTCGAGGCTTCTTCGTACCAACCGATGAGGTTCGCGACGTCCTGGTTCAGGATCTTCCCTGTCCCATCGACCTTCGTGAAGAAGTGACCGGGGGTCCACAGGTAGTACTGCCCGGTGCGGACGTTGATCTTGTCGGTGGCGCCGAGCGCCGAATCCGGCAAATAACCGCACGTCTGGTCGTAGTGTTTGTACGCGAGCGTCTTCACTTTGCCCGCGCCGATGTTTGCGTCCGCGGTCGAACCCGACACGAAGCCGATCGGCTCGTCGGCGTTCGTCGGCGCGTCGCCTTCGATCTCCTTGACGACGTCGCCGTTCTTGCTGTCCTGACCGCCGCCTCCCAGGAACGACGCCGCCGGCACGTTGATCGCGCTGGCGAGCAGGAGCTGGGCGAACGACGTCGTCGTCCGTCGCACGATGAACGCCGGGTTGGTGGTCCACGGCGGTGCATCCGTCGTCGGATTTCCGCCGAAGCCGTAGATGAAGTAGAGCGCCGCGGCGCTGATCGACGTTTCGCTCGATGCGTCCGGCGTGATGATGTTCAAGCTTTGCACCGGCGCCGCGAAATCACCGACGCTGGCCGGCAACGTGACGCCCGGGCACGCGCTCACCGGGTTTCCCATGTGCGCGAACGCGATGGTCTCGGTGCCGTCGCCCGTGCACGTGTGGATCGATCCGTCGGATTGCCAGTAGTTGTAAACCGCCGTCTCGGTGCCGCTGAGAAAGCTCTGCAACTGCGGGCACGCGCCACCGGCGTCCGAGAAGAAGATGCTCTCCGGATTCGACGACAAATTGCCGAGCGCCGTCGCGACGCCGCCGATGTCCGGCTCGATGGCACTGCCGCCGGCGCCGTAGATCGGATTCGGCAAATTGAGTGACTTACACGTGGGGACCGTCTGTGCCCCAGCCGGGCAAGCGGTGAGCCCCGCGATCCCCGCGGCGAGCGCCGCTGGAATCACGAAGCGTTGCTTCTTCAGGATCATCTTGAATCTCCGTTGCGTTGACGTGACCGGCGAAACTGAGAGCGACGCGGGGCTCCTCGCGGGGGCCGAAATCCGGTGTGTTCGGCGCTGGGGTCGCACCATCCCGAATGTGAGGAGCCCCTAGGGACAGCGCGCTTCGGCGTCGCGATTCGCCTGCCGGGATTCGACGCCCAGCGCGCTTTTCCCCGTCGAAAACAGAGATTTATAGGTGTTAAAATTGAATAAAATCAAGTACTTACTCTCAAACTCAACAAACCCTATCGGATTACTAGGGTATTCGATTCGCGGTGTCAAGCGCGGTCGGTCCGGGGGACCACCGCGTCCCGCGCCGTTCAGCGCGCGGGGTCGTCGCCGGCGTGCGCTAGGGCGCGTTCACCACGTCGTTCGGCTCGCGCCCCCTCGTGTGGAGCTCGAAGGCGTCGACGACGCGTTGATCGAACAATGTGGCCACTGGGGTGGTCGTATGAGCGGCGAGATCCTTGCCGACGTCGATGGCCACGCCGGACGCGTCGAGCGGGCCGTCGAACGGCGTCTTCGAGACGATGACGTAACTCGCGACGCCGAGGGTCGGGAGCGCGGCGTGGTAGGGGACCGCGCGGAGCCCGATGCTCGCGGCCGTCGCGAGCACGACGTCGAAGGCGTCCTTGGTCGAGAAGGCACTCGTGGCGGGCACGACGAACGACCCTCCGTCGGCGAGGTGTGCGGCGAGCGCCGAGAAGAAGTACCGCGTGTAGTATTTGCCCTCGCGATAGCCGAAAGGGGGGGCAAGATTGGCGATGATGACGTCGTAGAGGGCGTCCTTCGCCGCGAGCCACACGATGGGCTCTGCGACGACGAAGTGGGCGCGAGGTGACTCGAAAGCGCCGTTCGCGCGCCGGGCGAGCCACGGCATGCCGCGTGACAACGGACCGAGCTCCGGATCTTCGACGACGACCGTGAGCGCTGCGACGCGAGGGTCGCGCAAGAGCTCGCGTTCGATGACGCCGGTGCCGCCGTCGATCAAGAGCACGCGCGCCGGCTTGGCGACGTGCGAAAGGACGGGCCTCGCCAACGCCGCCGCGGCGCGGTGTTCGTCGAGGGACGCGACGGCGAGCGCGCGGTCTCGAAAGAGCTCGTAACCGCCGGGCGCGGCGATGACGACGTAGCGTTGCGACGTTCCGTCCGTTGCTCCGCGCGCGTGCACGACGTCGTCGGGGAATGCCGACACTTCGTCGAGCGAGACGAGCCGCGATGCGCGCGCGGCTCCGGCGGCGATCGCGAGCGCGACGGCGAACGTCGCGACGCGTTCGAGAGCGCTCGCGTAGGGCGGTCTGCCCTCCAGAAAGCCGCGCACGGGCGCCGCGGCGAGCGCCGCGAAGAGAAGGAGCGCCGCCGCCCCGAGCTCCGCGCGCAGGTAGCCGGCGTGAGCCCCCACCACGCCGGCCACGCCGAGGAGGGAAAACAGAACAACGATCCTGAGTGGGCGCGTGACGTAGGCGGTCAGCCCGAGCGCGGTCGAGGCACGGCCGACCGTGACCCAGAGATCGTGCGCGGCGAGCGTGCCCGTCGCGCACGAGACGAAGAGGCAACCGAGCGCCGACAGGACGCCGCGGCTTCCCGAAGCGAAGGTGAGAAACGGCAGAAACCCCGACGCGATCGCCGACACGGACGCCGCGAGCAACGAGGCCGCCAGTCGATTCTCTCCTGTTCGGCCCAGTCGCGCGGCCCTGTGCGCGCCGACCGCAGCGAGCGCGACGCCGGAGACCGAAGCCGCGGCGCTCGCTCGGACGACGCCGTTCGGCGCGAGGTAGAGCGCCTGGAGAACGTACGCGCCGTGCAGTTCGGCGAGGATCGCCGCGGCGGCGAAGGCGAAATAGGCGTGAACGGTCCGCTCGGTCACGGCCCAGCGATCACTTGCCGCCGTAGTAAGTCCCCGAACCACCGAAGACCGGACCGCTGACGTAGCCGCCGCCGATGCCCGGACTGTGGTTCATGAACGCGCCGACGATGAGGAACAAGATGATCCCGATGATGATGAGCGCGACCAGCGCAGCGTTCGGCGTGGACGACCCCCCGCTCGACGCGAAGCGCCCGGCTTCGCCGCCGATCGGCGCGTTGAAGGCGCGCGCGAGCACGGGCCATGGAACCGGCTCGGAGAGGCTCCACCTGACTTCCCCCGGCGATTCTTCGCGCGACAGCACCGTTTTGCCGAGCACGTAGTCGGCGGCGCGAGTCGTCTCGCCCACTTCGACGCGCCAATACACCTCGCCGATGACGTAATCGACGCGCGCGAGCCCGTCGTTGCGCAGCGAAAACCGCTGTCCGCGGTAGCGCACCGCGCGCGGCATCCCGCTCAGATCGAGCTCCGCGAGGTTGACCGGCGTGACGAACAGCCAGCTCGCTTCGTCCTTCACGAGCCACCGGAACCCGACGCCCTCCGCGAAGAGGAGCAGCTCTTCCCACGCGAATCGTTCGCCGTCCGCATCGACGCTGCGCCGCACGTAGGCGATGCAAATGTACTCCGTGCCGGCCAACGTGCCGCGCGCGCCAATCGGGATCGGCGAGGTCGCCATCGCGCGGTCTTGTTGCGCGATCACGTTCTGCGCGGCGATGTCGCTGACTGCGCCGCAATACGGGCAGCCGACGCGGAGCGCGCGTTCGCCGGAGAGCTTCGGAATGTCGCCGCCGCAATTCGGGCATTTGATGAGGCTCGTCTTGACCTTGTCGGCGGTGCGCGGCGCGCGCGCTTGCACCTGCATGTCGCTCTCGGCGAACCGTCGTCCGACGAACACTTCGACGGGCGCGGTTTCGTCCCCGTAGTCGAGTGTCGCGAACGCGCCGTTTTCGCCGTGAAGGTCCGCATAGCGCCGCGTCGCGCCGGGCAGCACTTTTCCCGAAAGCTCGCCCTCCGCCGAAACGACGCTTCCGGTTTTTATCTCGGCGACGCGAAACGAGCCGGCGGTGCCGAACGCGACGTCGTTCTCGATGCGGAGCGCACCGAAGGCGGGCACTGGTGGCGCTTCGGCCCAGAGCGACGTCGCGTACCAGATGCCCTCCGCGTACGCGAGATAGCCCCACGACGAGCCGTCGTCGTACGCGACGTAATACTCGTCCCAGGGACCCGCGCCGTGATCGAGCTGGGTGCGGCCGAGGACGCGAAACGGTCGCCCGCCGAGGGTCCCCTCGTCACCGACCGCGATGAGCGACGGAACGTTCGCGATCGCCGCGACTTTGCCGAGATCCTCGAGGCTGCGATCCGTCCTGAAGATCGTCGAATGGCAGAATTCGCAGACCTTGGCGACCGAAGAGCCCGCGGCAAACTCGATGGGCGCGCCGCAGCTCGGGCAGTGTCCGCGGGCGATTGCCATTGGGGAGCGAATTCATCACGGCGGCGCGCCGGTGCAAAGCGCGGAAAGCCGTCACTCGGCGGAAGCGTCGGCGCCGAGCTCGCTCAGCGTTTCTTCGACGAGGGCCCGGAGCTCGTCCTCTTTCGGGTCGGGCGCTCGCGCTTTCACCGGGCGCGCGACGGCCGGCATTTCGAACGGAATTTCGTCGCGTTTCGACTTTTTGCCGAACACCCGGAGGAGCCATGGCTTGGCTTCTTCGAGCGAATAGTCGCCGGCCGCGACGCGCGCCGGATCGTGGCGCAGGCGCTCGACCAACGTCGGATTCGACTTGGCCCACTCGTGCGCTTCGCCGAGCGCGGCGCTCTGCGTCGTTCCGAGTTCGGCGAGAGCGCGCCGGAGCGGGTGATCGCCCATCGCGGCGAAGAGGGCGGTCAAGACGGCGAGCTCGGCGAGCGGCACTTGAGTGACGCTCGCGACGCTCGGGCCGCCGCAACTCTTCGAGTAGATGTACGCGCCTTCGAGAAGGAGCGCGCCGAACCCGAGCGCGACGGACGCGACGTCGGCCGTGACGGCCGCCGGCGCTTCGATGCGCGCGCCGCTCGGCAAGGTCTCGACGAGGAACACGTGCCCGAGCGCGCGAGCGGCGAGCGTCGTGAGCACGACGGGATGCGCGAGCTCGTACGCGGGCACGTTCAAGGTCCACCCTTGGCCGTCGTCGACGAGGCGCGGCGTGCTTCCCGCCATCGCCGCGGGCACCTGGCAGCCGCTCGAACAGCCTCCGTCGTGCGGCGCCTCCGGGCCATCTTCGTCGACCACGGACACTTTGAGCGGCACGTCGTCCATACCGGCGTGCTGGAGCATGCGCTCGACGAGACGAGCGACCGACGGCTCGTCACGGTCGAAGCGATCCGGAAAAAAGTCGCCGTTCGGCAAGACGAGAGGCCGTGTCCCGACCTCGCGACCCGAACGCGCGAGAAACCGCGCATACCGCTCGACGACCGCGGACAGCTCCTGTCGCTCCGGAAGCTCCATGCTCACGCAGTCTGGCCGAAGCCCGACCTCATAGCCACTGCTTCAAATCGCCGACCGCGTTCCCCTTCAAACTGAAGGCTTTCATGTCCTCGTGGCACGAGTTGCACTGCACCGATTGACCGGCGTCTTTCGCTTTTTTCACGACGCCGCGCATCAGGTTCTTCGCGGCCTTGCGCCCACCCGATTTGCACGCGGACGACACCGCCGAAAAGTGGAAGTTCTTGGTCTGGCACGGGTCGTCGCCCGCGTAGCCCGAGTTCGACGGCGCAACTTCGCCGCTTTCGGAGGCGTGGGCGCGGTGACCCTTGCCGCCGGTTGCCGCGGGCGGCTCGGTCGCTGCTTCAGTAGAAGAGGGAGGGGGAGGAGCTTCCGGCGCCGACGCGCTGCTCGTCGCGGCCGCGACGGGCGGCGTCGCGGCCGCGGCGGCCCCTGCATCCGGCGCGGCCGGCGCGGGCACGGGCACTGCTGGTGGGGCGGACACGGGCGGCGGCGACTCGGGCGGCGGCGATTCTCCGTTGCACGCACCGAACACGGCACCCGTAGCGACCATCAACGCGAGCGACCAATCGCCGATTTTCATGAGGCGGGAGCTTCTCACGATTTCTGCCGCCTGCGCGACAGGGAATCGATGACGCGCATCGCTTCGACGAGACGGCGCGTCGCCGCGCGCCGGGCGATGGCGCGTCGCCGCGCGCCGGTTCAGGGATCGACGTGGCGGCGGTGACGTTCGATCTCGGCGAGCCGCGTGAGCACGCCGCGAGAGACGATTTCGAGCACACGATGCACGAGCGCGCCGCGTTCGCTCGGGCTTCCCCCGAACGTCAGATGGCTCTTCGCAGGCCTCCCCTTCGGCAACCAGCCGACGGCGGTGCACTTCACCTGGAGTAGCCCGGACGTTTCGGTGACGGTCAGGTCTTCGAGGCGAAACCGGTATTGGATCTTGCTCGCTCTGCCGGCGCCCCAGTCGACCTTCCGCGCTTCGCGTCCGAGCGTGTCGCGGAGAAACTTCTCATCGGCGGTCGCGAGCGGCGCGTGCGACAAATCGAGTCGGTCGAGGGTCACTTTGGGGTGACCCTGCGGCATCTCCACGGGTTCCGCTTCTCGTCCCTCGCGGTCATCGGCCCACGCGACGCCGCCGCTCGCGGCGACCGAGAGCGCGAGCGCGAGCATGAAGCGAACGCGACGCATGACCGGGACGCTAAAGACGCGGCTCCGCGCGGGCCAAGAAAACGGCTGACTTGACGGTTACGGCGGCGAGAACAAGAGTGAATCCCGGACTTTTCATGGCCGAAGCCCTCGCCGTCGCCCGGACGGATGTCGACGTCGACGTGGTCGTCATCGGCGGAGGCGTGAATGGCACCGGCGTCGCGCGCGACGCCGCCTTGCGCGGGCTCACCGTCGCCCTCTTCGAGCGCAACGACATCGCGTTCGGTGCGAGCGGGAACTCGAGCGGCATGATCCACGGTGGCCCGCGCTACCTCACGTACGACCCGAACGTCACGTATTCGTCGTGCCTCGACTCCGGACACATCCAGAACATCGCGCCGCATCTCCTCTTTCGGATCCCGTTCTTGCTGCCGGTGAACAAGGGAAAGGTCTCGAAGATCGAGCTCCTCGCGTTCGACGCGTTCTTCGACCTCTACGACAAGTATCAGCCGCTGAAGCACGGCAAGAAGCACACGCGACTCTCGAGCGACGAGGTCAAGCGGCTCGAACCTGGGCTCTCCGGCGAGCTCGAGGGCGGCGTCAGTTTCGACGAATGGGGCATCGATGGCGCGCGCCTCTGCATCGGCAACGCCGTGGACGCTCGGGAGCACGGCGCCGAAATTCGGACGCATTGCACGGTGACCGAGCTCTTGCGAGGGGAGGGGGGCACCATCATCGGCGTGGGGTTCCATGATCGCGTCACGGGCGAAACGGGGCGGCGCACGGCGCGCGTCGTCGTCAACGCGACCGGCGCGTGGGCGCCGCTCACGACGGCGATCGGCGGCATCGAGACGCGCGCGGCGCGGTTGCGTCCCGGAAAAGGCATTCACGTCTTCTTCGATCGCCGCTTGACGAACTACGCCATCGCCGCCAGTGCGATCGACGGCCGTCAGGTATTTCTGGAGCCCTGGCAGAACGTCAGCGTTATCGGCACGACGGACGACGACTTTTACGGCAGCCCCGACGATTGCGTCGCGACCACCGACGAGGTGCGCTACCTGGTGCAAGCCGTCGCGCGGGTGTTCCCGTCGATCACGACGGCGCGCGCCATCGGCACCTGGGCCGGCGTGCGCCCCACGATCTACGAGTGGGGCCCCAACGAGGACGCGCTGTCGCGCGATCATCGCGTCGTCGATCACGCGTCGGAAGGCGCCGACGGCTTGTACTCGATGATCGGCGGCAAGCTCGCGAGCTATCGGCTTTTTGCCGAGGACATGACCGACACGATCGCGGCGCGTCTCGGTAACGGCGTGCGCGCGACGACGCACTCCGCGAAGCTCCCCGGAGGCGAATCCATCGTCGATCCGCTTGCGCTCGCGCTGAAACACGAGCTCGACCCGGTGGTCGTCACGCGACTCGAGTACCGGCACGGCACCCGCGCCGAGCGCGTCATCGAGCAGATGCAGAAGGATCCGCGACAAGCCCAGATCATCTGCCCCTGCGAACCGGTGACGGTCGCCGAGGTGAGATACGCGGTCGAACACGAATGGGCGCGCACCGTCGACGACGTGTCGCGCCGCACTCGCCTCGGGCTCGGCGCGTGCGGCGGCATGCGGTGCGCGGGTCGATGCGGCGCCATCGTGGCGGAGATGACCGAACGGAGCCCCGAGCACGGTCGCCGGCTCGCCCTCGATTTTCTGGAGCTCGGCGCGCGTCGTCGCGTCTCGGCGATCGGACACGATCAGGCGCGCCAGGAAGCGCTGTCGCTCGCCGCCGTCCGCTCGTCGCTCGGCGTCGAGAAGGCCGTCGGAGCCGACGAATGAGGGTAGCGGTCATCGGCGGCGGCGCGGCGGGAACCGCCGCCGCTTGGGCCCTCGGTCGTGGGGGCGCCCAGGTCACCCTCTATTACGATCGCCCCGGCGCAACGGCGCTCTATTCCGGCGCCCTCGACGTCGGGCTCGACGGAGAGGCGGACCCGACGGCGTTTCCGGACGTCCGGGCGTTCGCCGACGCGCTCGCGATCTGGTCGCTCGGAGCGGCGTCGTTTCGCGTCGCCACGTACGAAGGCGTGGTGCGTCTTACACGCGGTATCGACTCGGCGCTCCTCGATCTCGCGCCACTTTCGGGCAAGACCGTCGGCGTCGTGGTCCTTCCACTCAGCGATTGGGACGCCGAATTTCTCGCGCGCCAGCTCACCGGGTCGCGGTGGGCGAAGGAAGCCGGGACGCGATTCACTCCGGTTCGCGTCGATGGCGTCTTCGAGCCCGACGACGCGCCGAGCTCGAGCTTCGACGTGGCGCTCGCGCACGACGACCCGACGCGGCTCGCGCGCTTCGCCAGGGCGCTCGCAAGAGCGACCAACGCCGTGGACGGTTTTCTGTGTGGCCCCTGGTTCGGGACGACGCCCGGGCTCGCGGCACGGCTTCGCGGGCTCGTCGGAAAGCCGTGTGGGGAGACGACGTCGCGTCCCGGCGACGCTGCGGGGGCACGGTTCGACGCGGCCCGCGATGCGCTCCTCGCGACGGCGGGTGTCGTCGTCCGGCGAGAACGACTCGCCGCCGTCGAGTTGCGCGGTCCGCGGTGGACGGTGATCGCCGGCGCGGGCGCCATGACCGCGAACGACTTTGGGTTCGACGCCGTCGTCCTTGCGACGGGCGGCATCCTCGGCGGCGGTATCGTCCTCGACGACCCGCGGGGCAACGCGCCTCCCGTTTTTCGCCCCGGGGTCCGGGTTCCCGTCGAGATCGGCTTCGACGAGGTCGCCGCGCACGCCCTCGCGTCGCCCCACGGCGTCGACCTCGACGCACTCGGCATGAGCGCCATCGAGCGCGTCGGGATCCTCGCGCGGCACGAACGGATCCCGCAGTGCGAAGGTTTGTTTGCCGCGGGCGACTGCATCGCCGGGCGCCCCCGCACCGTTCTCGAGGCGGTGCGAGCCGGAATGGCCGCGGCAAGGGCCGCGCTCGCGCGCTGAAACGAATCGCTCCGGTCATCGTTTGGACACGCGGACATTCGCGCGGCGCGAGATTGCCGCGCCCGTAGGGTTGGGGTACTCGTTTCGCCATGTCGAATCGTTCTCTCGACTCTTTTTCGGCGAGCGCAGAGCTCGTCGTCGGCGGCAAAAAATTCACGTACTTCAGCCTTCAGAAGTTCGGGAAGGCCGCCGGTGTCGACGTCGCGCGCTTGCCGTTCTCGCTCCGCATCTTGCTCGAGAACTTGCTCCGTTGCGAAGACGGCAAGGCCGTCACGAAAGCGGACGTGCTCGCGCTCGCGAAGTGGGATCCGAAGAGCGAGCCCGACAAAGAGATCGGCTTTCACCCGGCTCGCGTGATCCTCCAGGACTTCACCGGAGTGCCCGCGGTGGTCGATCTCGCGGCCATGCGCGACGCAATGGCGACAATGGGCGGCGACCCGTCGAAGATCAATCCGCTGTTCCCGTCGGAGCTCGTCATCGATCACTCCGTTCAGGTCGACTACTTCGGCACCAAGGAAGCGCTCGGCCAGAACGCGAAGCTCGAGTTCGAGCGCAACAAGGAGCGCTATCAGCTCCTTCGGTGGGGACAGAAGGCGTTCGACAATTTCAAGGTGGTGCCTCCCGATCAAGGGATCGTGCATCAGGTGAATCTCGAATACCTCGCCCGCGTCGTGTTCGAGATGGACGGCGTCCTCTATCCGGATTCCCTCGTCGGCACCGATAGCCACACGACGATGATCAACGGCATCGGCGTGCTCGGCTGGGGCGTCGGCGGCATCGAAGCCGAAGCGGCGATGCTCGGCCAACCCATCAATCTGCTCGTCCCGCAGGTGATCGGGTTCCGCCTGTTCGGCAAACTGCCGCCCGGCACCACCGCGACGGACCTCGTGCTCACCGTGACGCGCATGCTCCGCGACAAGGGCGTGGTCGGAAAGTTCGTCGAGTTCTACGGCGACGGCATCGGCAATTTGCCGCTCGCCGATCGCGCGACCATCGCGAACATGAGCCCCGAGTTCGGCTCGACCATCGGCATTTTTCCGATCGACGGCGAGACCTTGAACTACCTCCGCAACACCGCGCGCGCCGAGCAAGCCGAGCGCGTCGAGGCGTACGCCAAAGCGCAGGGCCTCTTCCGCGAACAAGGCGCGCCCGATCCGGTGTTCACCGACACGCTCGAGCTCGATCTCGGCACCGTGGTTCCGACCATGGCCGGTCCACGGCGCCCCCAAGACAAAGTGGCGCTCACCGCGATCAAGGCGAGCTTCGCCAAGGTGCTCCCCGAGCTCGTCGCCGCCGCCAAGGGCGACCCCAACACCCTCGACAAGAAAGTGCCGGTCTCGATGGACGGCGAGTCGTTCGACCTCGCGCACGGTTCGGTGGTCATCGCCGCGATCACGAGCTGCACGAACACGTCGAACCCGTCGGTGCTCGTCGCGGCCGGCCTCCTCGCGAAGAAAGCCGTGGAAAAAGGGCTCATGGTGAAGCCCTGGGTGAAGACGAGCCTCGCGCCCGGGTCCAAGGTCGTCACGCAATACCTCGGCAAGGCCGGCATTCTCACCGCGCTCGAAGCCTTGAAGTTCAACGTCGTCGGATACGGTTGCACGACGTGCATCGGGAACAGCGGTCCCTTGCCCGACGCGGTCGCCAACGCCGTCACGCAGGGGAACCTCGTCGTCGGCGCCGTCCTCAGCGGCAACCGCAACTTCGAGGGCCGCATCAACCCGCACGTGCGCGCGAATTACCTCGCGAGCCCGCCGCTCGTCGTGGCCTTCGCGCTCACCGGCAAGATCGGCGTCGATTTCGACAAGGAGCCGATCGGCAAAGGCAAGGACGGCGCGGACGTCTTCCTGAAAGACATCTGGCCGACGCCCGCGGAGGTGACCGACACCGTGAAGCGTGCGCTCTCGCCGGAGATGTTCGAAAAAGAATACGCGCGCGCCTTCGATGGCGACGAGAGCTGGCAGACCTTGCCGGTGCCCGAGGGCAACCGCTTCGATTGGGACAGCGCGAGCACCTATATCCGCAAACCGACGTTCTTCGACGACATCGAAATGACGCCGAAACCGCGCACGGACATCCACGGCGCGCGCGTCCTCGCGTCGCTCGGCGACTCGGTCACGACCGATCACATCTCGCCGGCCGGCAACATCGCGAAGGATTCGCCTGCCGCAAAATACCTCGTCGAGCACGGGGTGTCGGCCGCCGACTTCAACTCGTACGGCGCGCGCCGCGGCAATCACGAAGTGATGGTGCGCGGCACGTTCGCGAACACGCGCCTCAGGAACGTCCTCGCGCAAGGCAAAGAAGGAAGCTTCACGCGGCACCTGCCCGATGGCGCACTCCTCACCATCTACGATGCGTCCGTTCGCTATCAAGCCGAAGGCGTGCCGCTCCTCGTCTTGGCCGGAAAGGAATACGGCTCCGGCTCATCGCGCGACTGGGCAGCGAAGGGCACCTATATGCTCGGCATTCGCGCCGTCATTGCGCAATCGTACGAGCGCATTCACCGCTCGAACCTCATCGGCATGGGCGTCTTGCCGCTCCAGTTCCTCGACGGTCAAAGCAAAGAAAGCCTCTCCCTGTCCGGCGAAGAGACCTACGACATCGAGGGCATCGCCAAGGGCCTCGCGCCCGGCAAGAAGCTCACCATCCAGACGAAGTCTCCCGAAGGCAAAGTCGGCAGCTTCGAGGTCGTCTGCCGCATCGATACGGTCGTCGAGCTCGAGTACTACCGGCACGGCGGGATCCTCCAGTACGTGCTCCGGCAGCTGCTCGAAAAAAAGTGAACAGCGGGGTTTGATCGCCCGCTCGTTGTCCGCGCTAGACTTTGCGAATGACGAACGAGGCGTCGCATCGCGACCAGTTCACCCGTCAAGCGATCCCATTTTCCAACGCGCCCTCCATCGCCAGT
>CAZDNG010000018.1:103057-128716 GCA_964506835.1 uncultured Polyangiaceae bacterium
CGACCAGTTCACCCGTCAAGCGATCCCATTTTCCAACGCGCCCTCCATCGCCAGTGAGGAGGCTCTCCGCATCCTCGTCGAGGCGAGCGGGGCGACCGCGAAAGACAAGGTTCTCGACGTCGCTTGCGGGCCCGGGCTCGTCGTTCGCGCTTTCGCAGCCGTGCGTCCGTCGTGACGTGACGGCGTCCCTTGCGTGAACGGATCCGCCTTCAGCGATGAAGTACGCCCTTCACGATCTGGTAGCCGATCGACAGGGCGAGATCCTTACCGCCGGTTGGGTTGATGGGGATCTCCTTCGGCGTGCTGGGCGGCATTTCCGGCGTGCCCCCGTCCGCCACGGGTTCGGCGGATGACGGAGGCGCTGGCGCGGTGCCTTCAGCAGGCAAATGGTTTTCGAGATCGCTTTCGCGGATCAATCCGACGTGTTGATCGGGCACGAAGGTGCCGTCGACGCGGACGTCGGGCGTGATCCCTTCGGCTTGGATCGCGTGACCACCCGGCGTGTAGTACCGCATCGTCGTGAGCCGGAGCCCCGCGCCGCCCGGGAGATCGATGATCGTCTGCACCGAGCCTTTGCCGAAGGTCTGCGCGCCGACGATCGTCGCGCGTTTTTGGTCTTGGAGCGCCCCGGCGAGTAGCTCCGACGCGCTCGCGCTGTATTCGTTCACCAGGACCACCAAGGGTTCGACGCTGAGCGCGCCGCCGGGACCCGCGCGCACTTCGTCGACGGTCTGGCCGCGGTGACGAGTCGTGTAGATCACGCCGCCGCCCAAGAACTCGTCGGCCACGCCGCTGGCCTCGTCGACGAGGCCGCCGGGATCGCTCCGGAGATCGAGCACGACGCCGGTGAACGCGCCGGCCTCCGCTCGCATCTTGCCGATCGCGTCGAGCATCTCGTCGTGAGTGCCCGATTGAAACTGCTTGATGCGAAGATAGAGAACGCGGCCGTCGAGCATCTTGGAGACGACGCTCGATACCTGGATGATCTGACGAGAGAGCGTGAAGTGAAGGATCCGTTCTTCGCTGCCTCGGCTCACCGAGACGATGACGCGCGTGCCCGGCTTGCCGCGCATCAGGCGCACCAGATCCTGCATCGGCTTGTCGCGTACGGGCGTGCCGTCGATCGCGAAGATGCGGTCGCCCGAACGGATCCCGGCGCGATCCGCCGGTGAGCCTTCGATGGGCGCGATGACGACCACGGCCTCATTTCGAAAATCGACTTCGACCCCGATGCCGCCGAACTCGCCCTTCGTGTCCGCTTCGAAGATGTCGTAGTCCTCCGGCGGCAGGTACGACGAGTGCGGGTCGAGCTCGCCGACCATCCCTTTGATTGCGCCTTCGAGCAGTCGCGATCGTTCGACGGGGTCCACGTACTCGTTCTCGACGAGCACGAGCACGCGGCCGAGCTGGCGGACCACGTCGTAAGGGCCGTCACCCGCAGCGGCGAGCGAGGCGAACGCGGTGAACACCGCGCCGGCCGCGAACGCACCGAGCGCGACGACGACCCCGAAGCGGACGCGGCTCTTCGAGCCTCGCGCGGTTTTCGACCACCACCGTCGCTTCGGCTTCGGCTTCAGGCTTGCGACAGCGGTCTCGGCTCGTTCCGGCGATGGCTGCTCGGCGTCCATGAGCGACCATTATCTCAGGCGACACCTCGGCCGGTCGGGCGTCATTTATCGAAGTGAGGCCTTTTTTGACGAAGTTCGCCTTTGTTCTTCGCCCGGGTGTGTGTTACTTGTTGTCATTGTTGAAAGTTTAGGCGAATGGCCGATAACCAAAGCGGAACCAAAGGCAGCGATAAGCGCAAGCAGAGTCTCTACTTCCCGGAGTCCATGCTCCAGGAAATCAAAGACGAAGCGGCACGGCTCGATCGATCCCTCTCGTGGATCGTGCAAAGGGCGTGGAAGATTGCGCGGCTCGAGATCAAGAAGATCCCGAGCGTCAACGATATCGCCGACGACGACGAAGAGCCCGAGGCTGGCTGAGCAGCCACGCCTTGGTGGGGAAGAGCGAGGTGGTCGAACCCCTGGATCTTCCCACTCTGGGCGGGCTTCTCGGGCTCCTCGCGCACGATCTTCGAAACCCGTTGTCGGCGTTACAAAGTAACCTCGGCTTCCTTGCATCGACTGACTACGTCATCGATGCAGACGGTCGCGAGGCAATCGACGATGGCCTCGTCTCGTGCGATGGCCTCGCCCACATCATTGCGAACATCGATCTCATCGGGCAGCTGTTGCGCGGTGGCGTCGGCAGTGAAGGTGGGATCATCGATTTCCGCGTGCTGGTCGAGGAAATCATCGCCTCGTGCGGCCCGGTAGCGAAGAGCCACAACGTCAGCGTTCACTTTCGAAGCGACGCTTCGGCGGCGTGCCTCGCCCGCGGCGACCGCGACCTCGTCGTTCGCGCGATCACCAACCTGCTCCGAAACTCGATCCAACATTCGGCATCGGGCAGCGTCATTCGCGTTTCGGTTCGCCTCGAACCGACCGAGGTGGTCGTGCGCGTCGAGGATCAAGGCACCGTGCTCGGTCCCGAAGAGCGGTCTCGAGCATTCACCGCCGTTGGCCAGGTCTCTTCGAAGCTCGTGCCGACCGGCAGATACAGCCGAGGGCTCGGTCTCTTCGCCGCTCGGATCGCCGCGGAAGCCACGCGAGCATCGGTGCGCGCCGTCGACTCGTCGACGGGCGGCAGCGCCTTCGAGTTCGCCGCGTCGCGGGCCTGATGTCTTGAGCGGCCTCAGGGCTGGCTGATCGTCGCACCGTCCGGGTCGCGATAGAGGATTTTCCCGGTTTCGCCGAGACATCCCCAGCACGTGCTGAAGTGGAGGCGAGGGCGGATGTACCCGTTGTACGCGAGTGCGACCGGGCCGACTTCGTTCTCCATGATGAAGCTCGACGCCAACCGATAGTCGTCCTTGCCGAGAACTCGGTAGACGACGACGAAGGACGTGCTCTCGCCCGAGCGACCCGTGGCGACGATGAAATCCGCGCCCGCCACCGGGTTCCAGCGGAGTGGCGCCACCGTGAACAGAAACCCTTTGCGATCGCCGGGGCCGCGCGCCACGACCGTCTCGGCCGCGTCGGGCTCGCGGAAAAACCGCAGATCCTTCGCGAGCGACGCGGTGCGCGGGTCGGCCTTGAAGAGCTCACCGAGGCGCGCGGTCGTGAGCGGCGCTTGGACGAAGGTTTGCTCTTCGCGCGGCTCCGGAACCAGCGCCGCGTTTCGCGCTCCCTTGCAGCACCGAAAACCGAGCGCGTCGTCTTTGGCGTCGGGCTTCTCGGCAAAACGCGCCGCGCACCGGTGAGCGGTCTCGGGGCTGGTCGGCGGCGCGCCACGTACCGCCGCACGACGGGCGGAGTCGTCGGCTGGCACGACGTCGCTCGACGTCCATTCACGACGGGCACCCATGCCGAGCACGTCGAACGCCGACGCGCACGCCGTCGGATCGCTCGCGCAGCGCGCGTCCCACGCATCGCCACTCGAGTAGGGCTGGCTCTCGGGTCCCTTGCACGCGCGCTCCCACTCGAGCTCGGTGCAGAGCCGCATCGAGCGCTCTGCGCACAAATGCTCGGCTTCGTCGCGCGTCACGCCGGTGCGCGGCGATTGCTTCGGATCGTTCGGATAAGGCAGCCGATCGATCCGGAACGGGCCGAGCTCCACCGTCGAGAGGCGCTGCTCGAGCTCCGGGTGCCGGCCGGGCTCGCCCGGAGTGCTGCCGGCTCGGAAAGCGCCGCCCGGGATGTCGATGCGCTCTCCTGCGAGCGGCGCGGTCACGACGCCGCGCGTCGGCGCGGTAGAGGCACTCGGCGTCGTGGGATTGCTCGTCTCGACCGTTTTACGACGACACCCCGCGACGGGAAGGACGAGCCACGGCACCACGAGGAGGCCGATGACCAGTGCTCGAGCGACCTTCGGCACGGCGGCCTTATAGCAGGGTGCCGTCGGTTCGAGCGCGCGGGGCGAGTGGGGGCCGCTTCCGCGTGGTCGGTCGCGGCGCGAGCGGCGACGGCGGAGTTTTCCCAAAAAAGGGACGTCGGATCCCGCGCCCACGGGAGACAATGCCCTCATGAGCACGCTTCTTCTCGTCCGGCATGGTCAGGCTCGCGCCTTCGAGGCCGAGTCCGATCGGCTGACCGAACGCGGCGAGGAACAGGCCCGCGCCGTCGGGGAACACCTCGTTTCGCTAGGAGAACCCTTCGACGTCGTCATTTCGGGGACCCTGACGCGGCAGCGAAGGACGTTGGAAATCGTCGGCGACCGCTTTCGGGCAGCCGGCGTCGAGTGGCCCGAACCGATCCTCGACGCCGCGTGGAACGAGTACGCCGCGGACGGGATCCTCGGCACCTTGATGCCTGCGCTCGCGCTTCGCGACCCCGCATTTGCCGAGCGCGTGCAGGCGTTTCAGGAGGCGAGCGGCGGTCCCGAACGCAACCGCTTCTTTCAGCGGATGTTCGAGCGACTCATGGCGGAGTGGGAGCGCGGCTCGATCACCGAACCGGCCGTCGAGAGCTTCGCGGCGTTCCACGGGCGCGTGAGCGCGGCGTTCGACGAGCTGACTCGCGCCGGCGGCAATCGACGCATCGCCCTCTTCACTTCCGGCGGTCCCATCGGCGTGTCGGTTCAGCGCGTGCTCGAGGCGCCAGAAAAGACGGCGCTGCGGTTGAATTGGAGAGTAAAGAACGCATCCTTCACGGAGTTCCTGTTCTCGGAGGGGCGCGTGTCCCTCGACTCGTTCAACGTCGTGGAGCACCTTGCCACGCCCCTTCGAACCTTTCGTTGAGCTCGCCGCTCACGGGGATCCATCGAAAAAATGGCCGCTTCCAAACGCCCGCCGCGCGCCGCTCGTTCGAACGGCTCGGACGACTTCCAAGCTGGGCCCGGCACGGTCGTGGGGCTCGCCTACGAGCTGTTCGACGCGGAAGGCGAAAGCGTCGAGGTATCGAGTCCGGACGAGCCGGTCGAGGTGCTCCTCGGCTACGGAGACGCGGCTCCTCGCGTCGAACAGGCGCTTCAGGGGCTCACGGTCGGGGGCAGTCGTGAGATCACGCTCGCTCCCGAAGACGCGTTCGGCGCTCGAGACCCCGACGGGCTGATCCACGTCGACCGGGCGGAGCTGCCCGACGACATCGTGCTCGGGGACGAATTCGAGGCCGAGCGGCAGGGCGCCGCGGGCGTCGTCATGTTGAAGGTCGTAGAGCTGACCGACGACACCGCCGTCCTCGACACGAATCATCCGCTCGCCGGGCAGCAAATTCGGGTGCGCCTCGTGGTCCAGAGTATCCGGCCCGCCGAAGAGCCGGAGATCGAGGCCGCCGTGCGCAGGCTCGAAGAGGGCGACCAGAATGGACACGAGGCCTTGCTACCGGCCGAACGATTGCTTAGACGAAGGACCGACCCCGGGGGTACTGGGGGGGACGAACCGCCGCCCCCGCCGCCCGACCGGGTTGCGTGAACCGTTGATGGAGAGCCGCCAGATGGATGTACCGCACAACTTCAAATTCGACGTTCGCATTCGCAACCGAATGCTCGCCAAGCGCACGATCACCGAGGCCGACGTCGAGAAGCACCTCGAAGCCCTGGAAGACCGTCAAGACAAGGTCCAAGGCATCGAGCTGGTGCAGCCGGCCCTGACCAATCCGGAAGATCGTCCCACGCCGCCCGCGTCGGCACCGGTCCCGACCCTGTCGAGCGAACCGCGACCGTTCGCGGCGCCCGTGGCCGCGGCCGAACGCTCCGCGCCGCGGTCCATCGCCCCGGGCCCGTTGCCCGTCGATGAAGGCTGGGACGACGAAGACGATGATGATGACGACGACGACGAGGTCGAAGCCGTGAAGGCCAAGCCGCCCGTCGAGGCGCCTCAGCCGAAGCTCGTCGAAGCCGTCAAGGCCGCGCCGCAGGCAAAGCCCGCCGTCGAAGTCGACGACGAAGCCCCCGTCGTGAAAACCGCTGCGTCGGATGACGCCGACGAAGACGAGGACGACGAAGACGAGGACGACGAAGACGAGGACGACGAAGACGAGGACGACGAAGACGACGAAAAGGAAGACGTCGCAGACGCAAAAGCGACCGAGTCGTCCGACGATGAGGAAGGCGCAGCCAAGGGAGAGGAAGAGTGACGACCAAGGACGAGGGACGCGATGCGGGCGTGACCGACGATCCCGGCGAGGGTCTGCCTCACATCGACTTCGCAACCTTCGTCATGTCGCTGTCGCACAGCGCGCTGATGCACCTCGGTGACGCGCCCGATCCGTCGGGCGCGTCGATTGCGCCGGACCTCGCATTGGCTCGACAGACCATCGATCTCCTCGGGCTCCTGGAGCAAAAGACCCACGGCAATTTGACGGGTGAGGAAGAGCGCATTCTCTCGGCGGCGCTCTACGACCTCCGCCAACGGTTTCTCGAGGTCGGCAAAGGGAAGTGACGCGCGTTCGGGCGGTCGCGCTCGTGCTTTTCGGCCTCGTCTCTTGCGAGGGCCGCGCGGCGCGAAGACGGCCCGAACCCACGGTCGACCCGGTGTCGTCGGCGCCGCTCGGGCCGACGTTGCCCGTGTTTCCCGCTGCGACCGACGCGCCCCAACCAGTTCGGTCCGGGCCGCTCACGTTCGCGGACCTCGCCGCGCGCGCCGATCCGGCGGTGGTGTTCATCGAGACCGAGCAAGCGATGTTCGGCGGCGGCCACCGGATCGTCGCCGGCGGTGTCGGCACGGGTTTCGTGTTCGAGCCGTCCGGGCTCATTCTCACGAACTATCACGTGGTCGCGAACGCCACGCGGATCTACGCGCTCTTCGCCGAGGAAGATCAGAAGCGCGCGACGGTCGTCGGTGCCGACGCGCCGACCGACGTCGCCGTGCTGCACGTGGACGCGAAGGGCCTCCCCCACTTACCGCTCGGCGATTCGGACAGTGCGCGCGTGGGAGATTGGGTCGTCGCCATCGGCAACCCGTTCAGTCTGTCGCACACCGTGTCCGCCGGGATCTTGTCCGCCAAGGGGCGCACGCGGAGCGACGTACGAGGCCTCGACCCGACGGGGTACTACGATTACCTGCAGACCGACGCGAGCATCAACCCCGGTAACTCCGGCGGTCCGCTCCTCGATCTCGCCGGTCGCGTGATCGGCATCAACACCGCGATCAAGCCCGAAGCGAACAGCATCGGATTCGCGATTCCGATCAACATGGTTCGCGAGCTGCTCCCGGCGCTCCTCGAGCACGGCAAATTTCGGAGAAGCGCGATCGGGGCGTTCGTCGCAGCCGTCAAGGAAGAGGACCGCGCCCGGCTCGGGCTCCGCGATCGCGCCGGCTCCATCGTCACTCAAGTCTTTCCCGGTGGCCCCGCGGCGCGGGCGGGGCTCAAGGTCGACGACGTGATCGTGCAGTTCGGCGACGTCGCGCGTGCCGGCCCGGACCGGCTACGCTGGGTGTCGAGCGTGTCGGGGGTCGGCAAGCGCGTTCGAATGCTCGTCGTTCGCGACCGTCGAACGGTCGATCTCACGGTGACGCTCGGCGAGTTGCCCGAGCCCGCCGACCCCGCGCCCTTCGTCGCTCCGTAGCGCCGCTTTTGTAGGGCGAAAAACGCCGAGCGTCTCCGTAGGACGCTCCGTGGCGCTTCATTCGCGCAGCCGGTCCGCCTCGGCTTCGGCAGCAAATCCGAAGGAGATCAGGGTGTTGCATACCGATCTGAACCGTTCGCGCTCGGTCGAAGCGCCCTTGGGGAGCAATGTGCGTGCGATCCGCGGGGTCGCGATCGATACCGGCGACCAATCCGGCATCCACGAACGCCGCCGACGGATGCCCGTCGACGCCGCGAGGGTCGTCGAGGCCGCTGAAGACCGGGTGCTGATCGGCAAGGCCAAGGGCGGCGATGCCGTCGCGTTTCGAAAGCTCGTCGAGCGCCACCAGCGTCGCGCGTTCTCCATTGCGCTCGCCCTCGTGCGCGACGAACGCGACGCGGAAGAAATCGTCCAAGAGGCGTTCCTCAGGGTCTATCGCCGCCTCGACGCCTTCGAAGGCACGTCGAGCTTCTTCACCTGGCTCTACCGGATCGTGACGAATCTTTCGATCGACGTGCTTCGAAAGCCGTACCGCCGCGAAGTGGACGCGATCGATCCGTCCACGCTCGAGGCCACTTCGGACTCGCACACGATGGCGCGGTTCGACGAATCCGACCCGGAACACGCCGTTCGTCGAGACGAGATCCGGCGTCGCATCGAAGTCGCGCTCCACGGGCTTCCCGACTACCACCGCGGCGTCATCGTCATGCGCGAGGTGGAGGGGCTGAGCTACGAGGAAATGGCCGTGGTCATGGGTGTCTCCAAGGGCACGATCATGAGCCGGCTCTTTCACGCGCGCCGCAAACTGCAGAAGGCGCTCGCCGAATGCTACGAAGAGCAAATCGGTGCCGTCCCTCTCGAAGACGCGGAAGGCGCGGACGCCCCTTGATGCCGCCCCGAGACCGAATCTTGATGGAGTACTTCGACGGCGAACTGTCGTCGGGGGCGACGGACGACGTGCGGCGTCTTCTCGAGCCCGGCGACGAGCGCCTCCTCGCCGAATGGACGCAGATCGGTGACGTCGTGCGCGCCATCGCCGAGCCGGGCGACGGCGAATCCTGCGACGTCGCCGGGCGTCTGATGGAGAAGATTCACGCCGAGGTCGCCCCGGATCGTCCGGTTACGCACGCGCTCTACCTCGGACGGTTTCCGTGGCGGCGGATCGCGCGGGCGTTCGCACCGCTCGCCGCGTTCGGTGCCGCCGCGGCCGTCGCGCTGACCGCGCTCTCGATGCGGCCGGACTCGGCTCCGGCGAACCGGGCGGGCAGAGCGTCGTCCGAGCCCGACATCGCTCGCGTCGCGAGCGTCCTTCGACCCGCGAGCCCGCCGTCGGCGAGCGCGAACGACGACGAATTGTCTCAATCGGGGGCCGCGATCGAACAGCTCGACCTCGGCGCGGCGGAAGGTGTTCTCTTCGTCGTCGCGACGGACCACGACGAGATGCCCGTCGTCTGGCTTTCGGAAGGCAGCGCCTCGCTATGAAGCGCCGAACCGTTGCGCTCTTGGTGGCGATTTCGTTGGCAAGCGTCGTTGCCCGCGCCGAAAACGCGCCGGGCAAGGCGCCCCAAAAGGAGCCGGCCCACGCGGCGCCGAACCTGAACTTCGGCGTGGAAGTGGTCGTTCTGCAAGCGACGAATCGAGAGGGCGGTATCGACCCGCGGATTGGTCACATGCCCGAGCTCGGGAAGCCGCCGTTCTCCGCGTTCAAGACCTACACGCTCCTCGAGCGCGTGCGCTTGCCTCTCGCGCTCGGTGCGCCCCGGACGTTCGTGCTGCCGAACGGGAGGTCCCTTCGGACGATCTTGATCGACGCGCTCCCGAACGACACCGTCCGCTTCTCCGCGAGCATCGACCGACCCGACGGAAAGGTCTTCTTGCCGCTACTCGAAGTGAAGGCGAAGGTCGGTCAATCGTTCGTCGTCGCGGGGCAACGGCACGACGGCGGGACCCTGGTGCTCGTCATTCGAGTGGTCTCTTGAGACCATCACGATTCATCTTGTAGAGCGGCAACGTGAGGGTGAAGGTCGAGCCTTCGCCGAGCGTGCTCGTGGCGACGATCGCGCCGCGATGGGCGTTCATGATTTCCCGGACGATGGCCAGGCCGAGCCCCGTGCCTCGGCCTTTTTCCTTCGTCGTGAAGAACGGCTCGAAGATGTGTTCCAGGGTGTCGCGAGGAATGCCGGTCCCGGTGTCGGTGACGTCGATGCACAGCTCGTCCACGGCGAGCCGCGTCCGTACGACCAGACGCCCGCCGTGATCGGTCATGGCGTGCGCGGCGTTGGTGAACAGGTTGACGAACACCTGCGTGAGCGGCCCTGCTTGCCCGAGCACGGGAGGCGCGCCCTCGTCGTAGTCGCGGGTCAGCTCGACCTCGTACCGCGACAATTCGTGTTCGCAAAACGCGAATGCTTGCGCGATGACGTCGGAGACGAGCACGGCGCCCGGCGGCTCGGTCGCCGGTCTCGCGTACGCTCCCAGGTCGCGGCTGAACTTCAAGATGCGGTCTGCGGCACGACCGATGCGGCGGATGTGTTCGATGTCGTCGACCAAGGCGCGGGACGCCGTCGCTTGTCGTTCGAGGTACGCCGCGCACGCGACGATCGACGTCACCGGATTCGCGAGCTCGTGAACGACGCCCGCGACGATCTGGCCCAGGGTGGCGAGCTTCTCCGCTTGAACGAGCTGCGCGCGGAGTTCGGCGACCTGCTCCGATACCGGCCGCGCTTTTCGGAGGGTGAGCGCCGTGCGGATGCCGAAAGCGAGCAGCGTCGCGGCGCGCTTCACGAGCGCGGCCTCGGTCGTGCCCTGTTCGAGGCGTCCACCGGTGCTCGCGACGTGGAGCGTCGATCCGTCGAGCTCCGGCAAGTTCACGATGCGTTCGTCGGGCAAATCGACGAACAAGCGCGTCGGATCGGCCCGCGACGGCTCGACGCCGGGCGGGACGCGAATGCCGATGTAAGGGCCGTCGCTTTCGGTCTGGACCAGACAGACTCCGAACGCGCGTTTCGGAGCGATCGCCGACAAAGTGTCGAGCACCATTTCGGTCACGCTCTCGGGACCCGCTTCTATCGGGAGCCGTGACGCAAGATCCACGAGCGCCTCGAAAGCGACGGTCTCGTCGAGCATGGGTTCGAACATGTTCGTCCCCGAGACGACCTCGTCAGACGCATACGACGGGGCTTCCGAACCATCGGGTTTCATCGGTGAATGTCCTTGAGCTCCGCCTCGCTCGCGGCCTTATCGAGGTCCAGAATCTTCGCGCCTCCCACGTACGTTTTCGTCTCGTACTTCGTGATCTTGCCGATCTTGCGAACTATCTCGGCCATGCGCTCCGCTTGCGTGATGATGATGTCGGCGGCGTTGTGGAGCGGCGACGCTTGCTCGAGCCGTCGCAAGAGAAGCTCCGCGTACCCGATGATGCTGGTGAGCGGCTGATTGAGTTCGTGAGCGGCGGCGCCGGCCAGTTCGGCGACGGCCGCGTGCTTCTCGCGTTCGCGGAGCTCTTCCTGGGCTTTCGTGAGCCGCGCTTCCATTCGAAGCTTTTCTCGAATGTCGGTGAAGATGCCGACCGAGCCGACGGCGCGCTCATTTTCCATGATCAGCGCCGCGGACAGCTTCACCGCGATGATCTCGCCGTTCGAGTGGAGCATGTCGACGCGGTAGTCTTCGAGGCGGCCGGGGCCGCACGTGTTGGGGTCGCGGATCCGCTGCATCACCTCGCGCGCGACCGCGGGCGGATAGAGCTTTTCCACCGACATTTTGCCGATCACTTCGCTCGGTTCGTACCCGAAGATGCGTGACGCGGCGCGGTTGAACAGGAGTACCAGACCGGAGAGGTTCGCCGAGACGATGGCGTCGACCGAGCTCTCGATGACGCGCTCGAAGTATTCCTTGGTCTGCTTGAGCTCGATCTCCGTCTTCCGATCCATCGTCACGTCGCGGAAGGTGAACAGCACGGCCCCCTCTTCGCGGAGGACGGAGCTGAAGTTCACGCTGAGGACGATTTCCTCGCCCTGTTTCCTGCGAATGCGGACGTCGACGCCCTGCGGGTAGATGCTCTCGCGAAAGCCGCGGACCAGCCGGAGCGCCCGCTTTTGCTCCTCGACCGGGAGCACCTCGTTCAGCTTGATGTCGGCGAGATCCGTCTCGGAAAATCCCGTGATCTCTCGGGCCCGCGGATTCGCGAAGAGAATACCCCCGGTTTGGTCGATGACGACGATGCCGTCGGCCGCGCTCTCGAAGAAATCGCGATAGCGCTGGAAGAGCTGCATCCGATGCTCGGCCTCGGCGCGCGCCTCCACGCTTTGCTGGTTCTCCTTCTTGAGCTCCTGCAAGATGCGCGCGTTGCGAAGGGCGATGCCGGTCGCGTTCGACACCGTCTGCAAGAGCGTCATTTCTTCGTCGGAGAACACCACCTTGCGCTTGGCGCGAAGGAAGATGACGCCGAGCGCGCGTCCTTCGTGGACGATGGGCACGAGAGCAAGCGACGTGAACCCGGTGAGCCCGTCGTGCTGCCGCACCGCGCGCAGCAAGGGATGGTTCGCAGCGTCGCGAATGACGACCGCCGACCCGGACGTCAACGTCTCGCGGATTTCGGGATATTTCGTCAGGTTGATCGGCAGATCGCGGAGCTGTTCGTTGTCGCTGGTCGCCACGACGTAGCCGATGTCCGACCGTTCGCCGAGGAGCACGATGCTGCACCGGTCGACCTTCACGATGGCCGCAAGGCGCGTGACCAGCGTGAAGAGGATGTCGCGGATGTCGAGACTCGACGCCAGGGTCTGGATGAGCTCGACGACGGTCCGGAGATCGCGCTCGCGGTACGCCAAGCGCTCGCCGTAGTCGCGCATCCGGAGCTGGGCGCGGACCCGCGCCACGATCTCGAGCCCGCGCAGGCGTTTCTGGACGAAATCGTCGGCGCCGGCGGCGAACGCCCGCTCTACTTGACCGTCCGAGTCGAGCGCGGTCATCACCACGACCGGCACGCTGGACAGATGCGGGGTTTCCCGGATCCGCCGCAGCACCTCGTACCCGTCCATTTTCGGCATGGTGACGTCGAGCAGAACCAAGGACGGAAGCTCACCCTCGAGCCATTCGAGCGCCGAGGGGCCATCCGGGACGGCGACCGCTTTGAGGCTCGCACCGACCAGCAGGTCGACGATCGCCTCGCGGGTCACCGTGTCGTCGTCGACGACGAGGATCGGCTCGGCCACTGTCACCGAACCGAAATGTAGGCCCAGATCTCGCCTTCGTGCAAACCGCCCAGCGCGTCAGTCGAGAAGCGACTCCTCGGCTGGGACCACGGTCAAGGCTCGTGCCTTGAGCTTTGGCTCGATCGACGCACGATCTCCCACCACGACGACCACCGACTGATTTGGCGCGATTCGCGCGCTTTCCTTCGCAATCGCGGCGGTGTCAGCGGAGTCCAGCATTGCCGGATATTTCCGGTAGTAGTCGGGCGCAAGTCCCTCGATGAAGAGGTTTTCCACCCGATCGGCGATCTCGCCGGCGTCCGCCAGGCTGGCGCCGAGACTCTGTTTCAAGTCCGCGCGGCCGGTGTTGAGCTCATCGTCGGAGAAGGGACGGCCGAGCTTCGGGTCGCGAGCGCCATCGAGCTCCGCAAAGGCTTCGTGTAGGGCGTCGTCGGTCGTGTCGGTTCGAACCGAGGTCATGACGGCGAACGCGCCCCAGTCGCGTGTCGCGATGTCGACGGATCGGACGCCGTACGTGTAGGCGTGCTTCTCGCGAAGGTTGGCGTTGAGCCGCGACGTGAAGAGGCCCCCGACCACGTCGTTCATCAGTTCGCGCGTCTCGTAGCCCGGCTCCGAGCGCTTCGGGAATCGCTGGCCGATGAACAAGGCCGTTTGCACCGACCCGGGCCGATCGACGATCACCACCTTGCCCCCGGTCGGTTCCGACGGGAGCGGCGCCGGAACGACCGCCGGCGCGTGTCCCTGCATCCGTCCGAGCAAATCTTTCGCGAGCGGTCGCACGTCATCGAGCGCGACGTCTCCGACCACGATCAGGGCCAGATTTTCGGGGACGAAATTTTCTTTGTGAAAGCGCACCAGGTCGTCGCGCGAAAGCGCGGTCACGTCGTGCTGCGAGCCATTCACCGGCGCGCCGGCGACCGGACCGAGGAGCAACCGGAGTCCGACCAAGGACGCGAGCCGCGACGGGTTCTGTCGTTCGCCCTCGATGCCGTCGAGCCATTCGCGGCGCACGCGCTCGAGCTCCTTCGGAGCGAATGACGGTTTCGTAGCGACCTCGGCGAGGAGCGCGAGTCCACGGCGCATGTCGTCCTTCAGCGTCGTGATTCCGAGGCGCACGAAGTCGCGGCCCGCCGACTCCTCGATCGACGCGCCGAGGGCTTCGGCCGCTTCGGCGAGCGCAAGCGGGCTGTGCGCGGTGGTTCCTTCCGTCATCATGCGCACCGTGAGCCCGGCGAGGCCGCTCTTGCCGGCGGGCACGCTGCTGCCGCCGCTCTTCGCGATGAGCGACAGCGACACGATGCCGACCGGTCGCCGCACGACGTAGAGCGAGAGCCCGTTGTCGAGCTTGCCCGTTTGCACTTCGGGATAGTCGAGCGGCGCGGGTTGTCCGGGCTTCGGCTGCGAAAATCGCCAATCGTCCACCGCGGGAGGCGGCGGAGGCGGAGCCGGCGGAATCGTCGCTGCAGCAACCGGCGCCGGCGCGGGCGGCGGCGCCCCGGCGCATCCGGCGAGCGACGACAACAATACGAGAAGGAGCGGCGCGCGCATCACGGTTTCCCTCCGTCGCTCGGCGGCGCTTTTCGTGGAAGCGTCGTGATCGTCACGCGCGCCGTCGGCGAAAGGTATTTTTGTACGCACCGTTTGACGTCCTCCGCGGTGACCGACTCCAACTTGGCCATGTAAGCCGTGAGGTGTCCTGGGTCGCCCGTATAGTGGTTGAAGCGCTGAAGCGTGCCGGCTCGTCCCGATTCTCCGCCGTCGCCGTCGAGGCGCTGCAAATCGTCGAGCACCCGCAAACGAATGCGACGTTTGGCGCGGTCGAGCTCCGGCGGAGTCGGGCCGTGTTCGCCGAGCGACGTGACGACTTTGGCCATCTCTTCCGCCGCCTTCTTCGGATCCGCCTTCGCGGCGACCATCTCGTCGACGGCGAACATGCTCGCGAGGTAGTTCGAGTCGAGCTCGGAGCCGACCTCCGACGCGATCTTCTGCTTCACGACCAGCTCTTGATAGAGCCGCGTCGCCTTCCCGCCGGCGAGCAAGGTCGACACGACGTCGAGCACGGTGTCGTCCGGCGTGTAGGCCGGCGGCGTGAGCCAGCTCATCGCGACTCGGGAGAGCTCGACCTGATCTTCGACGTCCTTGCTCACCGGCGCGGTGATGGGCGGAGTCGTCCGGGGCGGCGTCACCGGGCGCATGACGGTCGGCAAAGGCCCGAAGTACTTCTCGATCCACGCCTTCGTCTGCGCCGCGTCGAAGTCGCCGGCGATCGTCACCGTCGCGTTCGCCGCGGCGTAGTAGGCGCGATAGAAGGCGCGCACGTCTTCCATGCTCGCGCGAGAGAGGTCCTCCATCGAGCCGATGACCGCGCCGTGATACGGATGATCGGCGGGAAATAGCGCCTCATCCATCGCGAGCTCGCTCGAGCCGTAGGGCGAATTTTCGTAGTGTTGCCGGCGCTCGTTCTTGACGACGTCGCGCTGCACTTCGAGCCGCTCGGGCGTGAGCGCGTCGACGAGGTAGCCCATGCGATCGCTCTCGAGCCACAGCACGAGCTCGAGATCCTGTCGCGGCACGGTCTCGAAGTAATTCGTGCGATCCCAGCTCGTCGTTCCGTTCACGTTCGTCGCGCCCACGGCTTCGAGCAATTTGTCGAAATCGTGACCCGCGTGCTTCGACCCCTCGAACATCAAATGTTCGAAGAGGTGCGCGAACCCCGAGCGTCCGGGCGGCTCGTTCGACGGCCCGACGTGATACCAGACGTTCACCGCGACGAGCGGCAGCGACGCGTCGTGATGCAAGATCACCTCGAGGCCGTTCGGGAGCGTGTACTTCTCGAACGGGATGTCGAACGGGTTTACGGCGCTCGGCGCCGCCGGACTCGGCTTCGCGGCGCTCGGCTTCGCAGCGCTTGCTTTCGCGGGGCTCGGCTTCGCTGGGCCCGGTTCGGCTGCGCCCGCCCCCGCGGGCAACCCGACGGCGCACAGAAAGGAGAGCACGCGCACGGCGTTTTTCATGGGCTTGGTCATTACCCCGGACCTCCGCCTCCTAGAAGACGCATTTTGCCTCCGGCGGCAATCGCCGCGATGCGCGCGCGACCCCGGCGCGCGCCGGCACGCCTGCACGTGAACTGCGCGAACTGAGGTAATGTGCGGCCGGTGGAGCTCGGCAAGCTGCCCAAGATCGACAAGGTCGTCGAGGCGCCGGAACTCGATGAAAGTCGCGCCCTCGTCGGCCGCAAAGCGCTCGTCGCGATCGCTCGCGACGTGCTCGCGCATTTCCGTACGCGCGTCCGCGCCGGCGGCACCGCACCTGCTCTGTCCGAGGTCGTCGAGGCGGTTCGCGTCGCGGCGCTCCGCCGTCGCGAGACCGCGCCTCGGCGCGTCGTCAACGCGACCGGCGTGCTCTTGCACACGAACCTCGGGCGCGCGCCGCTGCCGGCCTTGTCGCTCGAACGTATCGCGGCGGTCGCCAGCGGCTACTCGTCGCTCGAGTACGACGTCGAAACCGGCGAACGGTCCCGTCGCGGCGTCTCGGTCGAATCGTCGCTCGCGACGCTCACCGGCGCCGCGACCGCACTCGTCGTGAACAACAACGCCGCCGCCGTATTGCTCGCGCTCACCGCCGTCGCGCGGGGTCGAGAAGTCGTCGTGTCGCGGGGCGAGCTCGTCGAAATTGGTGGCGGCTTCCGCATTCCGGAGGTGCTCGACCGCTCGAACGCCACGATGGTCGAGGTCGGTACGACCAATCGCACCCGCGTCGAGGACTACGAACGCGCCCTCACTCCGCAGACCGCGTGCATCCTTCGCGTGCACCCCAGTAATTTCGTGATCAGCGGCTTCACCGAGCGACCGCACCTCGCCGCGCTGGCGGACTTGTCACGCCGTCGCGGCGTGCCTCTCATCGAGGACCTCGGCGGGGGCCTCGTCGTCGAATCGTTCGACGACGCATTCGCGTCGAGTCTGGGGCACGAGCCGACCGTGCAAGCCTCCGTGCGCGCCGGAGTCGACCTCACCTGTTTCAGTCTCGATAAATTGTTTGGGGGCCCCCAGGGCGGCGCGATCGTCGGCGGGGCGTCGCTCGTCGACCGGTTGCGAAAGGACCCGCTCGCGCGGGCGCTCCGCGTCGACAAGCTCACGCTCGCCGCGCTCGACGGCGTGCTCGACGCCTACGCGCGTCGTGACCACGACGCGATTCCCGTCCTCCGCCAGCTCCGCGCGACGCCCGCGGCGCTCGAAGACCGCGTCGAAGGCTGGCGCGCCGCGCTCGGCGAGCGCGCGGAGCGCACCTCGCGCGTCGTTACCGCGTCCGAAACCGGCGGCGGCACCCTCTCCGGCGGCATTCCGTCGGTCGCGCTGGCCGTAAAAGTGCCGTCCCCCGACGAATTCACCCGCCGTCTCCGCGAGCACGAGCCCCCGGTCATCGCCCGCATCGAAAACGGCGACGTGATCCTCGATCCTCGCACCGTGCTTCCCGGCGAAGACGAAGAAGTCGTGGGAGCGCTGCAAGCCGCGCTCGAGTCGTTCGACGGCGACGAGTAGGACGAGTCCATCGAAGCGATGGGAATTTCGACGCGCCCCGCATGCTTTCAGTGCGTGATAGAATCCCGCAGTGGACGCTCGCTTTCCCGACGACGTGAGCCGACTCTTCTGGGATGTCGACCCCAGCGGCGTCGATCTGGAGCTCCATCGCGACTACGTGATGGAACGGGTGATGTCTCGAGGCGACTGGAGCGCCATGCGTTGGCTCCGCTCGACCTATCCGAAGGCGGCCCTTCGTGATTTCGTGACCAGGAAAGGTGAACGCCTCGCGCCTCGTGACCTCGCCTACTGGGGGCTCGTGACGGACACGCCGGTCACCGTGCCATCCGGCGGGGGACGTCCGAAGTGGGCGGGCCCTTGACCGTCGGGATCTCCGACGCGCAGCGAGCAGCGCTCGCTACACTCGCCGATCGGCTCGATCCGACCACTTACCTTGCCGGAGGAGTCGCAATCGCGTTGCGTTTCGATCACCGTTCGTCAAGAGATCTGGATCTGTTCACCGCGACGGCCGATCCCAGTGCTCGCGCGGACTCGTTTCTGGATTCGTCGAATCCCGTGCGCGTGGTCGGGCGAGCAGAGGGCACCCTTCACCTCGAGGTGAACGGGGTGCCCACCAGTTGGATTCGCTACCGCTATCCGCTCTTGTCGACCCCCGAGTCCATTCTGTCGGTACCGGTCCCTGTCGCTTCACTCGACGATCTTACGTGTATGAAACTTTCGGCGATTGCGGGTCGCGGGGCTGCGCGCGATTTCTGGGATCTGCGAGAGATCCTGAAACGCGGCGAAACATCGCTGGAGCACGCGCTCGAATTGTTCGGCCGAAAGTACGTGACCGAAGACATCGGTCACGTCGTGAAGAGCCTCGCGTATTTCGCGGATGCGGACGCAAGCCCGCTCCCCTCGGGACTTTCGCTCGAAGAGTGGCACCGCATTCAGAACGACTTTCGCGCCTGGGTGTCCCGGCTCTGATAGAATCTCGGCCAAGCCGAGATTCGCCGTCGATTGCGGGACCTTGTCTGCTTCGGAAGGGAAGCAGACGTGCGAGTCGGGCGGCGCGCGTTGAACCACGCGACGAAAGGGACTACGGTTCCCGCCGCCCGGCCTTTGCGCTCGTCTCCTACGAAGAACGCGAACCCGGGCCGGATTGAGGCGGCTCTCGACGTTTCAAGAAATCGAACGGAGCTACGACGGCGTGCGTGTGCGGTCACCAACGGAAATGGACGGTTAGAAGGCGATGAGTGTCGAACGATCGCGTCGTGAATCGGTCCAGAGCGCCCTCCGAGAGCGCGCGGAACGGGCGGTCGCGCACCTCGCAGCCCATCCGGAGCCCGAGTCGGAACGAAGTGTCGTCCAGGAGCTTCGAGTTCATCAGGTCGAGCTGGAAATGCAGGCTGACGAGCTCCTCGCGGCGCGCGATGAGCTCGAGGAGTCGCGCGATCGGTATCGGCGGCTCTACGAGGAAGCGCCCGTGGGGTACATCACGACGGACCTCGACGGCGCCATCACCGAGGCGAACCCAGAGGCGGCGGTGATTTTCGGCGTATCGCGCTCCGAGCTCATCGGGCTCAAGCTCGCCCAGTTCCTCGAACCCGACTCCGCCGACGAGCTCCACCTCCATCGGACGGCCGTGCGCGCACACGGACGAGCGGAGACGACGAAGATCCGCGTTCTACGACGCGGAGACGGCGTGGACCTGCAGCTCCAGAGCACCCGTTCGGAAGCACCGGGTTTGCATTCCCGCTCGGCCCTCATCGACGTCAGCCGTTTGAAGCGCATGGAGCGGATTCTCGAGGAGCACACGCGACGCCTCTCGGACGCGAACCGTTCGCTTCAGCACGAGGTGGAGGAGCGTGACAAGGCACAGCGCGCGCTCATCGAGCGGGAAGCGCGTCGTCAGAACGCGGAAAACGCACTCGAGCGCCAGCGGAGCTTCGCCGACCGGCTCATCGAGGCCGTCCCGTCGATCGTGCTCTCCCTCGACGTCGACGGTCGCATTCTCGGGTTCAACGCACGAATGAGTACGCTCAGTGGATATTCGGTCGCCGAGGTGATCGGTAACGACTGGTTCGAGCGCTTCGTGGTCGAGGAGGCTCGTGGCAGCGTGCGAGAAGCGTTCGCTCGTGCCCTCAGCGGCGCACGCGGGGGGGAATTGAACGTCGTGGCCCCGATGCCGACGAAGAGCGGCGCGCTCCGTCAGATCGAATGGAACTACGCGACGATCGAAAATCAGGACGGCGAAACGAGTGGCCTCGTCGCGATCGGCCAAGACGTGTCCGAGAAGAGGCGCGTCGAAGACGAGCTGCGCCAGGCGAACAAGATGGAGGCCGTGGGGACGTTGGCGAGCGGGATCGCCCACGACTTCAACAACGTCCTTGCCGGAATCATCGGTTGCGCGGACGTCGCGTTGAGCCGGCTGCAACACGATAGTTCGGCGCGTCCCGCGCTCGATCAGCTGAAGGTCTCGGCCTTGGGCGGCGCGCAGGTCATTCATCGGCTCATGGCGTTCGCGCGGCGACAACCCTCCGCGCGAACGGTGTTCGACCTGAACGAGCTCGTCGTTCGACTGGGGTCGATGTTGAGCCGCCTCCTCGGCGAAGACGTCGCGCTTCACACTCGGCTCAGCGACACGAACGCGGCGGTGCGGGGTCAACCGGACGAAATCGAGCAGGTGCTCGTCAACCTCTGCATCAACGCGAGGCACGCGATGCCGCGCGGCGGCGACCTCGATATCGCGACTCGTGAAGTGCACATTGGAGAAGAAATCGCCGCGCATCCCGCGCTGCCCCCGGGCACCTACGTCGTCGTCGAGGTGAGCGATACCGGCACCGGGATGGATCCGAAGACGCGAGAACGCGTCTTCGAGCCTTTTTTCACGACCAAACTGCCCGGCCACGGCACGGGGCTCGGGCTCTCTTCGGTCTACGCGACGGTGCAAAACCACGGAGGTCACATCGAGGTTGCGAGCGAGCTCGGCATCGGCACGACCTTTTCCGTCTATCTTCCGCAATCGTCGGATCCGGTCGTCCATGCCTCCGAGGGCCCGGACTCCGACAGGCCGCTCACGGTGAGACCGGTGGGCGAGACGGTCCTCATCGTCGAGGACGAGCCGCTCGTCCGTCTCGCGATGCGCCATTACCTGGAACGCCACGGCTACCACGTGCTCGAAGCTGCGGACGATGGAGACGTCGGGCGAATCCTCGACGAGTACGGCGGGCCGATCGACGTCGTGTTGACCGACATGGTGCTGCCGGGCAAGAGCGGACCGGAGATCGCCGAGCAGGTGCGAGCCAATCGGCCGAATGCTCGCGTCATCTACACCTCGGCGCATCCGAACGAAGTGCTCGTCTCGGACGGACGTCTTTCGGCGAACACGCCCACGCTTCAAAAGCCGTTCTCCGAGCGCGCGCTCGTCACGCGCGTGCGCGAGTCACGTCCGAATCTGACGATACTCACGTCGTCGCCGCTTCCAAGCCGAGTCGCGGGTCGGCCGCGGCTCCTCTTGATCGAGGATCACGATGAAATCCGGCTGAGTCTCGAGGATCTCCTGACCTTTCTCGGGTACGAGGTGGTCGCCCGTCGTGACGGGGCGACGGCCGCTTCGGCGTATGAAAGTCCGAACTCGCGTTTCGATCTACTGGTCACCGACGTCTCGCTGCCGGACGCGAATGGAGTCGACCTCGCGAGGATCGTTCGAAGGAAATTTCCAGCGCTCGGCGTCCTGCTCCTTTCCGGTTACGCTTCGACCGAGATCATCGGGATGGAATCGATATTGGCCGAGCCGAGCACGGTGTTCCTGCAAAAGCCCGTCGACTTGGCGCGACTTTCCGGTGCGCTCCAGCGACTCACGCGCGCGCCGGCCGACTGGTTGCGCAACTGAGCGCGCGTCGAATCACCGGAGGGGGCCCCTGGTGCCGCAAAAGAAGAAACCCAAGAAGAAGGCCGCGCTCCCGATAGCGCGGAAGCGGACGACCCGCACTCGCGCGCGTCCCAGAAAAAAAAGCGCGACGGCTCGCGCATCCAATCGCAAGGCGGAAGCCGGTCCGGCAAAGACGTCTTCACGAGGTCTTGCGTTCCACACCGTCGGAATCGGCGCGTCCGCGGGCGGTCTCGAGGCGCTCCAAGCGTTCTTCGACGCGACGCCCGCCGACAGCGGGCTCGCCTTCGTCGTCGTGACGCACCAGCACGCAAGCCACGTCTCGCTTTTGCCTGAGCTCCTCTCGCGGCACACGAAGCTACCCGTCGCGCTGGTTCGTGACGGGATGCAGGTGCAACCGAACCGCGTCTACATCAGCCTGCCCGGCAAGAACCTCGCGATCCTCGGGGGGAACTTGCAGACGATGGAGCCGGCACGGGGCATCGACGCCCATCTTCCCATCGATTACTTTTTCCGTTCGCTCGCCAGTGACCAGGAGGGCCTTGCGGCGTGCGTCGTGTTGTCCGGAACTGGTACGGACGGCACGCTCGGGGTGCGCTCCATCAAGGGGCTGGGAGGCGTGGCGATCGCCCAGGACGAACACTCGGCCAGGTACTCCGGAATGCCGCTCAGCGCGGTAGCGACTGGGCTCGTCGACTACGTCCTCGCACCCGACCGAATGCCGGCGCAGCTAGTGCGCTACGCGCGAGCTGCGCGCGACGGAGAAACGTTTCAGAACGCCGACGCCGCGCTTCCCGACGCGTTGCGGAAGATCTTCGTGCTGATCCGAGCCCATACCGGCCACGACTTCAGCGGATACAAGATGAACACGATGCGTCGTCGCATCGACCGACGCATGCGGGTCCACCAGCTCGGGCAACCTCTCGACTACGTGGCCTTCTTGCAGTCGAATCCGTACGAGATCAGCCTCCTATTTCAAGAGTTGCTCATCGGTGTGACCAGCTTCTTCCGTGACCCGGGAGCGTTCGTCGCGCTGGAGGTTCAACTCGAGGCACTCCTCGCTGCGAAGCCCGACGGCACGCCGTTCCGAGTGTGGGTGCCCGGGTGCTCGACCGGGGAAGAGGCGTATTCCATCGCCATTTTGGCCGCCGAGATCGTCGCGAGACTCAAAAGAAGAATCGACGTCCAGATCTTCGCGACGGACATCGACGCCGAATCGATCGGGCACGCACGAGCCGGCATATACGCGGAAGGGATCGCCATCGATCTGACCACCACGCGCCTCGAGCGGTTTTTCGAGCGGGACACGAATGGCTACCGGATCAACAAGGTGATCCGCAGCATGGTGGTCTTCGCGGTTCAGAACCTCGTCAAGGACCCGCCGTTCACGAAGCTCGATCTGGTTTCTTGCCGAAATGTGCTCATCTACTTGAACGCGGAGCTCCAGAAGCGGCTACTCCCGGTGTTCCAGTACGCGCTGAACTCCGGGGGGCTCTTGATGCTCGGAACGTCGGAAACGACGGGCGGCCACGACGGACTCTTCGAGCCGATCGAGCGCAAGTGGAGGATCTTCAGGCGAAAGCCATCGGCCCCTGGCGTCGCGCCCGTCGCATTCCCGATTTCGATCTCGCATGGGCCGCTCCCTCCGGTGATCGTCCCGCCGTCGGAGCCGGTCGGGCATGGCGTGACCGAGCCCGCGGCGAAGGTCCTGCTCGAACACTTCGTCCCACCGACGGTGATCGTCAGCGAGCGGGGTGACATCGTCCACGTCCACGGAAGAACCGCTCCCTATCTCGAGCTGAACGCGGGGGTGCCGCGAGCGAACCTGTTCTCGATGGCGCGGGAAGGACTGCGCGCCGCGCTGAGATCCGCGGTTCGCGTTGCCGCCCGGGATGGCCACGAGGTCCAGCAACCCAACCTGCCGTTTCTCACCGGTGCGGGGCAGAAAACGACGGTCTCACTCACCGTAGAGCGGCTCGCGAATCCCGAGGCGATGCGCGGCCTCCTCCGCGTGAGCTTCGAACCGCCCGAGAAGCCCCCCCGGCCGGCCGCCGAGAAACCGCGGCGTCGCTCCTCGCGAAGGAGGAACGATTCCGACGCGGAGCGAGAGCTCGAGCAAACTCGCCATACGCTCCGGGGCACCGTCGAAGAACTGGAGACCTCCAACGAGGAGCTCAAATCGACGAATGAAGAGCTTCAATCGATGAACGAGGAACAGCAGAGCGCCAACGAGGAGCTCGAAGCCTCGAAAGAGGAGCTGCAATCGCTCAACGAGGAGCTGCAGACCGTCAACGCGGAGTTTCAGACGAAGATCGACGATCTGTCGCGCGCACGCGACGACATGCGAAACCTGTTGAACAGCACGGACATCGCGACGCTCTTTCTCGATCGCGATCTCAGGATCCAGCGCTTCACCGACCAAGCGCGCGAGGTCATCAGCGTGATTCCGAGCGACATCGGCCGGCCGGTGGGCGATCTCGTCACCCACATCCGCTACCCTGCGTTCGCCGACGACGCGCGTCGCGTCCTCGACACACTGGTCGTCCACGAGGTCGAGGTGCAGACCAACAACGGAAAGTGGCGCCTCTTGCGCATGCTTCCGTATCGCACTTCGCACAACGTCATCGACGGCGTGGTGGTGACGTTCGTCGACGTCGATCGCGTCAAGCGTGCCGAGCTCCTCGCCGCATCGCGTGCGTTCGCGCAAAGCATCGTCCAAACGGTGCGCGAGCCTCTCGTCGTTCTCGACGACGCGCTCGGGATCGTGTCGGCGAATCGGGCTTTCCTTCGGCTCTTTCAGCTGTCGGAGAAGGACGTCGAGGGCCGCACGCTGTTCGACGTGGGCGGGGCATTCTTCGAGCTTCCTCGGCTTCGGGAGCTCCTCGGCGACCTCATCGAGCACGGCAATTCGTTCCAAGACCTGGAGATCGAGCACGATTTCCCCGGCGTCGGGCGTCGCGTGCTGCTCTTGAACGCGCAACGACTCGAGAGCGAAAACGCGGCGACCGGACACCTCTTGCTGGCGTTGACCGACCGCGGCGGCGAAGCGACCGGCTTCGTTCACTGAGCTCGGCGGCCGCGCTCTTGGCGTCCCATGCGCCACTCGAAATCGCAGGGAAACATGGGCGGATTCGATCCGAGGCGACAACGGGCGAGCGGAGGCTCGCATGGCGCAACATCACATCGACGTTCAAGTTTCGAAGGGCGCGTTTCGCGACAACATTCGCTACGTGAAGGAGCTCGTCGCTCCCGCGAAGGTGTGCGTCGTCATGAAGGCCAACGCCTACGGGCACGGGCTCGAGGCGCTCGCGCCGGTAGCCGTCGAAGCGGGCGCGGACATGATTGGCATCTGCACGAACCCAGAGGCAGAAACCGTACGCGGCCTCGGTTTGAGGATTCCGCTCCTGCGTCTTCGAATGGCGCTTCCCGAGGAGCTCGACGAAGCGCTCGACGGTCTCGACGTCGAGGAACAAGTCGGCGGCATCGAGCAAGCGACGTACCTCGACGAAGGCGCGCGCCGTCGAAAAAAGAAGATCCCCGTGCACGTCAATCTCGACACCGGGATGGGGCGAAGCGGTTTTCTCCCGCGCGACGTCGCGACGCTGAAAGAGATCTGCGCGCTTCCCGGGCTCGAAGTGCGCGGTGTCATGACCCACTTCGCGAGCGCCGACGGCGCCAATCTGGACTTCACCGATCGGCAGATCGCTCGCTTCGAGGAGATGCTCGCGCAATTTCTCGAAGCGTTGCCGGGTTTCGTCCTCACCCACACGCACAACAGCGCGGCCACCGTCCGCCTCGGGCCGAAGCACACCGGCTCGGCGCGCGCCGGCGAGCTCGTCAGAGTGGGTGCGGCCTGCTACGGCGTTCGCACGTCGACCGATTTCGAAAATCCGCCGGCGCTCAAGCCGGTGATGTCGGTGCGCACGCGCGTGGCGCAAGTCCGCGACATTCCGGCGGGATTCACCATCGGATACAGTAGCCTCTTCGAGACGAAGCGTGCGAGCCGCATCGCCTCGTTGCCCGTCGGGTTCGGCGAGGGCTATCCGCGGTCGCTCTTCAACAAGGGCATCGTGCTCATCGGGGGCCGGCGCTGTCCCGTCGTGGGTCGCGTCTCGCTCAACATCACGACCGTCGACGTGACCGACGTGCCGACCCCGGTGAAATGGGGCGACGAAGCGGTACTCGTCGGCAATCAGGGCGACGCCGCGATGACGTTCGAGGAACTCGCCGACAAATTCAACAGCGTCCACACCGAGATCAACCTCTCGGCGGGATTCATGAATCGGATTCGCTATGTCGACTAGCTAGGACGAGTCTCGATTCGAGTGAATCGAAGCACTAGTGCCCGCTTCGTCGCCAACCGCACCCGACGGTGCACGACTGCGGACACTGATCGATCGGCACGTCGCACCGTTCGTCGTGGCGAATGCAGCGTAACCGTTGCACGGACCCCACGTGGTCAGACGGTGGCGAAGGCAGGCACAAG
>CAZDNG010000019.1:0-128688 GCA_964506835.1 uncultured Polyangiaceae bacterium
GGACGACTTCGGTGTACGCGCCGAGACAACGACTCTCCGCGACTTCGCGATTTTGCCGCACGTAGTTCTTGTGGGGGAGAAAAATGGCTTCCGGCCGATCGCGGAGACACAGATCGTCGAAGCGCACGCGGCCGAGGGCGATGTCCGTCGACATGAGCCCGGCAAAGTCGACGATGCGCGCGTTCGGTAAGACGAGGCCCGGAACCCCGATTTCGGAGTGATAGAGCGTATGCACGCCGGGCAAGCAACGCGCGACGTCGTCGAGGCCGCGCACCGTCGTCACTTCGGCGCTCGAGCGCGCGACGAAATCGTCATCTGACAATCCAAGTGGCCACTTCCACGGCACCGAAAACCGGAGCGCCAAGAGCGGCACGGCGAGGAGCGCCACATGAAGGAACGATGCGCGTCGGTCGGCGAGAGGGGCGCGCTCGCCGAGTTCCGGCGCCACGCCATGGGCGCGATCCGCGGCGCGATCGACGACGCTTGGTCCACTGCGAATGCGGCCCTTGGCGAGCATCAAGACGATCATCAACGCTGGCAGGACGTAAGCGAGGGGCACGACGCTTTCGGGCGCGCCGCTCGACGGCCCTTCGACGAACCCCGCGAGCGAAAGAGCGACGCCCAGCGCACCCCAGGCAAGCCACACCGCGATGTGCGGGCGCGCCGGCCATCGTTCGGCGAGCGCGTCCCAGCCGACGGCCGCGGCGAGCGTGAGGGGCACGACGGCGGGGAGATAGAAACGGGCGTGGTAGCCCATGATCTCGTGCGTGAGCGCCGCGTGGTACAGCACGAACGCGACGGCCGCGACGAAGAGCGGCAAGCCGCGAGGATCGCGACGCCCGAACCACGACGCGACTCCGAGGGGCACCAGCAGCGCCGCGAACGTCGCGAGGTGGAGTGCCTTCGAGCGCAGCGCCGTGGCGACGACAGCCGGATCGACGCCGGCGCGCACGACCTTCGCGTAGAACGGCAGCGGAAGCGCCGTGCCGTAGTACGCACGGAAGGCGAGCCACGTCGCGCCGAGTCCGACCACGAGCCACGCGACGTAAACGACCACGCGGCGCCGCTCTCGACGGTGCGCGACGACGAAGGCGACCGCGGGGATGAGCGCCGCGTCGGGACGACACAGGTAGACGGCGAGCGTCGCGGCCGCGGCGCGAATGGCGCTCGCCTGCGGGTTCACCGCGACGGCGCGCAGCGCGGCGACGACGGCGAGGAGGGCGAACGCCGTTTCCATGCCGGTATGCACAGTGACGAGCACGAGGGGCGTCGAAAACGCGACGAGGGCGAGCGACGCGCCGTCGTCGGGTCTCTTCGTGAGACGGCTCGCGTCGAGGGCGAGGAGCGCTCCGGCGAGCCACGCGCACGCGGCGAGCACGACCTTCGTGACGAGCACGGTGTGGTGCGGCGCGATCGCGGCGATCGCCGTTGCCACGACGAGAAATGCTTGCGAGGTGATGCCGTAGACCGGACCGTCAGCGACGTTCCACGACGCCGAACCGTGCTCGAGGATGTGCAGCGCGAATCGCTTGAAGAAATAGCCGTCGTCGTACGGCGTCTGGCCGAGACTCGAGACCAGCGCGATGACGAGCAGCGCGGCGAGGACGATGAGTACGCTTCTCGGCCACGAGCTTCCGAGGCGCATCCCGACGACCCTAGTCCCCCGGATCCAAGATTCGTCGGAGAATTTTGGAGGCCCGTGACCGGGCAAGGGCCTCCAAAATTCAGGACACCGCCACGGCTTTGATCCTGGGGACTGACTTTCTCGATAGTCCCCTGAATCATTGATTCAGGGGACCAGTACCTACTGCATCGCTCACGAAATCGGCTCAGCCATCGTCTCGCGACGGCGCCACTTCACGCGCGCGAACCGACGTCTCGGACGTCTGCCGGCCTAACGTGGGCCGCGTTCACGGCGAATTTCCGAAGAAGGCCGCGCAGATCCCCCCCCCAAAAAAAACAGCCGAGACTCGGTCGTCTTGCGACGCACGAGCCCCGGCCGTGATCACGCGCGTCGCGAAGAGCCGCGGGCGCGCGAGTGTCTCAGAACGCGTAGGTCGCGCCGATGGCGATCGTGCTCTGGCTGGACTTGCCGTTGAGCAGCTTCTTGTCGGTGTTGCCCGCGCCGTCCTTGGCGGAGAGCACCGCGTCGATGCGGTATTCGAGGCGCATCGTGAAGCTCTTCGAGAGCATGTAGCCCGGCGTGATCGTGAAGTTGAGGAGGCTCGTCTTCTGCGGTGCGCCGCCGTCGTCCGCCGCGAGGCCGAGACGGCTACCCGTCTTGTCGTTGAAGTACTCGAGACGGCCGCCGAGCGTGAAGTCGCCCGACGTGTACACCGGCTGCACGCCGAGACCCCACCACGTGTCGCGCGGTCCCGCCGACGACTCGGTGCCGACGTTGGCCTGGAAGTTCAGGGCGAGGGCGTCGAAGATCGCGGCGCCCGTGAGGTCCGCCGAGAAGCGGTGGTGCTTGTCGTCGTTGGGCTGCTCCGCGCCCCAGCTGCCGGCGAGCTGCGCGTGGAAGTTCGCGCTCGGTGCAACGTCGGCGTTGTACAGGATCGTCTTCTGATTGTTGTGATCGATCATGTTGTCCCAGCCGTTGACGATGCCGGCGCCGATGTGCGCCATGCCGCCGGCGAGCGTGTACTGGGCCTTCGCACCGGTGTGTCCGACCGGCTCCGCCAACCAATAGAGGAAGCCGCGGGTGATGGTCGGGTTGAGCGGACCGTCGACGACCTCGATACCCTGCAAGGTAACGAACTTACCGGCCTCCAACGTGAAGTCGCCCGGCGTCCACTTCGCGTACGCCTCGCGCACGTCGATCGGCGTGCCCGCGGGAGCGTATTGCGCGTTGTTGATGGCGGCGTCGGCGCCGAAGTCGAGTGAGATGAACGCGCTCGCTTCGGGGCTGAACGAGTGGGCGAACGCGACGTGAGCCGCATGCAGCAAGAAGGTGTTGCCGTTGACGCCGTCGTAGGCGCGCAGCGGAACGGGAGCGTAGGCGCTATATTTGCTGAGGTTCGCGTGATACGCGCCGTCGACGTAGCCGGTGATGGTCGTGGTGGGCGCCGGCGCGGCAGGAGCGGCGTCGGCAGCGGGTGCTGCAGCGGGTGCGGCTGCGGCGGCCGCAGCGTCCGTGGGGGCCGCGGGAACCTCGGCCGCAGGAGCGGCTTTGGTGTCCTCGGGCGGCGGCGCTGGCACCGCGGGCGCGGCCGCGGGCGGCGCAGCGGGAGCGGCAGCAGCCGGCGGCGGCGCCGCAGGGATCGGAGCAGTCGTTTGCGCGAACGCAAACGTTGGGGTGAGCGCGCCGGCAGCCGCCAGCGAAAGCCCTAGGTGAAGTCTTAATGCTTTCATTTGGTCGTTCACTCCTGCCGCCCGCGAACGCGCTACGGCTTTTTCTTGGGTGCGATCGCTCGCGACCCGGAGTGTGCGCAGCATCTGTTTCTCAAATGTTTCGGCTATGCGACGTGCGTCAGATTGCGTCACGGTCCGAGAGAAACATTTGCCGGATCAGCGCGTTTGGTGCGTCAGACTTTACCCACTTGGGCCCCGCCGAGGGTTTCTTTCGCAGAACCGGCCGGCCGGCTTGGGTCGGGAACATGTCTGGAGTGATTCAGGAGCGTGCGAACTAAGACAGGCTGCGCCGGTACGCGCGCCAGCCGCCGAAGGTCGTGATCTCGGTCGCACCTACAACGGCGTACGGCTCGCACACGAACCCCTTCACCGTCGATCCGTCATCGAGCACGAGCGATCCGATCGCGAGCGGACGGCCGACTTCGTCGACGAAGCTGCCGAACGCCGCTACGTCGAGCGCCCACACTTCGACCTCGATTCCCGGCCCGTCGAAGTTCGCCTCGAACACGAGTCCGGGCTTCGGCGGCACGGTGCCCGCAAGCGCGTAGAGACGATACGGCTTCGCCGTTCGACATGCTTTGACGAGCGTCGCGCCGCGACTCGTCAGTTGATGATGGAGCGGCTCTCCTTGGAGATGCGCGCCGACGACCGCAACTTCGATCCGCGCGACTTCGATCCGCGCGCCTGCGGGCGACGAAAACGGCGACGTCGAAACGTCGATCGCCGTCGCGCCGACCTTCGACGGCTCGCCTGCGTGGAACCGACTCGCGAGCTCGAGCAGCGCGCGATCGCTGAACGCGGGCGCGAGCACGGTGACGCCGAGCGGCTGGCCGTCGGCGCGAAAACCCGCGGGAACCGCGACGCCGGTGAGATCGAGCAGATTGACGAAATTGGTGTAGTAGCCGAGCCGGCGATTCAGCTCGATCGGATCGCCGAGGACGTCCTCGATCCGATACGTCGTCGGCGTGGTCGGCAAGAGGAGCGCGTCCATCTTCGTCCACTCCGCGTCCGCGACGCGACGGAGCTCCGCGAGGCGATAGTTGGCAAGGAAGGTGTCGACACCGCGATAAGCGAGGGCGCCTTCGAGGATGCGCCGGAGCACGGGATGTAAAGCGTCGGGTTGTTCCGCGAGGAGACGACCCGGGGCGACCAGACGCTCCGACACGAAGGCGCTCGCGTAGAGCAACTCGGCGACCGTCTGAAAGGGCGCCAGATCGATCTCGACGATCGTCGCGCCGAGACGTTCGAAGCGCGCCACGGCGCGCGAGAAGAGAGCCGCCGCGTCGGTGTCGCCGAAAAACTCGAGCGCCGGCGCGCGCGGCACGCCGAGGCGCGGCGTGGCCGAGAGGGAAACGCGCCGGAACGCGCGGGCGTCGCGGGAAAAAATGTCCGCGGGGTCGAACCCGGCGCACACGTCGAGGACGCGTGCGGCGTCACCGGCGTTCGCGGCAAACACCGAGACGCAGTCGAGGGTGCGACATGCCGGCACGACGCCGAGCGTGCTCACGAGCCCGCAGGTCGGCTTGAGCCCGACGATGTTGTTCAGGGCGGCCGGAACGCGGCCCGACCCCGCGGTGTCGGTGCCGAGCGAGAAGCTCGCCATGCCCGTCGCGACGGCGATCGCCGAACCGGAGCTCGAGCCACCGGAGATGAACCGCGAATCGAACGCGTTCGGAACGGCGCCGAAGGGCGACCGCACTCCGACCAGGCCGGTCGCGAACTGATCGAGGTTCGTCTTGCCGAGCACGATGGCGCCGGCTCGAACCAATCGTTCGACCGCCGTAGCCGACACGGTCGGCGTGTACGAAAACGCGGGACAAGCCGCCGTCGTAGGGATCCCCGCGACGTCGATGTTGTCTTTCACCGCGAAGGGAACGCCGAAGAGCGGAAGGCTGTCGCCCCTGGCGCGTCGCGCGACCGCTCGCTCGAGGTCGCGCTCGAGGTCGGCGATCGGACGCCGATGGATCCACACTTCCGGCGGCCCCTCGAGGATCCGGTCGTGCACTTCGCGGAGGACGGCGAGCGGCGCGGACGGATCCGCGGCGTAGCGTCGTTCGAGTTCACCGAGCTGAAGATCCACGTCGTCGGTCATGCGTCGCTGGTCGTGAGGACGACGAGGGCGTCGCCGGCGCCGATGGGTTTGCCCTGGCGGCACACGACGTCGAGGACGCGTGCGTTCTTCGGCGCCTCGACCGTGACCTCCATTTTCATCGATTCCACGATGACGAGCGGGGTTCCGGCGGTGACCTGGGCGCCGGGCTCGACGAGGATCTTCCAGATGCTCCCGGACACGTGGCTCTCGACGAGCGTCGCGCCTTCGGGAAGCGACACGGTGCCGTTCGGCGGCGCTTCGTCCGCGTCGGTCTCCGACGAGAACTGGAGCTGACCCGCCTGGATCCAGCGCTCGCGCTCTTCGTCGAAGGCGCGCTGTTGGCGGGTTTTGAAGGCGAGGATGCTTTCCCGATTTTCGACCAGGAGCCGCTCGTAGGCGCCGAAGTCGAACGTGCCGTCGGTGATCTCGACGTCGAAGCGTCCGGCGATGAACGCTTCGCGGAGCTCGAGGAGCTCCTTGGCCTCGACCGGGTAGAACTGGATGCGATCGAAGAACCGGAGGAGCCACGGTTTGCCGTCGCCGAACGAGGTGGTCTGCTTGAAGCGGTTGTAGACCTGGAGCGTGCGCCCGACGAACTGATACCCGCCGGGGCCTTCCATTCCGTAGATACAGAGGTAAGCGCCGCCGATGCCGACCGCGTTCTCCGGCGTCCAGGTGCGGGCCGGGTTGTACTTGGTCGTCACCAGGCGGTGACGCGGATCGACCGGAGTCGCGACCGGCGCGCCGAGATACACGTCGCCGAGACCGAGCACGAGGTAGCTCGCGTCGAACACGATCTTCCGAACGTCGTCGATGCTGTCGAGGCCGTTGATCCGCCGGATGAATTCGATGTTGCTCGGCGCCCACGGCGCGTCGGGGCGCACCGACTGCACGTATTTTTCGATGGCGAGGCGGGTTTGCGGATCGTCCCACGAGAGCGGCATCCGGACGACGCGCGACGGCACCGTCACGTTGCCGAGCGACCCGATGGACGCTTCCGCCTCTTCGAGGACGGCGCGCAGCTTCGCGAGCGGGAGCCGTCGATCGTCGTAGTGGATCTGAAGGGAGCGAATGCCCGGCGTGAGATCGACGATGCCCGGCACGCGCCGTTCTTCGAGCCACTGCATCAAGAGGTGCACGCGCACCCGGAGCTTCAGATCGAGCACCATCGGCCCGTACTCGACGAGCAGGTGCCGATCGCCCGAACGACGGTACGCGACCTTGACCTTGTCGCCCGTGGCGGCGACCTCGGCGAGGATCGCCGGCGCCCTCACGACGGGGGGCAACGCGCCGGGTTCCTTCTTCAGAGTCGCGATTTCGCGATCGACACGGTGCTCGAGCTCCGTCGCCGCTTCGGGCGACCACGGACGGAAACGCACCGTGTCTCCGGGCTTGAGCTGGCCCATCTTCCAGAGCTCGGCCGAGACGATGGTCACGGGACACACGAAGCCGCCGAGGCTCGGGCCGTCCGGGCCGAGAATGATCGGCATGTCGCCGGTGAAATCGACCGCGCCGATCGCGTACGCCGTGTCGTGGATGTTCGACGGATGAAGACCGGCTTCGCCGCCGTCTTCGCGGACCCAGATCGGTTTCGGTCCGACCAGGCGCACGCCCGTGCGCGCGGAGTTGTAGTGGACCTTCCAATGGACGTCGTAGAAGCTCTGAATGAACTCCTCGGCGAAAAAATCGGGAGCGGCGTGCGGGCCCTCGAGGACGCCGATGTCCCAATGCCGCGCGTAGACGGGGATCAGCTCGGCGGGCAGCGCGCGCCCCCCCGAGGGGGCGCCACTTCCGGCGAGGTGAAGGACGTCACCGGTTTTCAGCGCGCGCCCCGCGTGTCCGCCGAAGCCGCCGAGCGCGAACGTCGCGCGACTTCCGAGATACGCCGGAACGTCGAAGCCGCCCGCGACGCAGAGGTATGCGCGAAGGCCCGCCTCCTGGATCGCGCCGATCGCGAGCGTCTGACCGGTGCCCACCGGAATCGGCACCCAGAACGGAACGTGGGCGCCGTCGAGGGTCACCTCCATCGGCGCACCGGCGAGAGAGACGGTCGTCGGACTCCTAAACCGGAGCGTCGCGCCGGTCATCGTCATCTCGAGAGCGGGCGCGCCTTCGGCATTGCCGAGCACCCGATTGCCGAGTCGAAGCGCGAGCGCGTCCATCGGCCCCGACGGCGGAATGCCGACGGCCCAGTATCCAATCCGGCCCGGGTGATCTTGAATCGTCGATTGGGTGCCGGGCGCGAGCACGTCGATGCCGCGGGGCGCATAGTCGAGCGCGCCGAGGAACGCCGTCGTGACGGTGCCCGCCTGGAACACGTCGGAACGCGCGATCGTGCGGAGGTAGTCGAGGTTCGTCTCGATGCCCGAGATCCGCGTCGCGTCGAGCGCCTGCGTCAGCGCTGCGATCGCGGCGTTCCGCGTGTCGCCCCACACGACGATCTTCGCGAGCAAGGGGTCGTAGAACGGCGTCACTTCGATGCCGCTCTCGATCCACGTCTCGGTCCGGACGTTTTTCGGAAAGCTCACGTCGGTGAGTAGGCCCGAGCTCGGCTGGTAATTTTTCGCCGCGTCCTCGGCGTAGACGCGCACTTCGATGGAATGCCCTTTCGGCGCCGGAGAGAGCGCGTCGAAGAACGCCGGCGGCTCTTTCGCGGCGGTTCGCACCATCCATTCGACGAGGTCGACGCCGCGCACCTCTTCGGTGACGCAATGCTCGACCTGGAGCCGCGTGTTCACTTCGAGGAAGTAGAAATCCGACGTGTCGGCGTCGACGATGAACTCCACGGTGCCCGCAGACCGGTAGTTCACGGCCTGCATGAGACGAACCGCGGCGCCCGCGAGCTCGTCGGCGCGGCGGCGATCGAGGTTCGGCGCGGGCGTCTCTTCGACGACCTTCTGGTTTCTTCGCTGCGCCGAGCAGTCGCGCTCGCCGATGCCGACGACGCGTCCGTTGCCGTCGCCGAAGACTTGGACCTCGATGTGACGCGCCCGCGCGACGTATTTTTCGAGAAAGGCACCGGCGTTCTTGAAGTGGCTCGCACCGAGCCGAGCCACCGCTTCGAAGGCGCGATCGAGCGACTCTTCGTCGGTGCAGAGACGAAGCCCGATGCCGCCGCCGCCCGCGGTGCTCTTCAGCATCACCGGGTAGCCGATGCGCGCCGCGGCGAGCTTTGCTTCCGCGACGTCGGCGAGGATCCCGGTACCGGGCAAGAGCGGGACGTTCGACGCCTGGGCGATCTCGCGCGCCGTGTGCTTCAAGCCGAATTTCCGGATCTGATCCGGCGTGGGACCGATGAACGCAATGCCGTGCGCTTCGACGGTCTCGGCGAACTCGGCGTTTTCGCTCAAGAAGCCGTACCCCGGATGGATCGCCTCCGCGCCCGAGTCGAGCGCGGCGCGGAGGATCTTCGCGGTATTCAGATAGCTCTCACCCGCCGGCGCGGGCCCGACGCCGATCGCTTCGTCGGCCGTCGTCACGTGGAGCGAGCGGCCGTCGGCTTCGGAGTAGACGGCGACGGATCCGACGCCCATGCGCCGGAGGGTACGGATCACGCGGCAAGCGATCTCGCCGCGATTGGCAATGAGGACCTTGCGGAACATGCGCGGAAGAGGATCAAGAACCCGAAGTCGGGTTCCACACCAAGAGCCGGATCGGCGTCGGGTTGTAGGCGTTGCACGGATTGTTCAGCTGCGGGCAGTTCGAGATGAGCACGCGCACGTCCATCTCCGCGCGCATCTCGACGTAGCGTCCCGGCCCCGAGACGCCATCGTCGAACTCGAGGCCGCCCTCCGGCGTGACCGGGACGTTCATGAAGAAGTTGATGTTCGCCGTGATGTCGCGTTTGCCCATGTGCGCGCACTGGGTGGCGAGCACGAGCAGGAAGCTGTCGCGACAGCTGTGCATGTATTTCTTGTCGAGCGCATAGCGAACCTGGTTCGACTCCGCTGCGCACGCGCCGCCGAGGGTGTCGTGGCGCCCGCAGGTATCGGCCACGATGGTGAGCATCGTGCGCCGCTCCGTCGAGAGGAGCGGCGTCCCCGTCGAGAGATAGATGTTCCCCTGTTCGCGCACGGTGTCGACCGCGCTGTAGCGCTCGAGCGCGTCCTCGGCGTTGTAGAAGAGCGTGTCGACGGCCTGGTTCCCTTCGACGTCGACGATCCGGAAAATTTGTCCCCGCTTCACGATCGTCGTGAAACCGAGACCCGAGTCGACGGTCTCGTCGAAGATCGCGGCGTCCTCGCGAAGCGTGCTTTCGAGCAACGTCACGATCCGGCCTCGACACGGGTCCGTCGCCCGCGCTCGGCGGGCCTGATTCTCGGCGCACTCATCATCCCCTCGTTTCCGCTAGACGAAATAGTCTTCGGTCAGCTCGAAACCGCGCGCGTTTTCCGGGCGCTTCTTCCGACATTCGTCGGCCGCGAGCACGGGCGGCCCGGTCGTGATCGTCAGATCGACCGGCCGCGGGCCGTAGGTCCGCTGCGGGTCGAGCGGGTGCGGGGTGTTCGAGAGCACCACGAGCGTGTTGAGCTCGGCGCGGAGCGACACCGAATCACCGGCCTTCGAATTGTCGGGCACCCACGAGATCTTGCCGGTCAGATCGACCTGCACCTTCACGAAGAAGTTCACGTTGGCGACGATGTCCCGCTTTCCCATGCCGTGCTTGCCGAGCTCGACGAGAAAATTGTCGTGCGTGTTCTTGTGCGAGGCGTTGCGCAACGTCTGATACGTGCCCTTGCCGTACTTGTGCAAGGTGAGCTGCGCGTCGGCGTGCCCGGTGATCGTGTCGTGCCAGCCGCAGTCGTCTTGCACGATCGAGCAGAGGACGCGACCCATGTCCGAGAACAGCACGTAGCCCTGAGTGAGCCGCGACACGTGCTGCGCCTTCAGCGTGTCGGGCATGTTGTACCGTTCGAGAAAATCATCGGCGTTGTAGAACAGCGCCGCGACGGCCGCGCCGCCCTCGACGTCGGTGAGCTTCAGGATCTGTCCTCGTTTGAGAACTCGCGACCACATCTGCCCGCCTCGCAGTTGTTCGCGGTGAACAATCTCGGTCCGTTCGACACCACTCGTAGACATGCCCATTCTCCGGGGCGACGCGGGCGCGTCGCACTTCGGCGCTGGAAGCGCCTGGTCGTTTTCGGCCGTGGCTACGGCCTCGAGCGATTCTCGGCTTCGACGATTTCTCCGACGTTTCGGACGAGTGACCGTGTACCCCAGACACCGTTTTGCGAGAAGCGCCGTTCGCACTCGCGCAGACGATCGCGGGACCGATTATCGCCAGCGTGACGAACGCGAGACGACGGGTCAGGCCGCTTCGTGAGTCGACGTCGCCGGGGGTACGGACTCTTCCGAGGCAGCGCTGGTCTCGGAGTCGTAGATGAGCGCTTCGAGCCGCTTCTTGGTCGCCAGGAAATGCGCCGAGAGAAATTGCGCCGGATGCCGCGGCCGGGCGACGGGCACGTCGATGACTTCGAGGATCCGGCCCGGGTTGGCGCCGAGCACCACGATGCGATCGGCGAGATAGATCGCCTCCTCGAGGTCGTGCGTGATGAACATGATGGTCACCTCGACGCTCTCCCAGATGCGGAGCAAATGCGCCTGCATGCTGCAGCGGGTTTGGGCGTCGAGCGCGCCGAACGGCTCGTCCATGAGGAGCATGCGCGGCTCGTTCGCGAGCGCCCGGGCGATGGCGACCCGTTGCTTCATGCCGCCGGAGAGCTCCGACGGATAGGCGTCGGCGAACCGTGTGAGCCCGACGAGCTCGAGCCAGTGTCGCGCCGAAGCCTCGGCCTCGCGCCCCTTGATCCCCTTCATTTTCAGGCCGAACATCACGTTCTTCTTCACCGTGAGCCACGGGAAGAGCGTGTAGTTCTGAAAGACCATGCCGCGATCGGCGCCGGGTCCACGCACCGGAATTCCGTCCACGACGACCTCGCCCGAGCTCGGCAGCTCGAGCCCGGCGAGGATTCGAATCAGGGTCGATTTCCCGCACCCGGAAGGCCCGATCACGCAGGTCAGCTCCCGCGCATGCACGTCGTGGCAAACGTCGTGGAGCGCGCGGAACCTGCCGTTGCCCGTGTCGAACTCGCGGCACAGGTTCTCGATCGACAGAACGACGGGCCGCGCTCGAAGCGTGGCCACTTGGGCCGCCACTTCGGGGGTGTGGTGGAGATAACTCGGGAGCTCGAGGACGTCGTCCATGGTCGTTCTTCTCTCAGACGGAGGGCGCCGGCTTCGGCTGACCCGCCGCTTCGACGAGCGGGGCGCGGCGCCCGCGAAGCCGCGCGAAGAGACGGAAGAGCTGCCGATTTCCGGTTTCCCAGGGGAACAGGTAACGACCGATGAAGCCGAGGACTTGATCGGTGACGAGCCCGATGATGCCGATCATCACGATGCCGGCGTAGACGTTCTCGAAATGCCGGTAGCGCTGCTGCTGATAGAGAAACGCGCTGATGCCCGACATTTCGCCGATGAGCTCGGCCACGACGAGGTACGTCCAGGCCCAGCCGACGAGAATGCGCATGTCGCGATAGAGCTGCGGCAGCGCGCCGGGCACGACGACGTGCCAGAGGAGCTGCCGATTGCTCGCGCCGAGCGTCTGCGCGGCTTCGAGCAGCCCGCCGTTCACCGCGCGGGTCGTGTTCGCGACGATGAGGAGCATCTGGAAAAAGGTGCCGATGAAAATGATGGTGATCTTCGGCTCGTCGCCGAGCCCGAGCACCGCGACGGCGAGAGCACCGAAGACCGGCGCCGGCATGTAGCGCACGAAATCGACGAACGGCTCGACCAGCCGCGCGAGCGGCGGGAACGTGCCGCACAAGATGCCGAGGGGTAGGCCGAACAGCGCCGAATAGAAAAATCCCCAGAAAATCACCTGACAGCTGTGCAGCAAACTCTGGTGGAGCCAGAGATCGCCCGCGAGCTGCGGCGGTGTCCGGAAGGCCGTCACGAACGCGCGCGCGATCTGGTGCGGCGCCGGCAAGAAAATCGGGTTCGAGGGGATCCCTTGCGCGAGCTTCGCGTGCGCGGCGGCCAGCTCGGCGTTCCGTCCGACGAAGTCGGCCTTGTCGACGAGCTGGTCGGCTTCGAGATACGAAAACTGCCCCTGTACCTTCGCATCCCCCACGTCGGTGACGAGCACGAGGGGGTGCCAGATCCACGGGACGTAACTGACGATGCTCCAGAGCGCGAGCGGGATCAGAAAGGCGCCGATCCAGAACCAAGGGCGCGCCTTCGAGGGCACGTCGCGACGGACCGCGAACCATCGGGGTTTCTCCGAGATTCGGGTGCGGGCTCCGCCGCGAACGGCACTCGAAGGTGGAACCATCACATCTTGCTCTTGCTCGCGTCGTCCACGAGGCTCGGATCGAGGTACTCCTCGTATTTCATCGGCGCCTTGTAGACGGCGTTCTTCACGTTGAAGTCGTCGACGATCTTGCTCGAGCCGTAGATCGAGTCGAGGCCGTCACCCTTCTTGAAGTGAAGAATGTCGCCGGCCATGTCCTGGAACGCGGTGCCGCCCATGAGCAATTTGTAGGCATCCGGCGTGAGACCGACGCGCGCGCTCATGATCTTCGCGGCGTCGTCGACGTTCTTTTCGTCCTTGATGAAGTCGGCGACCTTGAACCAAACCTTGACGACCTTCTCCCAGTCGACGCGACGCGCAGCGAGGCTCTTCGGGTTCACCGCGAGCACGTCGTAGATGAGGCCCGGCACGTTCGTGCTCGTGAAGATCGCCGTCGAACCCGGCACTTCCTTCAGAGCCGCGCCGCTGTTCGGCTGCCACGCGGCCACCGCATCGACGGCTCCCGACTTCAGCGTCTGCGCCGCTTGATCGGTCTTCATCGGGACGATCTTCACGTCCTTGTCGGTCAGCTTCGCGGATTCGAGCGCCTTCAAGAGGAGCAAGTGGTCGACGAGCCCCACCTCGACGCCGATTTTCTTCCCCTTCAAATCGGCGAGGGTCTTGATGCCCTTCTTCGCGACGATCATGTCGTTGCCGTTGCTGTAGTCGTTGATGAGGATCGCGACGCTCGGCGCGCCGGTGCTCCCGGTGACGAGGGCGTCCCCGTTGGTCACCGCGACGGCGTCGACCTTGCCGGCGGAGAACGCGTCCATCGACGGCGCGTACTCGAACCACTTGAGCTCGACGTCGACTCCCGCCTCCTTGAACCACCCCTTTTGCATCGCGATGTCCCACGCGACCCAGCCGGGCCAGTCGCTGTAGGCGATTTTCAACGGCGGACCCGCCGTTTCTGAGGCTGCGGAGGCCGACGCGACCGCCGGGGCGGGCGTCGAAGCTGCAGGCGTCGCCGCCGAAGCGGCAGGTGGCGCCGTCGTGTCCGCGGGTTTGTTGTCGCAAGCGGCAAACAACGCAGGCGCAAAGCATGCAAACGCAAAGGCCGAAATCCGGATCATCAGGGCTCCCTTCGGGTTGGGTAAGCTTCGTCGGCGGTCGTTTCGCGTTAGTTTCAGAGCCATTTCCCTGGTCTCCGGCGCTCGCACATCCGGCCGTCTGGACCGCGTCACTTTTCGCAACCGGACCTTCTCCGATTTCTCGGTGATTACCAGGCTACGGGCATGCAATTTCGACCCGTACCGCTCCGCGGCGACACCATCGAGCTCACGCCTTACCAACCGAGCGACTTCGAAGACGTGTGCGCCGCGGCGCTTTCCGCGCCGGAGATTTTTCGCTTCATGCCCGTCCGCATCGCGACGCGCGCCGACGTCGAAGAGCGAATGTCCGTCGCGAGCGCGCTCGCGGAAAAAGAGATGGGCACGGTGTTCGTCACGCGACGGCGCGACACGGGCATGGTCATCGGCAGCACCGCGTGCCTCGTGACCGATCGCGCGCACGGGCGGATCGAGATCGGGTTCACGTGGTTGATCCCGAGCGCGCAGCGCTCGGGCGCGAACACCGAGGCGAAGTCTCTACAGCTCGGTCATTGCTTCGAGACGGTCGCCGCCGTGCGCGTCGAGTTCAAGACGGACGCGCGCAACCTGCGCTCGCGCGCCGCCCTCGCGCGGATCGGTGCCACCGAAGAAGGCACCCTTCGCTCTCACATGATTTGCTGGGACGGTCACCGGCGCGACTCGGTCTACTTCAGCGTCATCGACGCCGAGTGGCCGAGCGTGCGAACGCGATTGGAAGGGTTATCGAAGACCGGTGGATCCGTTCAGCGGTGACGCACTGCGCGGAACGCGCGAACCCCGAATCTGCCGCGGTTTCGTCGCAGAACGACGAACACACTGGGGCAAGACTGACACAGTGGAATGCTCCAGCACCATTGAAGGTGTGCGTTTCACGCTGCGTGCTCCTGTTTTTCGAGCTAATTGGTTGTCGCGGCCGTCGGGCGACCGACTGCAGTTCTAGAGAGGACGAATCATGAACGGCACACTCGAATCCACGCACGATGACGAACTCTGGCATGTCGAAGTGACGTCGAACGACGTGCGCGTCGTGACGATCGAGCAGCTCGACGAAGCGTTCCAAGCTGGCGCCATCAACGAGCACACGCGCGTCTGGCAGACGGGCATGGACGCTCCGGTGAGCCTCGGAGAATTGCTCGGCTTGGGCGACGACGATGCCGGCGACGAGCCCGAAGCGTCGGGAGTGATCGAGACGGCGAGCTTCGCCGACGCCGAGGTCGACACCGCACGCAACGCCGCGATCGCCGAGGCGCCGTCGCACTACTCCTCCGACGACGTGACCGCACAGTACCCGACCACGGACGACACGTCGTACGAGCAGTCGTTCGCCGACGAACCGCCCTCGACGCATAGGCCGTCGGTCGAAGAGCCCGCAACGAAGGTGCCGCCTCGACAAGACACGCTCATCGGGCTCAACGCCGCGGACGACGGCGCAAGCGACGATTCTTGGGACACGGCGCCCTCAGAGCTGACGCCGCTCACGAGCGCACCGGTGGCCGTCACGACCGCCGAAGCGTCGCTCCACTCGCTGCCGCCATTGCAGCAAGCGGCGTCATCGACGCTGGAGCCGTACGTCGCTCCGGCGCCCGTGGTCACCGCGCCGCAGCTGAATGCGTCTCGCCCACCGGCTCTGCAGCCACTCACCCAAACGTTGCTCGGCGCCGCGACCGCGCCCGCCCCGCGCTTGCCGTCGATTCAGAAAGCGCCGGAAGCAGCCGCCCCCGCGCCGCGCCTACCCTCCCTCGCGCAATATCAACAGCAAACGGCGCCTGCTCCCCGACTCGCACCGCTCGGGCAATATCAGCAACCGGCGGCCCCCGCGTCGCGCTTCCCGTCGCTCGCGTCTCAGCAGCAAGCGGCCCCCGCGCCGCGCCTCGCACCGCTCTCGCAGTTCGGGCAACACCAACAGCACGCCGCGCCCGCACCGCGCTTGCCGTCGATTGCTCGCCCCGCGGTAGCTGAGTCCGCCTGGCCGCCCGTCGTCGAGCGTCCAGCGGCGACGCAAACCGCGCGTCCCTCGTCGATGGCGCCCGCCGCGCTGCCGAGCGTGGTTCCGATGGCGCTCGACGTCGGTGACGAGTTCGGGCCTTATCGGCGCTCGGGCGGCGGGAAGAAGCTGCTCATCGCGGCGATCGTCCTCTCCGGTATCGGCGGCGCCGTCGCCTTCGGCGTGCAGCAGAGCCAGGCGAACGCATCCGGCGTTTCGGCGGCGTCGATGGCGGCGCCGGTCGTCGTCGCACCGCCCGAGCCGGTGAAGAGCCACGCGTACGATCCGGGCAGCGAACCAGTGAAGCTCGGGACGCCCAAGCCCGACCTCGCCATCACGCCGCCGGACACGACGACGGCAGCGGCAGGCGCCGCGACTCCGACGACGAGCGCGCCGGCGGCCGCGGAGCCCGAGAGCCAAGGATTGGCGGCATCCGTCGCCCATCACGGCGGCGGCAAGACCGCGTCGAAGCCGGCCAAGATGGCCTCGGCGCCGCACCATCACGGCGGTGGCGGGGGACACGCCGGGAACAAGCACGGCGGCAGCGGCGATTTCAAGGGCGGCAAGGAAAAGTACGACCCGCTGAACGGCGCGCTCTGAGCGGCTTCGTGGCGGCGCGACGAAGCGCTGCCTTCACGGTGCGCCTGCGGAACGAATCCGCGGGCGCATCGTCGTTTTGTCCAGCGACGCGCGCGCGCCGTCGACGGAAGCGACGCGACGCGACGTGAACGAGGGACGGCTAGGCGCGGCCGGGCGTGACTTCGTCGGTGCGCACGAAGAATTTCTTCAGCGTGTTCGGGCCGAACGTCGTCGCGATCGCGACGTCCGCGGCGTCTCGGCCGCGCGCGATGAGGACGCGCCCGATCCGGCGCTGGTTGTTGCGCGGATCGAAGACGTGCCACTCGCCGCCGAGATACGCCTCGAACCAGCCCGCGAAGTCCATCGCGGCGTACGGCGGCGGCATGCCGATATCGCCGAGGTACCCCGTGCAATATCGCGCCGGGATGTTCACGCACCGGCAAAACGTGATCGCGAGATGCGCAAAATCCCTGCAGACGCCGAGCGGAGTGTTGAAAACCTCCCACGCCGTCTTGGTCGGACTCGCGTGCTCGTAACCGAAGCGAATGTGCCGGTGCACGAAGTCGCAGATGGCCTGCACCCTTCCCCAACCCGTCGGCGACGTTCCGAACAGCTTCCAAGCGACTTCGGTGAGACGATCGGTCTCGCAGTATCGGCTGCCGAGCAAGAACACGAGCGCATCGTCCGGAAGCGCCTCGATCGGGAGCTGCTGTGCCGACGCCGACGTTGCTTCCGGTAGTCCCGTGTCGTTCACCACCGCGTCGGCGGAAATCTCGATCAATCCCTTCGGAGCGACGAGGCGCGTGCACCAGTTGCCGAAGCCGTCGCGGTAACACCGGAGCGGAACCGACGGATTGGTGATCATGTAGTCGGGTCGCACGAGGTCGGAAGCGCGCGAATAGTGAACGCTCAGCGCAAGGATGATCGGAGTCGCCTGAGGAAACTCGTAGACCAACTCGTAGCCGACTCTGATTTGCATGCGTGAACTCGCGGCGACGCCCATCGTTTCGCCGTTCGAACGATCAGCATAGACCTTCTTCGACGTCCGTCACGTTTCCGAAGCGAGCCCGGAGGTCGAGCCTGGAGTGCCGTCAGCGCATCCGGTCGGTCTTCTCGAAATACTTTTTCGCGTAGGCGACGAGCTGTCCGTCGGTCGGGTGGTCTACCGTTTCGACGCCCACGATGCGCGCTTCGAGCAGCGGGGCGCTCTTGTGAAGGTACCGGATGAACTCGAGCTTCGCCGTCGCCGGCCCCACGACGAGGATCTCTTCGGGCCCTTCGAGCTTCGAGACGATCTCGTGGAAGAACCGCTTTTCGTCGTCGGGGTGTTCGTGAGCGGCCGCGATCGCCGTCTCGTGCTTGTGGTGGATGCGTGCTGGCGCGAGCACCGTCGCTTCCTGGACGGTGTCCCGATCGATGTGGAAGACGTGTGCTTCGCGGTGATCGAGCCAGATCGCGATGTGTTTGAGCATGGGCGAGATCCTATTTTCCAATTCACCCCACGAGAAGGACGATTTTGCCGGGGTCGCGTGGACGGAGCCCCTCGAGCATTTCATGAGCCGCACGCGCTTCGGACAGCGGGATTGTCGAGCCCACGCGCGGACGAAGCGCGCCGGCGTCGAGGAGATCCGCGATCTGGGTGAGCGCCCCGGTCGTCACGTCCACGAGCATGAAGAGCGCTCGGACCCCGCGGTCCGCCGCGAGCTTCGCGTCGGGTTCCGACACCGACGACACCAGCACGCCGCCCGGCTTCAGCACCGAGAAGGAGCGCGTCTGAAGGTCCCCGCCGACCGTGTCGATCACCGCGTCGACCGAGCCCGCAACGTCTTCGAAGCGCGTGGTGGTGGTGTCGATCAGCAGCCGTTCAGCGGCGAGACCGGTCGCGGAGCCCAGGCCCGTTTTCACGTCCGTGCCGATCACGTGAGCGCCGCGAGCGCGCGCGAGGTCGACCGCGAACGCGCCGACGTTGCCGGCGGCGCCGTGAATCAGCACACGCTGCCCCGCTTCGACGCGCGCGTGGTCGAACAGCATCTGATACGCGGTGACGGCGACCACCGGGATGGACGCGGCGTCGCGGTGAGTGAGCGTGCGCGGCTTCTTGGCCGCCATCGAAGCCGTGGCGACGGCGAACTCGGCGTACGCGCCGGTGAACCGCTTGTTCGTCGCGCCGTAGGCGTCCTCGTCGAGTGAAAATCCCCGCACCCCGCGGCCAATTCCGACCACCTTGCCGGAGAAGTCCGAGCCCAAAGTGAGCGGTAGCGGCTGAGGCAACGCGCTTTTTCCGGCACGAATCCAGGCGTCCCACGGACCCACACCCGCGGCGACGACCCGGACGAGTAGCTCGTCGGCCGACGGCTCCGGACGCGGCACGTCCTCGAACAGGATCACTTCGGGCGAACCGAAGCGATGAACACGGCATGCCTTCATGGCGTTCGAGGGAGCAGAAGTCGTGCCAGCACCGCCGCGCGAGCTACATCGACTTGCCGTAAGCCGGCGGAATGCTCGATGGCCGGACCGACGAGACGCCGTCGTCGTTCGGCTCGACGGTGTGCGTCACCTGCAACCCGAGCGCGCGGAGTTTCACGCGCATGGTCTGACGAGAGATGCCGAGCAGTCGTGCCGCGTCGCGCTGATTGCCGCGCGTGTAGTCGAGGACCAGCGTGAAGAGCAGGCGGTCGACCTGATCGTGGGTCTGCGCGTAGAGGTCCTCGGTCTCGAGCGGGAGCCGCTGGCGAATGAACTCGGCGAGCGCGCCGGCTTCCATGGGCGACGCGGACGCCGACGACTCTTCCGGGCGATGCTCGAGGTCCGGCAAGAATGCGGGAAGCAAGATGTGCCCGCTCGCGTGGAGCAGCGCTTGCTTGAGCACGCTCTGAAGCTCCCGGATATTTCCCGGCCAATCGTATGCGCGCAATCGCTCGAGCGCCTCCGGGGCGATCTCGCGCACGTCTCGCCCGAGCTGCCGGCTGAAGCGCAGCAAGTAGTGTCGTACCAGCATCGGCAGGTCTTCCGCCCGCTCGCGGAGCGACGGCAGATGGATCGTGAAGACGCCGAGCCGATAATAGAGGTCGGCGCGAAACTTCTCCTCGGCGAACCGCGTCTTGAGATCGCGATGGCTCGCGGCGATCACGCGTACGTCGGTCCGCAAGGTTTCGCTGCCGCCGACGCGCTCGAACGTCTGCTCCTGCAAGAGCCGCAGGATCTTCGGCTGGAGGGCGAGCGGCATGTCCCCGATCTCGTCGAGGAGGATCGTGCCGCCATTGCACTGTTCGAATCTGCCGATCCGCCGACGATCGGCGCCGGTGAAGGCGCCCTTCTCATGACCAAAGAGCTCGCTCTCGAGCAGATTTTCGGGAATCGCCGCGCAGTTCAGCGCGAAGAACGGCGCTTTCGAGCGCGCGCTGTGCTGGTAGATGGCGCGCGCGACGAGCTCCTTGCCGGTGCCGCTCTCGCCGGTGATGAGCACCGTGACGTCTTGCGGTGCGACGCGCCCGATCGCCTTGTAGATCTCGAGCATGGCGGGGCAGCTGCCGAACAGAAGGCCATCGGCGTCGGCGCTCACCGGCGTCTCGGCGAGCACGACGCGCGAGCGCATCCGGGACGCGACCTCGAGCGCCTCGCCCATCACGCGGCGGAGCTGAGCGAGATCGAGCGGCTTCGGCAAATAGTCGAAGGCGCCTTGCTTCATCGCCTCGATGGCAGCGTCCGCCGTTTTCGTCATCGTGACGAAGATCACCGGAATGCGGGCGTCGATGGCCCGAATCGCCTGGTGCACGTCCAGGCCCGACTGATCGGGGAGTCTGAGATCGAGAAGAATCGCGTCCGGAGGCTCGGCGCGAACGCGTGCGATGCCGGCCGAGCCGCTCTCCGCCACTTCCACGCGATGCTCCGGAGGTGGGAAGGCCTGTTGAACCTGCTCGCGGATCAAGCCCGGATCGTCGTCGATGACCAGAAGATGAGCCATGTTTCACTCGAGGGTCACGTCGCAGCGCTCGGTCGAGCGGCGAGCACGCTATCGCTACGTGCAGAGCAATACCAGACCATGCCCGCGCAAGGCGGCAGAGACGGTTCTGTGACGGGCCCATGAAGGACCGCGGAAGGCGCAAGCCGAAATGTTTCGGACCGGTACAGGAGCGCCCCGCGTGCAGAACTCACTGGCGCCACGTGACGAACCAACCTCACGGATGATGACTCCGTCGTTCGCCGAAACCGAGAAACGATTTGTCCCGCGTGACCAATCTGTTGCCACGAAACAGTTCCTCACGACCGAACTCCGAGGGGCGGGGGCGGCCGACACGTCATCTGCAGCGACCGAGTGCAGTAACCGAGCCAGCGTTCGCACCCCTCCGGGAGTTCGTGGCAGGCTCGCGGCGTTGCAGAAAGGGATCCCTCGATGCCGTACGAACCGTCACTCGATACCGCGAAGGACCAACCGGCGTCGCTGCTCGACCCGCGGGCGCTGCTCGCGGCGTGCGGGGAAAACGGTGTCATCTTGGGGAAGATCGCCGAAACCCTGAGAGCGCATCTGCCTCCAGAGCTATCGCGAGCCGCGGAGTGCCTACGCCAACGAGACGCCGCGGCGCTGCGAGAAGCTGCGCATCGCCTCGCTGGGATGGTATCCGCGGTTTCGACCATCGCGGGCACCGTCGCGACGACACTCGAAGATCAAGCCGCGCTCGGCGAGCTCGGAGGCGCTCCCGAGCTACTCGAGCAACTCGGCGCCATGGTTCGCGACGTCCTCGCCGACGTCGAGCACACGACGATCGAGCACCTGCAGCGGCTCGTCGAGCGCCCGAACCTTTCGACGCCTACGCGTGCTCGCGACTAAGCGCCTCCAGAATTTGCAACGAAACGGTCCCGGAGTGCTTCCATTTCGGCCTCGGCCCGAAGGCTCTCGAGCGCTCTTCCAACGGTAGCCACGGCGAGCGCCTGGTCGTCGAGAAAGTAGGTCACGCGGGCGTCGCGGTTGCCGAGGTCGCCGTCGATTTCGAGGCGATCCCATTTCTCCGCGTGGCCCACGTAGCGAAGCGTGGCGTCGTAGTGCTCGCTCCAGAAGAAGGGCACGACGTCGCAGGGCACCTGCTTGCCGAGGATGTTTTGCGCGGCGAGCCTGCCGTGACGTTCGGCGACTGCCCAATGCTCGACACGGATCGTCGCGCCAGTGTTCGGATCCGGCCAGCGGGCGATGTCGCCGGCGGCGTAAACTCCGGGCGCGCTCGTCTCGAGATACCGATCGACGACAACGCCGCGATCCGTCGCGAGCCCGGCCAGCTCGGCGAGTCCAACGGCGGGCTTTACGCCGACCCCCGCGACCACGAGGTCGGCAGCGAGCGACTCGCCATCGTCGAGGAAGACGCGGCCCGGCTCGATCGACTGCACCTTGTGTCCGAGATGAAACACGACGCCGTGCGCTTCGTGCAGGGTGCGTACGAAGTCGCCGACCTCGGCACCGAACACGCGCTCGAGCGGGCGCAATTCGGGAGCCACCACGTGAACGGCGAGACCGCGGGCGCGCAGCGACGCGGCCACTTCGAGGCCGATGAAACTGCCGCCGATGACGACGACCTGCCGGGCCCTGCCCGCTCCGCGAATGATGGAGCGACTGTCGGCAAGGGTTCGCAAATAGTGAACGTGCGGGAGTTCGGCGCCGGGAACGCCGAGCGCGACGGGGTCGGCGCCGGTCGCGAGCAGTAGCCGGTCGTACGAATACGCCGTTCCCTCCGTGACGACGCGTCGATTCGCGATGTCGAGCCCGGTCACTTTCCGACCGAGCTCGAGCGTGATGCGATTGTCCTCGAAGAACTCCCGAGGGCGAAGCGGGATCCACGCTTCCGGCGCGCTCCCCGCGAGAAAATCCTTCGACAGATTCGGTCGATCGCACGGCGGCGACGAGTCGGCCGAGAGCATGGTGAGGGCTCCCGAAAACCCTTCACGACGCAGGGTCTCCGCGGCCACTTGGCCCGCGGCGCCGCCGCCCACGATGACGATCGCTCGCACGTCGCTCGGAGCCGCGGATGGCGACGGGACGCACGGCTTTGCTTTTCCGATCACGAAGAGCCGGCCCGCACGATGTTCGAGCGCCCACGGCACGATGGGGTCGAGTGCCGGTGCGGAGAGCACTTCGCCGGTGCGCAAGCTGAAGCAAGCGTGATGGCGCGGACATCGAATCGTCCCGTCCACGACGAGTCCTTGTGCCAGAGGCCCACCATAGTGCGGACACGTCGCGCCCACGGCGAAGAACTCACCCCCGCTCTTCGCGACCACCACTGGTTCGCGTCCGAAATACCCGAGCACGATCCCACCCTCCTCGAACGCGTTCGCGTCGATCCCTTGCTTCAAGTCCGGCCCCTCGAGGCCCGGTACGTCGTGCGCTTGCATGGTCGCTCCCGCGGCCAGCTAGAGTTGCCGCTCGTTGGAAACGCCGCAGGCCGCGTTGCGAACGGAGACCATGAACGAGATCGGGCCGGGCGACGCGACCCCGGGTCCGCAGGTGCCGAGTGCGACGAAGAGAGCGCGAACCTCATCGGCGGTCGCGCAAGGAAACCCGTCGAACGAGTGCGACACGATGTCCGTCGTCGACCCGTCGGGGAGATGAAACCGGAGCGCCATCCCTCTCGGACTCGCCGAACCGTCGGTGTCGGGGGTGGTCGGAACGCCGCTGAAATTCGAGACGCGAACGCTGGGGGGGACGGGCGCGTTTTGAAGATGCGGCGCGACGCTGATCAACGCGCCGCCGACGCTCGGCGTGAACGTCCCGGCGACCACGATGCCCTTCGCGTGCGCGCGCGCGCGCGTCTGGCTTTGCTTGCCGAACACGTCGTTCAACGCGTCGACGATCGACGACTCGTTCGTTAGCGGGCGAGCGCCTTTGATCGAATGCGTCGGATTGGTTTCTGCGTTACTCATCGTCATTTCAGGCCCTCGGCGTAATGACGCGATGCGGAGCAAGCGACGTACCAGCCGAGAAATCGCAGCTTTTTTAGCCAAGTTGGGCGCCCTCGGCCTGGACCGGACAGGCGATGAGCACCCAGGCCAAACCGTGGTCACGCTCTACGGAGCGCGTTCGGAACGACCCGCGACTCATCTGCCGCGTCGTCGCGCCCCACGAGACCGCAAATGTCCTCCGGTCGAGGCTCTCCGGTCCCGCGCGGCGGGCCGACCCAAGCGTAGCGTCTCGCGGAGCCTCGTTTCTGGGCTAAAGCTCAACCCCGTTGAGCTGATCGAGAAGGATCACTGCGGTGACCAGAGTCCGGCAGAAATGGAGCGGTTTTTTGCCCCTCACTTTTCGGGGGCAAAAACCAGCGGACGGTCAACTCAAGGGGAACCGCTCTCGGTGGATCGACAGAAAATGACTGCACGGGCGAGGTTCGGGAGAGGGTCGCTCGCGGGCTCGCTCGCCGTTTGGACGATCGGTTGCGCGTCGCACGTCGCGAATGACCAGAGGGGCGAGGGCGAAGGAGGCGCTCGGTATTTCGGACAAACCGACGCCTCCTCACCTGGCGCGTTCCCAGGTTGTTCCGGCGAGTTTTGTTCCACTTCGCGCGGGGGCTCGGGCGGCTCCGCCGGTTCCGGTGGTTCGAGCTCCTTGCCGGAAGGCGGGTCGGGCACGGTAATCGACACCGGGGGCGCCGGCGGGAGCAGCGGACGGGCTGACGCCGGGGCGTCCGGAAGCGCCGGAGCAAACCTCGATAGTGGCCCCGGTGCTGTCCTCGGTCTCGATGGGGGCACGACGCCGCCCGGCCAGCTCGCCTGCGATCCCTTCCCCGTCGCACTCCTTCACGTGCCGGGCGCAGGGAACGGCGCGATCAGTGGATGCGCGCCGCGCACGTGCACCGGCATCGACAAGACCACCATCGATGGGACGCAGTCGCGGGACATTTCCGGGTTCGCCGGATGCACGACCATCAGCGGCACGATCGACGTCGAGGGATACACGAACCAGGACCTCTCCTTGCTCCATTGCCTCGAGCACGTCACCGGCGACGTCGTGATCTGGCGCAGTCCGGGCCTCCAGACGCTGCACGGGCTCGAGTCGCTCACCGAGGTCGACGGCAGCCTCCAGATCAGCGCCTACGAAAACGTCTCCGACGCCAACAACGCGCTCACGCGCATCGACGCGCTCACGCACCTCCGAGCCATCGGCGGCGAGCTGAATATCTCCGGCAGCAACGCGTTGACGAGTCTCGCCGGACTCGAAGCTCTGCAAGCGATCGGCGGAGATTTCTTTCTGTGGTTGACGGGAAGCGCGACCGATCTCTCGGGCATGAACTCGCTCGTCGCCATCGGCGGAAACGTGGACTGGTTTCGACCCGAAGGGCTTCAGGCCGTGAGCGGCCTCCGCAAACTCACCACCATCGGCGGCTATTGGGCCGTGTACGACGCCACCGATCTGGTCACGCTCGCGGGGCTTCCGAGTCTCGCGTGCATCGGCGGGCGAATCGACATCGGGGACGGCGCGCAAGGGTTCGTCAACGCGATGACGCGCATCGGCCCTTTTCCGTCCCTTCGCCGCGTCGTCGGCGACGTCCTCGTCTATTCGAACCCTCCGCTCGCCGACCTGGAACTGTTCCAGACGATCGACACCGTCGGGGGCCAGATCAAGGTCTCGGACAATCCCGTCCTCGACGCGATGCCGACCCCGGCGTTGCTTCAGCTCGGGGGCGCGTTCTTGATCACCGACGCCCCGCTCCTGTCGACGTGCCCGCTCGTCGCCACGGAAAGCCGCCTGACGAATACGGGATGGGCCGACACCGCGGACTTCAGCGGCGATCTCGCGTGCCCCTAGACCCGAGCGAAGCAGTCGATCGCTTCACGTTCCGCAAAACGTCGCGGTGACGCGCTCTTCCGGCGCCGGCGGCTCGGCCAGGTAGGCGACGTCGTGCTGATCGTCGTACGGCCTGCCGAGCACTCTCACGAGTGTCTCGAAGGGTTCGAAGTCACCTCGGACCGCGGCGACGATGGCTTGTTCCACGCGGTGGTTGCGTGGGACGAACGCGGGATTCGCACGGCGCATGGCCTGGACGCGTGCGTCGGGGGTAGCCGCTTCGTTCGAGAGCCGGCGGCGCCACGATTCGGACCAGGCGCGGAACGCGTTCGGCTCGGATTCGAACAGCGACGAGACCGCCGCGTCGGCCAAAGGATCCGCGGCGACGGCGGCGAGGCGTCGAAAGAAAACGGAATAGTCCACGTGGTGCGCCGCGAGCTCGGCGAGTAAGTCCGCAATGAGCACGCGATCGCCGTCGTCCGCACGAACGAGGCCGAGCTTCGCGCGCATCACGTCCAGATACGCCGACTCGAACTGCGACTCGAAGCGTTCCAATCGCTCGGTGACGAGACGCGCGGCGAGGTCCTCGTCCTCCGAGACGAGCCCGAGGAGCGACTCGGCGAGCCGGGTCACGTTCCAGAGCGCGATGCGCGGCTGGTTCGCGAACGCGTAGCGGCCCCCGTGGTCGATCGAGCTGAACGTCTTGTCGGGGTCGTAGTCGTCGATGAACGCGCACGGACCGTAGTCGAGGGTCTCGCCCGAGATCGCGGTGTTGTCGGTGTTCATCACGCCGTGCACGAAGCCGACGCCGAGCCAGCGCGCGACCAAGGTCGCGTGGGCGTCGATGACGCGCTCGAGGAGCGCGAGCGCGTCGTTCCCGGTACCGGAGGAGTCCGGGTAGTGCCGCGCGAGGACGTACGCCGTGAGGATCCGGAGCGCTTCCTGATCGCCTTTTCCCGCGAAGTACTGGAACGTCCCGACGCGGACGTGGCTCGCGGCGACCCGCGTGAGGATGGCGCCGGGGAGCACGTCGTCACGCCGGACGCCCTCGCCCGTCGTGACCGCCGCGAGCGTGCGCGTGGTCGGAATGCCGAGGGCGGCCATCGCTTCGCTCACGACGTATTCGCGGAGCACGGGGCCGAGCGCGGCGCGGCCGTCGCCTCCGCGCGAGAAGCGCGTGCGTCCCGCGCCCTTCAACTGGACGTCACGCCGTCGACCGTCCTTGCCGACGACCTCGCCGAGGAGGATCGCGCGGCCATCGCCGAGCTGCGGCACGAAATGACCGAACTGGTGACCGGCGTACGCCAGCGCGATCGGCTCCGCGCCGGCCGGGACGACGTTGCCCGCGAGGATCTGCGCGCCTTCCGGCGACTCGAGCAACGTCACGTCCGCGCCGAGAAGCTCCGCCAACGGCCGGTTCAGCTTCACGAGACGCGGTTCGGCAACCTTCGTCGGCTGAACGCGTTCGAAGAACCGGTCCGGCAGACGCGCATAGGTGTTGTCGAATACGAGCATCGGCTTGGGGAGCACGACAATCTACGTCCGTTCGGACCTCGTTCGGATCGCTAGCGTTTCGTTCCGTGGCGAGCACGAGGCGATCGGTCCCCGTGAGCTAGTTTTTCCCGCGCCCGGGGGTAGCCGCTCGAAGCACCGCGACGTCTAGAGTCACGTCGACCGATGGAGGGTTACGCTGCCATGCACCGCCGAAATCGTGAATTTTTCTCGCTGGATCGCACGGCCCTTGCGGCATGCGGTCTCCTCACGCTGTTCTTTTCTGGCGGCTGCGGTTCGAACACCCACAGCTCGGACAACGGGGGCGGCTCCGGCGCGGGCGGGGAGCTCGGAACCGGGGGTTCGCCGTTCAACACGAGCGGGGGAAGCTCCGGCTCGACCGGCACCGGCGGATCGTTCGCCGGAAGCTCGGGGGGTGGAGCGGCGGGAAGTCTGGGTTCGGGCGGTTTCCCCGCCGCTGGAGGCCAAGAAGGCCTAGGGGGCAACCCGAGCGAAGGCGGAAGCAGCGGCAGCGGCGGCGGCACGACGAGTGCGGGAGGGCAAACGAGCACCACCGGCAACGACGCGGGCACCGCGTGCACGAAGCAGATCACGCCGAGCATGGATTGTTCCGCGCCGCTCGCTCCGGGTGACGACAAGTCGTGCATGGTCGGCACGCGGCAGTACTATTTGTACGCGCCGAAGAACTTCAACGTGTGCAAGCCCGCGGCGCTCGTCATCGACGCGCACGGCGCGACGCAAACCGCGCAATCGCAGCTCCTCGGGATGCCGCCGTTCTGCATCGGCGCGGGGACGTGCTGGAACGGACCGGGATCGGGCTGGCGTCTCGAAGCCGAAGCGCCCGACGGCGGATTCATCCTCGTGACGCCCTCTTCCGCAACGTCGGGCAACACCTGGGATCCGACGACCGATCCTCCGGTCATGATGCAAATCATCGACGCGGTGAAGAAGGTCGCGACGATCGATCCGAAGCGGATCTACTTCACGGGTATCTCGAACGGCGCCGAGCTGAGCTATTGGACCGCATGCGCGAATCCCGGCGTTTTCGCCGGTATTTCGCCGAATTCGGGCGGGGTCATGGGCGGCGCCCAGTGCAACACGCTGTCGGTGCCGCAATCGGACATCCAGTTCGACGACATGCCCGACTTCGCGTTCTCCGACAGCCAGTCGACCGTGACGAACATGGCCAAGACGGACAACTGCAAAGAGGGTCCGATCCCGTGGAAGACCATCGACTCCACGACGACCGATCCGATTTGTTTGAAGGACCCCGACGACAACGCCACCACGCTGGTTCCCTGCAACACGATCACCCCAGCGGTGATGCCGACGACCTGTCAGCTCTGGGATCAGTGCGACGGCGGGACGAAGGTCGTCTTTTGCCAGGTGGCGGCCGGCACTCTCCACGGCGCCGCCAATGCCGCGATCGACGGGCACATCATTTACGAGAACTCGACGCACCTGAACACGCCCTCGCTCGCATGGCGTTTCTTCAACGGGTTGTAAGGTTCAATAGAGACGCGCGCGCGGCGCGCTGCTCGGCCGTGCTCGCCGATAGGCGAACGGTGTTTCTCCGGTCCAGCGTTTGAACGCGCGATAGAACGCCTCGACGTGGGCGAACCCGAGACGAAACGCGATCTCGGTGTGCGTCAGCTCCGGATGCCGGAGATAGCCGATCGCTAGGTCTCGTTTCACCTGATCGAGCAAGCCGCTGAACGTGGTCCCTTCGCGCTGAAGCCGATCGGTGAGCATCCGAGGCGTCATGTGGAGCTCGCGCGCGACGCCGGTCAGAGTGGGAGTGCCGTTCAGCAGCTCGTTCGTCGCGAGCTCGCGAACGCGATGGCTCAAAGTGATCGGGTCGGTGAGGAGGCTTTCCAATTTCGCGACGTGATCGCGAAACAAGACGTGGAGCGTCGGATCCGACGTCGGAAGGGGAGCGTCCAGGTACTCCCGATCGAAGGCGAAACCGTAGAACGGCGCGCCGAAGTTCAACGTCGCGTTGCCGAACGCGCGATCATACTCGTGCGTTTTCGCCGGAGTGGGATGCTCGAACCAGCACTCGATTTTCGGAGCGTCGCCGAGCGGCGTCTTGGTGTGGTTCGCGTACCAATAAGCCATCGCGAAATCGGGAACCGCGCGTGGAGCAGGGACGGTCGACCCGAGGCGGACGAACGCGCGGCTGCCCCGAATTTCGAGCTGCACTCGCAGTGAATCGCTGAAGAGACGCGTATACCGAGCGCCGGTCTCGATCATTTTTCGAACGCTCGCCGCTGAGTTCATCGCGTAATCGAGCACCCCGCCTCGACCGAGGCCGGCCAACCGCGCCGCTTTGATGCCGAGATCCTGATCGCCGGTCTGGTCGATCTGATCGAGCACCATCTCGTGAGCCGTGGCGATGGGGATTCGTTCCGCAGGATCGATGGCCCGGAGCGCCGCGACGCCGCTCGGGTCGAAGCTCTCGTGGCGCGACAGCACTTCCGCGAAGGGCTGGATGAAGCGCGCCGAGTAACAGGGAACACCCATGACGACCTGCCGAAGAATACATCGTTCCGCGCGTCGACCGAGCGCGTCTCCCGACGTGCACCGCCACTCTGGCGTGACCTCTGATGCCGTCGCGAAAACAATGCGCTCCGACGGCAAAAAAGGCCGTAGACTCCAGCGCTCGTCAACGAGGCACCATGACCTTCGAACTCGGTGATCCCGTCGACCCGCGGCTTCCGTGGGTGCGAACCTTGAGCAACCTCGACGCGGCGTGGCGCACGACTGGTACCGGCACCCGACAACGCACCGTCGAACGCGCAGGCCGGACGCTCGGAGACGCCCTCCGTTCACGCCCTCGCGTGGTCTCGGTGCGCACCTTGCCGACCAGCGCAGCGCCGTACCCGGTGAGGTTCGCCTTCAACGGCACGGTTCCGACGCTCGCGCCGGGCGCGATGCTCGTCATTCAGAACCGGAGCCTGCTCGTGCAGGTGCGGACGGACGACGGCATCAAGAACGTGCTCTTCAACCCGACCGACGGCCCGACGAACCAGGCCGCGCCGTTTTACGCGCGGCTCATCGCGAAGACGCCGCGGTTTTTGAAGCAGTCGTTCGTCCCGAAACCGAACCGTTGCGCGGAGCAGCTCGCCGCGTTCGGGCTCTCGTGCGCCGACATCGACGTCATCGCGTTCGACCATTTTCACACCCAGGACGTCCGACCGCTCCTCGGCGGAGACGGCTTCACCGCTCGGTTTCCGAACGCGTTGCTCCTCGCGCCGCGCGTCGAGTGGAATGAGTGGGACGACCTGCCGATGATCCAGCGCGCGTGGTTCGTTCCCGACGGCAAGCGCGGCGTCCCCGAAAGCCGCGTCGTGTTGACCCACTCGGACCTCTCGCTCGGCGAGGGACTCGTCTTGCTCCGGACGCCGGGGCACACGACGGGAAATCAAACCTTGTTCGTGCACGGCGACGGCGGCGTCTTCGGCAGCTCGGAGAACGGAACGGCGTCGGACAACTGGGCCCCTCATCATTCGCGCATTCCAGGCGTCAAACGCGCGGCGAAGCAGCTCGACCTCGAAGTGATCCTCAACGCAAACACTCCCGAGCTCGCCGCCGAGCAATACACGTCGATGCTCCTCGAGCGCAGCATGGTGGATCGCGTTCCGGGCAAGCCCGAGTTCTTTCAGATGTTCCCCTCGAGCGAAGTGACGGCGAGTGTCATCGCCCCACACATCAAGCCGACCCACAGCTTCTTCGAGATGACGAGCGGCGCGGTGGTTGCTCCTGCGACGACGGCCGGGGCGTCACGGGCGGCAGAGTGACGGATCGCCCGGTCAGCATCGTGAGCGGCGCCGCGAGCGGCATCGGACGGCACATGGCCCAGGCGCTTCACCGCGCGGGTCACCGGCTCGTCCTCGTCGACATCGACGAAGCGGGGCTCGAGCGCACCGCGGCGCTGGGCGGCTTCGAGCGCGACTCGGCCGTCTGGCAACGCCCGCTCGACGTCCGCGACGCCGCGGGTTGGCAGGAGACCGCGGACGGCACGGTCCAGCGCTTCGGTCACGTCGATTATCTGTTCAACATCGCGGGATACCTTCGACCGGGCAACGTGCACGAGATGTCTCCGGAGGCCTTCGCGCTTCATCTCGACGTCAACGCGAAAGGCGTGATGTTCGCGACGCGCGCCGTGACGCCGCTCATGATCGCGCGGGGGTCGGGACACGTCTTGAACGTCGCGAGCATCGCGGGCCTATCTCACGTGCCGGGCCTTTCCGCTTATTGCGCGTCGAAACATGCCGTGCGCGGCTTTTCTCTCGCGATCGCCCACGAGCTCCGCCCCCACGGCGTGCACGTCACCGTGCTGTGCCCGGACGCCGTCGAAACGCCCATGCTCACGTTGCAGGAGGCGTACCCGGAAGCCGCGATGACGTTCGGCGCGGGTCGGGGGCTGACGCTCGCGGAGGTCGAGTCAGCGGTCTTCCGCGCGATGCGAGACAGGCCGCTCGAACTCGTGCTCGAGGTTCCCGGTTCCGGTCGAGCCCTCGGCGCGAAGCTCTCGAACCTTTTTCCGTCGCTCACCACGATGTTCGCGTCGCGAATCATCCGGAAGGGAAAGGCCGTTCAGCGCGAACGACGACGGGAAACCTGATCGTCGAATCACGACGACTCCTATCGCTGCGAACTTACCGTCACCGACGAAGCGACGCGGGGCGCCCAAGAGTCCCGCGCCGGCGCAGAGGTGGTGAGGGGCGGGGCGCGTTCCAGTGCAACGCGCGTGGTAACCGCTCGAACGCGGATCAGGCGAACAATCGTTCTACACGACGAGGCTTCGCATTGTGTTCTGCCAAAGCATCGTGTTGCCCCGAGTACGACGATGAGTCACGATGCGGGCGGGGCAGTCATTGCGGGGTGTGAGCGACATGCGTGACAAGACGCGTCTGATTTCGAGTGCAATTTGGGTGGCCATCGCGGGGTGCAGCGCTGGCGGTGGCGACACTGACTTGTGGACGACGACCCACGATCTCGGCGGAGCGAATTACCACTTCAGCCCGCCACAATCGCCCTCCGGTACCGGGGGCTACAACTACTTGGGTCCGCAGGCGATCCCATCGAGTGCGTCGGCGTCCGGCGGCTCCGCGGGAGTGGCGACCGGCGGTTCCTCCGAAACCGGAGGACTACCGAGCGGAGGCGGCCTCGGCGGCACGGGCGGAACCGAAAGCGGCGGTTCTGGCAACAGCAGTGGCCAGAGCAACACCGGTGGCGTCGAAACGGGAGGCGTGAGCAACACCGGTGGGGTCACTACGGCGACCGGGGGAATCACGTCGAGCGGCGGAAGCGGCACCGGCGGCACGACGACGGTGAGCGGGAAGTGCAGCTTCACCTTCGACGTCACCACGGTCACGGCGGGCAGCGGGTTCGCGCCTTACAACGTCGGCGCCATTTGGATTTCGACGGGTGCAGGAAGTTTCGTCCGGACGCTCGACGAATGGGGTTCGGCGCTTCGCATCGTCAACGCGACGGCGTGGGAGACCGCTTCGAAAGGCAATACCGTCGATGCGGTCACGGGCGCGACGCGACGGACTGACGGTCCCCTCAGCGTCCACTGGGATTGCACCGACATGTCGAACAATCCGCTGCCGGCCGGTCCATATACGATTTCGGTGACCTTCGCCGAGAACGACGCGGGCTTCTTCGCTCCGCCTCCTCACATCGCGACCGTGAACTTCTCGATTGGTGCGGGGCCCGTCATGCTCACTCCACCGGACCAGGCGAACTTCACCCAAATGTCGCTCACGATACAGTGATCGGCGCCCCCGAGCGGCGGGCGTTCGAGGCTCGACGCTGGTGCTCGCGCCCGGTCATCGGTGCGCTCGCTGTCGCGCTCGAGGCGACAGCGGCGCAGGCGGCCGATCCCCCCGCGGACGACCAGGGCGGCGTCGCCGCCGCGTGGCAATCGGTACGGCGCGCCGCCGTCACCCACGGCTTCGATCTCACCGCCGTGTACGACGGAGAAGCCCTTGCAAACGCGAGGGGAGGTGTCCGCACCGGGGGCGTCTACGTTGGCGCGCTGCGGCTGGGGCTGACGATTGACGGCTCGCGGCTGCTCGGGTGGGAAGGCATGACGGTTTTTGCGAGCGGGCTTCACTCGCATGGCGGCGCGCCGAGCGGGTTCGTGGGCGACGCGCAAGGCGTGAGCAACCTCGCGGCGCCGACAGGGGCAGAGCTCTACGAAGCCTGGATCCAGCAGAACCTGTTCGACAATCGCGTCTCCGTGCTTGCGGGGCGATACGATCTGAACACCGAGTTCTATCGCCTGCAGTCGGCCGGGCTGTTCCTCAACAGCTCCTTCGGTGCCGGGCCCGAGTTCTCCCAGAGCGGGCACGGCGGACCGTCGATGTTCCCCGATCCATCCGTCGGCGTGCGCCTCGGCGTGAAGCCCGCCCGTGGAGTGGTCGTTCGCGCCGCCATGCTCGATGGAGCGCCGGTGTACCGCCCTGGCGTCGGAGACCGCGTCTTCGCGCCGGGAGATGGTCTGCTGTTCGTCGGCGAGAGCGCCTTCCTCTCTCGTCCGGCGCGCGCGAGCCGTCCGCAAGGGCAGCGGCTCCGGATCGGACGAAACTCGGGCCTTCCCCCGTACGAGAGCAAAGTCGCGATCGGCGGCTGGTGTTACACGGCGCGCTTCGACGATACGAGCGAGCGGTTGCCGAATCGAGACCCCGTATCCCATCTCGGCAGCACGGGCGCGTACCTCCTGCTGGACGCGCTCTTGAACGGCGGCGCGGCCCAGCCACGTCGACCGTTCCACGGCTTCGTCCAGCTCGGGCTCGGGGACTTCCGAGTGGACCGCTTCGGATTTTACGGCGGCGCGGGCGTGACCGTCTCCGGGTTCATCCCCGCGCTCGCGAGCGACGAGCTCGGCCTCGCGGTGGCGCTCGCGCGCAATGGCGCGCACTACCTCGACGACGCGCGACGGACCGGCGACCCTGCGACGCGCGCGGAGGTCGCCATCGAGGGGACGTACCTGCTCCAGATGGGTGAACACCTCGCGCTCCAACCCGACCTCCAGTACGTGGTGTCGCCCGGGACGGACCCGCCGCTGAAGAACGCTATCGTATTCGCGCTACGGTTCGAGCTCGCCACCTGAGCTCGTTGGCATCTTCGATTTACGAAAAAGGAGCTGAACCATGGGATCCACGTTGAACGGCGGTTGTCAGTGCGGCGCGGTGCGATACCGAATCGAGGGGGACCCGATTTCGCTCGTCGCTTGTCACTGCAAGGAGTGTCAGCGCCAATCCGGCAGCGCCTTCGGCATGAGCCTCACCGTGCGCACCACGGACTTCAAGCTGACGGGAGACGTCACGATCTACCGTCGCACCGCCGACAGCGGCAAGTACGTGAACTGCGCGTTCTGCCCGACCTGTGGAACGCGCGTCTACCACGAACCCGAGCGCATGAACGGCCTGGCCGTCAACGTTCGCGCCGGGACGCTCGACGACACGTCGGCGCTCGAGCCCGTCGCACACGCCTGGACGCGCAGCAAGCAGACGTGGTTCGTGTTGCCGAACGGCGTCACGCAGTTCGACAAGCAGCCGTAGGGGGGCGCTCATCGTCGCTTTCTCCGTGCGCGATCGCCGGATCCGAGCATGCTCACGGGTCGCGCGGCTTACGGGGTGCGCTCGGCGCGCGACGACCTGGGGCGGCGTGGGGATCGTCGTACGGATTGGGATCGTCATAAGGGCTCGGGACGGCTTCTTCGAGATGCACCTCGTTGGGTTGCACCGGCGCTGCCGTCGTGCCCCCGCCCGCGACCTCGGTTTCCTCGAGATGCACCTCCTTGGGTTGCACCGGCGCTGCCGTCGTGACTCCGCCCGCGACCTGAGCCATCGCCGCGGCGAGCACCGGCGGAGCACCCGCGAGTGAACGCGCTCTGGAAGATGACTCGTCATCCATCTCGCGAGGCAAGTCGTCGACCGACAACGCTTTCGGCGTCGCTTCCGAAGACGCCCGGGAGCTCGAAGCCGTCCTCACGAGTCGCGCGGGCGCTGCATGCGGCACCGGCGGCAGAACGGCGGCGAGCGCCGGTGACGGCGGCGGGCGCGAGCTATCGTGGAACGCAAAGAAGCCAGCCACCACGACGAAACCGGCGCTCACGCTTGCCAGGACCGCGCGGTGTTTCACGCGCCCGGGGATCGCATCCGTCGATAGCGCCGAGCGGATGGACCGCACGATGGCCTCGAGGGGCGGGCGAACGCGGTCCGGTCGTCGCGTCGGACCCTGCACCGGCAGAGCGACATGGCTCACGATGACGGTGGGCCAATCGTCGCGGATTTCGGGAAGCACGTCGTATGCTTCGCGCACGGCTTGCTGCATCGAGAAGGCATCCTCGAAGCGGTCGCTCTTCTCGCGGGAAAGGGCGCGGTCTACCAGCTCCGCAACCTCGGGAGAAACGCACGGCGCAACCATTTCGAGGGGAGGCGCCGGCTGCGTCATGGCCGAAAGAAGCTGCTCGTTGACCGTCGTCCCTTCGTGAACGAAGCGACCCGAGATCAACGTGAAGAGCGTCGCGCCCAGGGCCCAGAGGTCGCTCTTCGGATCGACCAGCTCCGCGTGCCCGAGCGCTTGCTCGGGCGGCATGAACGCCGGCGTTCCAAAGGTTCCGCCGGCGCGGGAGCGAGGGCTGGTGGATGAGTGCCGCAGCCGTGCGATGCCGAAGTCGAGGACCTTGACGCGCCCTTCCTTCGTCAGAAATAGATTCTCCGGCTTCAGATCTCGGTGAACGATGCCCTTGTCGTGCGCAGCGGCGAGGACATCCAGGACCTGATCGGCCATCGACAGCACCTCGGTAGCGGGGAGGCGGCAGCCGTTGCGCAACCAGCGCTCCGCGAGGGTCTCTCCTTCGAGGAGCTCCATCACCAGGAACACGACGCCCTGATCTTCGTCGTCGTCGATGACCTGGACGACCCCCGGGTGGTTCACCAGGTTCGCGGCGTAGCCCTCGCGCATGAAGCGCGTACGCATGTCGGCGCTCAGCGTGAGCGCCGCATGCAGGACCTTCACCGCACCGCGGCTGCCGTTCCGGTGAGTGGCGGCGTACACCGCGCCCATGCCACCGACCCCGAGCAGGTGATCGAGGCTCCACTTGTCTCGCAGCACGCGGCCGACGCGCTCTTCGGCTTCGCACTGGAGCTCGTCGTCGGCCTTGTGCTCGTGCATCACCCCACCCAATTCCGGAACTATCTCGGGCGTGTCCGTGGGTCAAGGCGCGGGCCCAGCGCGGCCGAGCGGATCATTTCTCCGGGTGAAAGATGCCCCCATCCGTCGCCGCTCCGCGGCGCCGTCTTCCCCCAAACGCCGTCCTCGCGCCGGCGCCCAAGCGACGAGTCGCCGTTCGGCGCTAGCGCCGCCGCTGCGGGCGGCGAGGGGGAAGTGCCCGCGGCATGGAACGATGGGGTTGGCGCATGCAGCTGGCACTTCCCGTGACCTCTCAAAGCCTCTCCGAGAAGGCCGCCTTGCTCGGTGTAGACGGCGCACGCTGGAACATCGAAGGTCTGTTCGTGACGGCGTCGGCGACTGGGTTCGTGGTCGGAGCGGCGCTCTGGTGGGTGTGGTTGCGGCGGTCCGAACGACGCACGCGGCGCGGCGTGGGTGGATCGGGAGCATGACCTGGCACGCATACGCCGGCGAGTTCGTGGTCTCGCGGTGGCTGTTTCAACGAGGGCTCGCGGCGATCTACATCGTCGCGTTCGCCACCGCGCTCGCTCAATTCCCCGCGTTGCTGGGCGAGCGCGGCCTGCTTCCGGTGCCGCGCTTCGTCGCCGTCGTCCCATTTCGCACGGCGCCGAGCATCTTTCATCTCCACTATTCCGACCGCTTCTTCCGGGCGACGGCGTGGATCGGCGTGCTGTTGTCGCTCGCCGCATTGACCGGGGTCACCGACGCGGCGCCGCCGGCGCTCTCGATCGCGATGGGACTCGTGCTCTGGGCGCTCTACCTGTCGATCGTCAACGTGGGACAGATCTTTTACGGCTTCGGCTGGGAGTCGATGTTGGTAGAGGCGGGCTTCTTCGCCGCATTTCTCGGTCCTGCGCGGCAGCCGGCCCCGCTCGTGGTGGTGTTTCTGCTGCGCTGGATACTGTTTCGCGTCGAGCTCGGAGCCGGGCTCATCAAGCTACGCCACGATGCCTGTTGGCGCGATCTCACGTGCCTCTTTTTTCACTACGAGACGCAACCGTTGCCCAACCCGCTGAGCTTTCGCGCGCACCGTTTGCCGCGACTCTTGCTCCGTGGCGGCGTCGTGTTCAGCCACTTCGTTCAGGTGGTCGTCCCGTTCGGATTGTTCGCGCCGCGTCCCGTCGCGGCGATCTGCGCCGGACTCGCCATTTGGCATCAGCTGATGCTCATCGCGAGCGGCAACTATGCCTGGTTGAACTGGCTCACCATCGTGCTCGGGGTCACGGCGCTCGACGACTCGGTGCTGAGACCGCTGTTCCCCTTCGTCCCGGAGCCGGCTCTGGCGCATCCGGCCAACGTCGCGGGCTACGGCGTGCTCGCGGCGGTAACGGGGATCCTGAGCATCCGGCCGACGCTGAACTTCTTCTCGAAGCACCAGCTCATGAACCACAGCTACAACCCCCTCCACTTGGTGAACGCTTATGGGGCCTTCGGTAGCGTCACTCGCGAGCGGTTCGAGGTGATCGTCGAAGGCACCGCGGCAACGGACGCGGACGGGGAGTGGCGCGAATACGAGTTCAAGGCCAAACCGGGCGACCCGATGCGGCGCCCGCCGCAAATGGCGCCCTACCACCTGCGACTCGACTGGCTCATGTGGTTTCTCCCGCTCTCGGTGACCATAGTGGACGACCAGCCGTGGCTCCGACACGTGCCCGAGCGCTGGTTCATCCGCTTCGTCGAAAAGCTCCTCGAGCAGGATGGTCCGGTCCTGAAGCTGCTCCGATCGAATCCCTTTCCCACCACGGCGCCGGCGCGCATCCGCGCGACGCTCTATCGCTACGAATTCACGACGCCCGCGGAGCGCAAATCGACCGGCGCGTGGTGGAAACGACGACGGATGGGGGAGTACCTCCCCCCGGTGTCCCTCGACGACCTCCGGTCGTAGCGACCCGTCAGTCAACGCGCTTCGGGCAACGCCGTGTCTCCGAGCTCGAAGCGCACCGGCTCGAGCGGCAACCCGAACGCGTCGACGGCGAACTGCGTCATGATCGTGTGCGTGGCGAAGATGCTACCAGTGTGGCGATTCTGCGCCTTGGCCGCGTGTTACGCGCGAGCGCGCGTTCAACTATAACTTCCGCGTGCATGGTTTTCGGGAGAAGTCCGATGACGACCCCAGCGATGCGTCCCTCAGAAACGACGAGCGGTTTCGGCTGCTCGTCGATAGCGTCAAGGACTACGCGATTTTCATGCTGGATCCGCGTGGCATCGTTGCCACATGGAACATCGGCGCGGAGCGAATCAAGGGCTACCGCGCGGAGGAGATTGTCGGCCAACACTTCTCCCGGTTCTATCCCGAAGAAGACGTGCGCGCCGGCAAGTGCGAGCTGGAGCTCGAGCGCGCCGTCGCAGACGGGCGATTCGAAGACGAAGGGTGGCGCACGCGCAAAGACGGCAGCCGGTTTTGGGCGAACGTCGTCATTACGGTGCTTCGCAACCCCGACGAGAAGGTGGTCGGGTTCGCCAAAGTAACGCGCGATCTCACCGAGCGCCGCGCAGCGGAAGACGAGCGGCTCCGTCTCGGGCTCGCGGCGCGAGAACGGATCCGCGCGCTCGCCGAGCTCTCGGAAGCGCTGGCGGCCACGCTCTCCATCGACGAGGTCGGTCGAGTCGTCGCGCAGAAAGGAAGCTCGTTTGCTCGCGGCGACACGTGCACCTTGCAGCTGCTAAACGAAAAAACGGGGGACCTCGAGCTCCTCGCCGAGCGAGGATGCAATCCGACCGTCCTCGAGCACGTTCGCCGCATCTCCCGAGAGTCGGGAAATCCGATCTATCCGGTCGGCGCGGGTGCCTCACCCGGCGTATGGGTGGAAAACGCCGAACAGTACGACACCCTGTTGCCGACCGTCGCTCGCGTGCAAGCGGCGGGACAACGCGCTCGAGCGTTCTGGTGCGTCCCTCTCGTCGCCGAAGGACGTACCATCGGAATGGTCGCGGTCGGGTTTCACACGCCGCATCGGTTTTCGAACGAGGAGCGGGAATTCGTCGGAACGTTCGCGCAGCAGTGCGCGCAGGCGTTGGCACGAGCTCGCAGCGTCGAAGCTGAGCGAGAGGCAGCCGCTCTTGCGGACCGACTGCGATGGTCCTTGGCGACGACCCTCCGGAGCATCGGAGACGCGCTCATCGCGACCGACGCGAGCGGCCGCATCACGCTCATGAACGGTGTCGCAGAACAGCTCACCGGCTGGTCCGAGTCGGAAGCGCGCGGGCGAAAGCTCGTAGACGCGTTTCGCATCGTGAACGAGCAAACGCGGACGCCGGTGCCGGATCCCGTGGCGAGGGTCTTGGAGACGGGCGCGATCGTAGGACTCGCCAATCACACGGTGCTGCTCACTCGCGGTGGACACGAGATTCCGATCGAGGACAGCGGCGCCCCCATCCGCGGCGAAAGCGGCGCCATCGAAGGCGTAGTGCTCGTCTTTCGCGACGTGATCGAGCGCAAACGCGAGGAGCAGCGACGGGGGGTTTTGGCTGACGCTTCGAGCGCGCTCACCGAATCGCTGGAGTACGAGCAGACACTCGCTCGCGTCGCGCGATTGGCCGTTCCGCGCCTGGCGGATTGGTGCGCGCTCGATCTCGTGGGTCCCGCTGAGTCCATCCCTAGAAGGCTCGTCGTAGCGCACGTCGATCCCGCCAAGGTCGAGCTGGCCAAAGAGTTCCATCTCAAATACCCGCCGAGGCCCGAGGCAACGACGGGGTTGTCCAACGTGCTGAGAACCGGTCTTCCGGAGCTTTACCCGAAGATTACCGACGAGCTCTTGAGCGCCGGCGCCATCGATTCGGAGCACTTACGCGTGATGCGCGAGCTCGACCTTCGATCGGCAATGATCGTGCCCTTGGTGTCCCGACGGCGCGTGATCGGCGCGATGAGTTTCATTTTCGCGGAATCAGGGCGCAGCTACACGGAAGCGGATCTTCGTTTCGCGCAAGAGCTCGCGCAGCGCTGTGCGAACGCGATCGAGAACGCTGGCCTCTACCGATCGGAACAAGAAGCTCGTCGAGCCGCCGACGTCGCCAATGGCGCGAAGGATCAGTTTCTCGCCAGGGTTAGCCACGAGCTGCGAACTCCGCTGAATGCCATCATGGGCTGGGCGAAAATGCTCACCAACCATGACTCCGACGAACAGCGACGAAAAAGTGCCCTCAACACCATCGAGCGCAACGCCGTCGCGATGGCGCAGCTCATCGACGACCTACTCGACATGTCACGCGTCATCAGCGGGACGTTGCGCATCGAGGTACAGCAGGTTGCTCTATCCCGTGTCATCGATACCGCTCTCGAGTCCATTCGTCCCGCGGCGATCGCCAAGGCATTGAACCTGGTGCCCATTTTCGACGAGAACGTCCCGTCGATCATGGGCGACCCCACTCGCCTTCAACAAGTCGTATGGAACCTGCTGGCGAACGCCGTTAAGTTCACGCCGCCGGGTGGACGCGTCGAGGTGACCCTCCGAAACCTTCAATCGCAGGTCGAAATCTCCGTACGGGACACGGGCAAGGGCATAGCGCCGGCGTTCTTACCGAACGTGTTCGAGCCGTTTCGGCAAGAAGAAGGGCCGCCGTCGCGCTCGCGCGGAGGTTTGGGGTTGGGCCTGGCCATCAGTCGTCAGCTCGTGGAGCTTCACGGTGGACAGATCACGTCCGAGAGCGAAGGGGAGGGTCTTGGCTCTACATTCACGGTCACGTTGCCGGCTGCGGCGAGCCTATTGCCGAAGGACCGTACGGATCGATTGAGTCGTCAGTTGACGGACGTCAGATCCCTCGAGCAAGCCGATCACATTCGCGGTCTACACGTCCTCGTCGTTGACGATAACGACGACGCGCGCGACCTCGTGGCGGCGGTACTCGAGGATCGCGGATGTCGAGTGACGACGGCAACGACCGTCACGGATGCCATGAAGGTGTTCACGGACGATCCACCGGCTGTCCTGCTTTCGGACATCGGCATGCCGCAGGAAGATGGTTACGACCTGATCCGCAAGGTGCGAAGTTTGCCGCGCGATAGCGGCGGCGACGTTCCTGCCGCGGCGCTCACCGCCTACGCACGCGGCGAAGACCGACAGAAGCTCCTGAACGCCGGATACTCGATTCATGTCCCCAAGCCGATCGAACCCGCCGAACTCGTGGCCGTCGTCGCAACGCTCAGCCGATTTGCGCGGCGTCGAACCTAGCCGCTTGGGACCGTCGCCGTACCGGTGCCCTGGGCGGTTTCCTGGTAGTTCGGATAGCACGTGTCCGGGTAGTCGGATAAGCAACTTCCGGTGAACTTTGCCACGCCTGTCTGACAATATACCGTCAGACTTCCTTGACCAAACTGGGTGCTCGCAGCGTTGTCTGCGATGGTTCTGCAGGTGGATTCAAGGGTGGCAGTGAAAGAGGTGTTGGCGTCTTGCACGACCGTGTACGTTCCAACGAATCCAGGCCCGCTGATCGTGACGGATCCGTTCGAGACCGTAGCTTCCAGAACGATTGGGTTCTTGTAGACATCGGAATGGCCTGGCGTACACCCGGGGTAGGCCTCGGACGCGTTGAACTTCTCGGAAATCTTCTCGGTGACGTTGATTGCGTACGTCGCGTCATGGAGGCATCCCCGCAGTAGTCCAGCCCAAAGGATCGTCCATCGTTCGGCCGGCGCCGCGGGTGCGATGCATTTCCTGCGGATTGGCGCATCGATTGCGCCCACCCACACAGATGCGGCACCTGGCGAGATCCGTGAGCATCCCCATCGTGCTCGCTCGGCACGCTAGAAACGCCCCCCTTGGCTGGACGTCGCGCACCGTCTGCGCACACGCGCAGTTGGTGCGTCGGGGAACTGTGAACGCGCGGGGCCGAATCCCGCGATCTTCGCGTTGCCTACGCCGGCTCACGAGATGGCATGTCCAGTGCACACGAGGTCGCTGTCACCGCGGAGAGCCGTCGGTGTCGATCGAAGGAGAATCAGATGACCTGCGATGTCCACGCGCACAAAGAGCCGTACCGAATCGTCGTCGGCTTCGATTTTTCTGAGCTGAGCGAGCGAGCGCTGGGTGAAGCGCTCGACATCGCGCGCTACCGCGCGCCCGCCGAGATTCACGTGATCACCATCACCCTGCCCGAAGGGCTGCTCGCGTTGCTCGACACCAAGGAGCCGGGGCCCGACGACATCACGCCGGAGACGGTGAGCGCGGCGGTGGCGCGCCTCGTCCAAGACAACCAACAAAAGCGAGGCTCGCTCGGTCTCGAACGCATTTCGATCTACGTGACCTCTGGCTTGCCACCGGTCGGACCGGGCGATCTCATCGTGGAGCTCGCGCGCAACGTCGATGCCGATCTGATCGTGGTCGGCACCCATGGGCGCAAGGGTCTCAAGCGCGCCCTCCTCGGCTCCGTGGCGACGTGTGTCCTCCGCGGCGCAGAGACCAGCGTGTACGTCGTTCAGCCTGCCGACTTCGTCCGAGGCGAGAAGGTGCCGCCCGTCCAACCTCCGCTGGCGCCCGGTGCCCCGCACCTCAAACATTTCCAGCACCGACACACGTATCACTATGTGGACAAAGTTGCCGCGACGCCCTCGCGAACCATGCCGGTATCGTGATTTCTGGACGTGACCCAGTGGAACATCCGAGCAAAATAGCGTTCATTGAGGCCGGCCCGTCTCCGTAGACCGGCGAGCGAGGCGTTTACGGTGACGTCGCAGCGTGTTTGAGGATCGCGCCGTTCGCGCCGGCAGCGTAGACGGTGCCGTCGTCGTTCATCCAGAGCGCGCTCAGGTCGACCTGAAACGGATTCGTGGCGACCCAGTTCCCCTGCTCCAGGTGGTAGATGTTGCCGGATCTCGGCCAACCGAGCGCCCACACGCCGCTCTTGCCGGCGACCGCGTCCCAGGCTTCGAAGTCGACCGCGGTGGCAGTCCACGTCGTTCCGTCGAAGTGCGCCGCGGCCTGCCCGCCGAACGCCCAGATGTCCGTCGCTCCCAGACCGACGAGCGTGTCGTAGCTCGGCTCGGGCTGCGTCGATGGAGAGGGCAACACCTGAGCGCTGCATACCCCGCCGGTGATGTGCATCACGTAAGTGGCGTAGTCGGACGGTCCGGTTTGCACTCCCATGATGGCCCATACGTCATCGGGCGTGCGCGCGTAGATCCCGCCCGACTGACCGCGAACGGCCGTGATACATCCTGGCAGCTCGTCGATGGTCGTTCCGTCCGAGCGGACGTGCCCGCTACCGAGCGCACACGTATCGACGCAAGCATTGGCGTCGTGCGACGTGAAAAAATTGCCGTCGATGTCCGTGTAGTAACCCGATCTAGCCAGCCCGACGTTCCCGAATCCGACGTCGCCCAGGCCCGGCGTCCTCGTCCATGCGGTCCCGTCGAAGTGGGCGAGGTAGTTCGAGTAGTTGGGCTCTCCCGCCCACACGTCGCTATCGGAAGATCCGGTCACCGACACGTAGCCCCCGTTCTCGCCGTTCGCGGGTTCCGGGAATGAATAGTCGAGCACCGACGAGGTGTCGGACCGGCGATAGAGCTGTTCGTATTGGGTGCCGAGCCAATACGTCGACGACGTCTTCCCCCAACCGCTGACGAAGTTGACGTGGTTCAGCCCCGACGAAGTTTTCGACCACGCACCGTTCACGCGATGAGCGATGGCGCCGTTCAGACCCACCGCCCACGATTCGCCCGACGGGGCCGACCAGAGTGAATAGTAGGGGCCGATGTTGTCGGGGTCAGGTGTCGAGAAGGTCTCTGGGTTCCAAACAGTGCCGTCTTCGAGCAAGAAAGGGACCTGATTGAACTCCTGAGAAAACAAGAACACGTGGCCGTTCCCGCCGCCGAACGCGCCGCTTTCGAGGAGGTCGAGCGCCGCGTCGCCGACGGTGCTCGCCGTGCGTGTCCAGGCGCTCCCGTTCCAGCGCACGAGGACCGTGCTCGTGGTGTCCCTGGCGAGAACGGTGACGTCGGTCGCCGAGCTGCCTGACAGCCGGAATGCGTAGTCGTTCGGATTCGGCAGCGAAACCGCCTTCCACGCGGAGCCGTCCCAGCGCGACACCAACGACGTCGGCTCCGCACTCAGATCGTCGCGAGTCAACGTCCACAAGTCGTTCGGGGTAGCTCCCCACAACGAGCGAACGGACACCTGCTGAGCCTCGGGTGGCTGTGGCGCCGTGGAGTTTTGCCAGCTGCTCCCATTCCAGTGCATGAGCCCGTTACCCGCGGCGCCGTACAACCAGAGATCGTTCGGTGCGAACCCCCAGAAGCCGTTTCCATCGAGGACGCCGTCGGACGGGTACGACGTCCAGTCCGAGCCGTTCCAATGAAAAATCGCGCTCGTCCCCGTCGAGCTCGCCTCGCGATTCCCCCCCGCAACCCACACGTCGTTCGGCGAGAACACCCAGACCGCGTCGAGCGGGAGCGTGCTCGTCGGCGGCTTGACTCTGCCCCATTCAGCGCCGTTCCAGTGAAGGACCAATCCGATCCCGCCGACGGCCCAAACGTCGTTGGGAGCGTCGCCATGGACGGCTCGAAGCGTCTCTCCGGTGGGCAGCGGACTCACCCAGCACCACCCGCTGTCCGTGCACGGCGACACGGTGGGCACGTTCGAAAGCCCCACCGTGCTCCCGCCGGCGCCCCCTGACGAACCATCCGTCGACGCGTCGGCGCTCCCCGCGTGAGAAGGGCCCGCTTCCGACGCCGCAGCATTGCCTCCTTTGCCGGACGTCCCTCCGTCGGCGGTGGTCGTCCCCGTCGAACTGCTGCAATTCCACAGGAATCCGGAGGCCGCGAGAGCGACCCACACGGCGCCGGTGATGCCGAACGGTCCGGTATCCCCTCGTCCCATCCCATCCGAATAACTCATGAGCCCACGAAAATATACGATGGCCGCTGCCCGACTCTTCCCTCGCGGAGCGACGCTCGGAGCCTGCTCGGGTCGGCTTTCGGACCCGACCAAGTACTTCTAAAACGGCGTGTCCTTGCTGAACACCGGGACGTTGGCGGGCGTCGGCGTTAGGGTCGCGGCGTTGCTCGTGGCGTCGTCGTAGTTGCCGTCGAAGTGCCATGCGGCGACGAGTCCGCTCTCGTCTCCGCGCGCCTCCACGAGGCGAAGCGCGTCGATTTCGGCGGCCGTGCGAACGGTGCTCCAGATTCGAACCTCGTCGAGCTCGCCGTCCCAGGTCGTCGCCGGAGAGGTGCTGCATCCGGCCACTAACGCCGCCACGACAAATCCCCAACGACGTGCTGCGCCCCTATTGCCAACAGACCTTCGAGGCGTGGCGGCGTCAACGCACGCCGAAGCGACAATACGGAGCCGCAGATTGATTCAGGTAAAGTGAGCCATCTGTCCGGCAGCGTGCGGCAACGGCAAACCCCGGAGGAAGAAGCCTCGCTCCGCTCGATCTCACGATCGCTTCCGTTTCGTGAGCCGCATGGAGCGCCTCTCGAGACTAGTTCTCGCATGCTGCGCACTCACTACGCCGCGCGATCGCTCATCGCTGGAGCATTCGCGCTCGGGTGTTCTGGATCGGCCGCAAACGGTTCCGGCGGAGAGCCCTCCGGGTTCGCTTCCGGAGGCGCGCCGTCGAATGGAGGAACGACCGGTAGTTCCGGCGTTTCGGGAACGTCCGCGAGCGGCGGCGGACCGTCGGGCATGTCTGGGGCCGGCGGAGCGGGAACGACGCTCGCGTCCGGCGGCGTGACGAGCAGTCCATTCGGAACGGGAGGCGCCTTCGCGAGCGGCGGCGCGCCGTCGACCGGCGGAGCTGGCGTCGAGACCGGCGGGTTTGGCGTCGAGACCGGTGGCTCGGGCGGTGAACCGAGTGCGTCGGGTGGCGCGAGTGGCGCATCGGGCGGCTCGAGCTCCCGAACTTGTGGCGGCCCTTCGAACACCCAGCCGTTCGGGTGCACGTTCGCGTGGGGGACGAACGAACCGTCGGGTGCGCTGTCGAGCTACTCGTACCTCGACTTCGTCTCGAAGTGGGTAGGCTACGAGATCGCTGCGGACGGCTCGTTCGCGAGCTGCGACGGCCGCACGTGGCTCGCCGGCGTGGCGCAGACGTCGCTCGTGCCGGTGTACTACGCCTACTTCATCGGGTACCTGGGACACGCCAACGGCCTTCCGGACGGCAACCAAGCTCCGAACGGCCCGAACCTCACCACGGATGCTGCGACGTTGATCAGGAAAGATCGAGCCGCGATCGTCAGCGCTTATGGAGAGTACGCGCGCCGATCGTACGCGGCGTGGCCGACGCGGCCGCTGGTCTGGTTACTCGAAGGAGACTTCGTCCAATACACCGACAGCACCGAGAAGCAGGCGCTCTCGTACGCCGAGCTCGCCCAGCTCGCCGCGGACATCACCTGCGCGATCAAGAGCAACATGCCGAACGCGGTGGTCGCGCTCAATCAATCGACGTGGAACGCCGACCAAGTTACGGGCGACTATTGGGGTGCCATGAAGACCGCGAACGTCGCGTACGATCTCGTGTGGACGACCGGCGTGGCCGACAACGGCGGCTTCTTCGACGCGTCCGAAAATTCGACGACCTATAACCACGCGACGGCGACCTACGCTTACGTGCACGGGTTGACCGGCAAGCCCCTCTACGTGGACACGAGCTTCGGCCTCTCCGCGATGGCCGACAGCTGGTCGGGCGCGTCTGCCGCAACGATCGACGCGCGCATCTCGGAAGGCGTCATCGCCGCGAACGTCACGAGCCCCGATGCGAACTACGCCTCGCGCCTCGCTGCGCTGAAGCCAGGTCTCGACGCGGTCTGCCGCTGAACGACTGCTCCGGCTCTCGTTGTCGTGGAACCCTTTGCGAGTGTCGCGACGTCATCCATCGCGATCCTGCTGGCCACGGGTCCGAGCCCGTAGCAGCATCCGCCCACGATGACGCTCCGGTTCGCGCTCCGCGCTCGCATTCGCTTGCGAGAGATGCCGACGAGGGCGGAGACCGCGCGCTTGCCGACGTTCGCCGTGCCGGTCGCGATGTACTGGGCAGTCATCGGTCTCGGGATCTGGGGAATCGAGGCACATTGGCACCCGGCGCAATGGTTTTCCGCCGAGCGCGACGTCGCGCCGCATTTCGACGCGGCACCGCGTTCGTGGGTGGACCCGCCTCACGACGTCTCGGCGAACCCGCTCGACAGACAACCGCCGACCCTCGCTCCGACGCCTGCGTTCGACCCGCCACCGGACCCGCCACCGGCAAGCGTCGCGGCGCTCGCGCCGGAGCCATCTTCGGAGCCAACGGCGCCCGTGTCATCCCCGTTTGGTGGCGCGCCGCGCACGGCCGCACCGTTGCCAGATCCGTCCATGCGGGTTGCCGGATTTGAGCCAGCACGGACGAAACCGACGTTTGCGAGCGCTCGGTCACGGAAGCCCACCGTGCTCCATTTCGATCCGGTTCCCAGCGTGACCACCGGCGACGACACGTCGCCCATTGCGGAATCGCCGCACCGCGATGGACTCGCGGCCTTAGCCGATAGAGCCCTCTCGCCGAGCGCTCGAACGGCCGAACCGGAGCGCCCCGCCGCAACGACACGGGCCGCGCAGCTCGTCGCGACGAGCTGCGAAGCGGCGATCGAAAACGCGCACCAAGACGTCGATTTGACGACCGGTCGAGGCGCGCCGGACGTGACCCGTGACGCTTACGCTTCCGTCCTCGATCGAGGCACCTACCTCGCGTCGTGCGACGTCCCGACAGACACGGCGCTCGAGCTCTGCGTCGCCGTGCAGGACGGTCGCGCCATCGGCGTCACCGTCACCGCCGCTCCGGGCAATGCGCGCGTCGTCGCGTGCGTCCGTCGTGCCCTCTCGCGCCTCGTTTTCCCCGTGAGCGCCCGCATGGACGTGGCCCGCACCCACTTCGCGCCGACGGCGCACTGAATCCCGCTCGCGACGAGCGGAAGCCGGCGTTTTAGTCGTCGCACGTCGCGAGTCACTTCGCGCGACACGTGCGCGGGCGGATTCTACCCTCGCCGTCCCGATTCGCAGCGTGGCGTCACCCGCACTGGACACGCCTCGCGTGATAAAGTCGGTGCGTGGGGACGTGGAGAGATATCCGGGGGTTCGGGGTCGTGGTGATCGGTCTCGCCGTCACCGTCGCGTGCGCCGAAAAGATCATCACGAGCGCGGGCGGTCTCGCGGCGAAAGGCGAGAACGGACCCCGCAGCGACGGCGGGAAATCCGTCGGTCCGCCGAGCATGCCGAAAAGCAGCGTGCCGAAGGACGCTGGACGCGTCGCCACGCCGAAGGACGCTGAACGCGACGGAGCGCCTCCGACCGTTGCAGGCGATACCGGATGCCACTTCGAATACCTCGGCGATTGGATCCGTTGCGAACATGCGGGGTGGCCCAACGTCGAGCATGTGGACGCGGCTCGCGATCTGGAAGATTGCATGGCCTTGTGCCTGAAGCGTCCAGATTGCACCGCCGTGACCGACTACTTCTATTTGAACGAGGAGCCGCCGATCGGTTGCTACTTGTACACCTCGACGTGCAGCGCGCCGTTCAGTCCGAACTTCGCAATGGAAGACGGCGGCAGGGACTATCGCAAGGTATGCGACGGCTCCTCGTCGAAGGGCTCGACGGAGCCCGACGCGACCCTCGACGACTCCGCCGACGACTGACGTGACGCGCAGCGAGCGCGACGCTCGTGGGGCAACGCGTCTGGCCGCGTCCGCGCTCATGGGGGCGACCCCGATGCCGTTGATGAGGAGCCACCGCGATTACCCTATGATGCTCCGCGAATCGTCGGGGAGGTGCCCTCCGATTCACCCTGCGAAAGAACCCTTCATGAAACCACCCTCGCCCCCCGTCTCCCAGTTCGATTTTTGGAATGGCTCGGCGGGCGCGCGCTGGGTGCGCGAACAGGCGCGGCTCGATCGCGCGTTCACGCCGATACAGAACGAAGCCTTGCGCGTCGCGCACGCCGCGACGGGTGAACAGGTCCTCGACGTCGGATGCGGCTGCGGCGCGAGCACGGCCGCGCTCGCCGAGAGCGTCGGCGCACGCGGCACCGTCGTCGGCGTGGACATCTCCGCGCCGATGCTCGCCGTCGCGCGACAGCGTCTCGAAGCACAATCTCAAGCGTCGTTTCTCGAGGCCGACGCGGCACGCGCGACCTTCAGCGCGCCGTTCGATCTGGTGTTCTCGCGGTTCGGCGTGATGTTCTTCGACGATCGCGTCGCGGCGTTTTCGAATCTGCGGCGCGCGCTCGCTCCTCGCGGGCGCCTTTGCTTCGTCTGCTGGCAAAGCCGCGAAAACAATCCGTGGTATTCGCGGCCGCTCGCGGCCGTCGCGCCGTTTCTCGGAACCGTCCCGGAAACGCCGGACACGGAACCCGGCCCCTTCGCGTTCGCGGCTCGCGACGGCGTTCTGCACCTGCTCGCCGCAGCCGGGTTCGCCCACGCTGACGCGCGATCGTTCGAAACCCCGATCGAGTTCTCTTCGAACGGCCTCGACGAAGCCGTCACGTTCGCGATCGCCGCGGGCCCCATCGCGCGGCTCATGCTCGAAGCATCCGACGAGCTCGTCGGCCGAACGCGCGCCGCGCTGGAAGTCGCACTCTCCCCTCACCTCGCCGGAGGTCGAGTCGCGCTCCCCGCGTCCGTGTGGATCGTGACCGCGCACGCGTAGCGATCCGAGTCGGCGTAAGTTGCCCCCTTCGCGCTCCGCGCGCGGTCCCCCCAAGTAGGACGAGTCCATCGACGCGATGGGAATTTCGACGCCCCCCCGCATGGGGGAGGCAAAAGACGGAATAAACGGCGCCCCCTCGAGCGGTCGCGGGGGGAACTCGCTCCGCGACCGTCGCGATGCAGGGCGGCCGCGTCGGGGCGCACTTCCGATCACCTCGCGAGAGGGGCGCGGGCCGCCTAGCCTTGATGTAGCTCATGAACACGCGGCTCCTCATCGACGCGATCGTCCGCCAAACGACGGTGCTCGTCGCGCAGCTCTCCACCGCTGCGGGCATTCGTGCACCGCTCGCGCACGTCGCCGACGAGGTGTTCCTTTCTCTGGCGCAAGAAATCGAGGCGCAGGGCGTGGGGCGCAAGGTCGCCGCGGACATGTTCGGGCTCGCCCTTCGCGCGTATCAGAAGAAGGTCCAGCGTCTCTCCGAGAGCGCGACGTTTCGCGAGCGCACCTTGTGGGAAGCCGTCCACGACTACGTCACGGAGCGCGGCAGCGTCACGCGACAAAGGCTACTCGATCGGTTCGAACACGACGGCGAGCGTGAAGTCGTCGGCGTGCTCACCGACCTGGTCGGCAGCGGGCTCGTCCACGTCTCGGGCCGCGGCGCCTCCGCGGTGTACGGACCGACGACGGTGGCAGAACGGCGCGCGCTCGTCGAAGCCGAGGACTTCGACTCGATGACGGCCGTCGGGTGGGCACTCGTTCGCGGCGACACCGGTTCGACGACGGCGAGCCTCGCGGCGGCGCTCCGCGTCGACGAGAGCGTCGCGCGACGGGTCGTCGAACATCTCGTGCGCGAAGGTCGCCTCGCCTGGGTCGGCGAGGGCAACGGCGCGACGCTCGCCGCGGCTCCGCTAGTCATTCCCGTTGGCGCGGAAATGGGCTGGGAAGCGGCGGTTTTCGACCATTTTCGCACCGTCGCGTCGGCCATCGCCGCCAAAGTGCGCGCGGGGCAAACGCGCTCCGGCAAAGACGACACCAGCGGCGGCGCGTCGCTCAGCTTCGTCGTCAGCGCGACGCACCCTCTTCGCGAACGCGTGCGCGGCCTGCTCGCTCGCGTGCGCGACGACGTGAACGCCCTGTGGCGCGAAGTTGAAGCGCACAACGAAGCGAACCCCGTCGACGAAGCGGACATCGAGCGGGTCTGGTTTTATTTGGGGCAGTACATCGAGAGCTTCGCCGGGGTGGACGAAGCGGAGGAGAAGTAACGTGATCGGCAAATTCTTTCGGACCTTGGCTTTGCTGTTCGTCGGCGGCGCGGCGTTTCACGCCGGCGGGTGTTCGACGAACGGCGGCGGCGGCACGAATACGAACTGGGTCGTCTGCCAGACCGACCACGACTGCCGAGCGAACGAGACGTGCGTCGAGAAGCGCTGCACCGCGCAGTCGGGCTCGTCGCGATCGATCGTCAACGATGCATCCCCAGACGGACCCGGCATTGTCGACACGCATGAAGGGGGCACGCACCCCGTTTTGCCGCCGAGCGAAGGCGGCTCGCCCGACACCTGCTCGAAGGTACAAGCTCATGGAGCGGGTTCCATCTCCGCCGAGTTCCGCACCTGGGGCTCGCTCGACGCGAACAAGGTGCAGCTGAACGGAACCGTGACGGCGGTCGCGCCGGGGAGTGCGTCGACGAACGACACGGGCACGGGGTTCGGCTCTCCCGGGTTCAGCTTTCGCGTCGATTCCGGCGCGAGCGGCGTGTTCGTCTCGGTCACGATGCCGTCGAGCGAGCCCGTCGTGTTCGTCGGTGAAACGGTGAGCATCGACGCAGAGGGCTTCGAGTATTCGACCACCTCGGGCCCGAGTGGCACCTTGACGGTCCGCGACCGTAACGGCGCGCTCCTGCTCTGGATCTCGCAAGGAAGTGCGTTGCCCACGGCGCCGTCGGGGTTCGGACTCACGGGCTCAACGCAGCAATGCACGTGGTACGACTCGTGCATCGTGTGGAGATACGAAGACTTCCAGGTTACGTCGGGCAGCCACCAAGCGACTTTGCCAGTAGGCGGCACCGTGCAGATCGGCGCTTACGAATTCGGCCACGACGGCGGACCCATCATGCTCGCCGATTCCCACAAGTGCACCGACGACTACACGTCCGAGGTTGCATTCTACGCGAAGCGAACCGACTGCGCGTCGTGCAGCGCCGACGCGGGCGATGCAGGTTCGCCCATCTCCGATTCGGCCACGAAGTGCGCCTTCAGCGGCCAGTGGGTTCCCCACGAAGGCGGGAGTCCGACCTTCTGCCTGGCCTCTTACGACTGCAACTTCGACAGCCCGATGGGGCCGCCGTTCTCGCCGCCCCCGCCTGAGCGCATCTACAACATCCAATGTGCGCCCGCGGACGGAGGCGCGGTGCTGTGCACCTGCGAATACAACGAGTCGACGGTTGAGCTGGCCCCGCGATCCACACTGCCGACCAACTGCGGCGGTGCCGACATGCTCGAAGCTTGCGGCTTCCCTCGGTGGATCCCGCCGCATCCGTGAGGCGCAAGAGACCTTGCACGTTTCTCGCGGGGCAAAAGTCGGAGATGAACTCTTTCGCCGATCATGGACTGAGCGCGCAATGACCACCGGTGCATGTTCCGAAGAACCCAGCGTTGCTGCAATTGGAAGAAGGGGCCGGGTCGCAGAGAGCACAGGCGACGTTGCCGAAGTCGTCGAGGCGCGTCTCGATCTGGCTGTTGATTGCGATCGGGGAAAACACCAGGCCGCATGGCTCCACGCACGGGTTGCCGAGCTCCGACACGCCCGGATGCGCGTCGCACTCGTGGTCCTGAGTGCACGTGTTGAACTGCGCAAGCTGCGACGCGAGGTACGCGTCGTAGGCGGCTTGACCGGTTTTGCAATCGGGCGGCCCCGCGCCCCAGGTGACGAAGGCGCCTGCGTCGATGCCTTCCACGGTCCCGAGTGGGGGAATGGGCGAGCCCCCGTCGAGGCACGGCGCGGCAAGCGGAACACATCCCTGCGACGGCGCCTGAAAGCCGCCGAGATAGGCTTCACAGTGCGCGCTCCCTTGCGAGATGCCTTCGTAGCCCGCGAGGCGATTGGCCTTGTCGTAGAAGTATCGGCGTTCGAGGTACCGACCGGGAACGACGATGGCGTTCACGCCGCCGCAGGTCGCCAGGTACGCATCGATCTGGGGTTCGGGGCACGTCGGATACCAGCTCATGGCATCCGTCCAGCTGGACGCGCAATACGGAAACCCGTTCGAGTCGCAGGCGGGCGCCGGCGTCGTCACGCAGGTACCGGCGTCGATCTCGGGGCCGGCGCTCGGCGCGCCGCCCGTTCCACCGGACATCGGCGGAGTGCAGAGCGATGGACAGCATTCGCCCGGTAGGATCACGGATTTCTCACCTGGGCCACAGGTGATCGGTGTGCAGTCGACGAACGCACAGTTCGGCGCGCCGCCCGTCGAGAGCGCACCACCGGTCGAGGGCGCGCCGCCCGTCGAGGGCGCGCCCGACACTCCGCCGCTTGCATTCGAACCCCCGCTGCCTCCCGCCGATGCGCCACCCGTTTCGACGGATGCGTCCCCGGTTGGTTTGCCCTCGCTCGCGGTGTTGCCATTCGTGTGTCCTCCGCAGGCGCTCGTCGCGATTGCCACTGCCGCGACGGCGACCACGGACCGAATCGAACCGAATCGTTTCATGCACCACACCATCTTCATCCCCCTCGAGCATCGTCGTGTCAGTTGTTCGGAGCCCCTTCGCAAACCCACGCTTCGATCGTGCCGATTTCCGTGGCCGAGATCGTTCCGGCGGCGGGCATCACGACTCCGGAACAGATCGAGACGCCCCGTAGCTTTTGCACGAGATAACTATCCTGCGGATTGCCTGGCGAGACGATGGATCGGCCGTCGCAGCATTCTGGCGCCCGTTTTCGCACCATCGCGGAGTAGCCATCGGGCGCCGCCCACGAATAATCGTGACAGACCTCCCCCGAGCACTTCGATTCGAGGATCGGCTGCACGTCGGCCGTAAATGAGACTTCCTTCGAAACGGTACAATTTCTGGGTCGAGCGTCGGCCTCGTTTCGAAGCGCGAACTCGGCATCGGCAGCCGCGTCGCAGATCGTCTGCGGGGGCGTGACGAAGAATCCACTGCCGACAGGTCCAGCATCACTCGACGTCGGTTCCTTCGCGGCACAAGCGAGTGTGCCGGCGATCGCGACGACGGCGACCACAAAGATTCGAGGGCATCTCGTCAAGTCTTCTCTAGTTCGACTGGCTCGATCGGCACGTCTTCGTGGTGCTCAGGAGGCGGGTTCGACAGCTGCCGCTCTGGCAGTCCGAATTGTTATCGCAGACCTTGCCGTCGCCGCACGGCGGGCAGGCCGGCCCGCCGCAATCGACGTCGGTCTCCTGTCCGTCCTTCTGGTTGTCGCTGCACGAGCCCGACGTGCCGCCGTCGGCGGGCGGAGGACCCGAGCCCGTCACGCATGCGCCGGACGCGAGCGAGTATCCGGACAGACAGGCAACGTCGCACGCGCCGCTGGTGCAGATGGCGAAGCCGTGATCGGGGGCCGAACACGGATTGCAATCGGTGCTGGCGCAACCGAAGCTCGGCACGGGTGACACGCAGTTGCCCTGACAGATCTTCGACGGCGCGTTACAAGGAACGATGGCCGGTGTTCCGCCCGACGGCTGACCACCGGTCGCCCCAAGGTCGGGTTGCCCGCCGCTCGCGTCGCCGCCGCTGCCTGGAGCAGGCGACCCGCCACCGCCGACGAAGCCGCCACCGCCGACGAAGCCGCCGCTCGCACTCGGAGCGCCGCCGGTTTCCGCCGCGCTGCCGCCGACGGCGGGTGTTCCCATCGAGCCTTGGCCCCCGGAGCTTGCCGCGACGGGACCACCACCGCTCGAACCATAAATCTGCCCCGCGTCGAACGGAAAGGTGAGGCCGTCGTTGTTCGACGTCGCGCACCCGATCATGAGGAGAACCGTAGCCACGTAAGCGAAGGTTCGCATCGGGTGTGCAGTAACCAATCAAGCGATCAGCAGGCAACTCGCGATGCGAGAGCAGGGGAAGCAGATCTTTGGCGTCGGAGCGGCGCGCGCGACGGCGAACGCATCGACGCCGGCCGCTCGCTCGCCGCGTCGACCACGCGAAAACCAAAGGATTCACCAACCGTGGCCCCGCGTGCCCGCTCAGCGTGTATCACTTTCGACGCCGTCACGCGACGCCGTCGGCTGACGTAGTGCCTTCGCGCTCGGTCGGTGGAACCCGACCGAGGGGTTTCCATGATACGCGCGCGCGTTTTTCCTTGGTACGCGTGACGGCGATCACATTGGTCGTCGGAGGCGAGAAAGTAGCAATGAGACACACGCGGTGGATTTGGGTCTCGCTTGCGGTGGCGTGCGCGGGTCCGTTGGGCTCGATGGACGTTGCGTTGGCGGATGTCGCAGGCACGTCGGGTCCGGGCGCCGCAGCGCCCAATGGGTATCGCGTAGTGAACGCCACCCAGTTTGGGAAGGCACTCTCCAGTCAAAAGCCGAACGCTTCGTCGGTGAATGCAGCCCTGTTGGCGACACTTCACGATCTCGCCCAATACTTCGGGAGCCGGCCGACCATCAGGACGGCGTACGAGGACGTCAGGGATCATCGGTCCGGCGGAGCCGTCTTCGTGGCTTCCGTTCACGGCCAGCAGGTAAAGGGTCTCGTTCTTTGCCGACTCGGCACCACGGGGGCGAACGTAGCCGTCGTCTACGCCAAGCCCAATACGCCGCCTTCGGAGTGGCGTCGTCTAACGAGCGCGCCCGTTCAGGCGAGCGACGCGCATGCTGACGCAAATGTTGCCGCCCCGGACGCTGCGAGCGGTCCAGCCACGGGCGGCTCATTGCCCCCGCCCGCGCGCACTCCTCTGCACGACTACGCGATGCCCGACGGAACCGGAAGCGTCGGTCTCGCTGATGGGTGGCACACCAACAACCAATCCCTGATGGGCGGCGTGGTACTACAGGGACCCGCCGATCAGCGCGTCGCCATCATGATGACGCTCACCGTTCAAACGCCGGGCTCGCAGATGGCCAGGATGATGGAGCAGTCGAGAGGGCCTGTGTTCGAGGCTCCATTTTCCACCCCACTCGAAGCCTTTGCGGCGCTGATGCCTCAGATCAGCCAGGCGAACCAGCGCAACGGCGGCCCGAGCACGGTGATCGACAATCTCAAGCCGGTCGCGCGGGCACAGCCGTGGCATCCCAACGACCGTGCGGCGTTCCTCGAGTATGGAGTGACCGAGACGGGTCCCGCGGGCCGTCGTCATTACCGAGCTGTCGCGCAAGTTCACATGCTGCCCCTGCCCGGCCGCGAAGCGGCGGGGACTTGGAGTTACTTCGCGACCTTGGTACGGGCGCCGGATGCGACGTTCGACCACGATCTCCCTTTGATGTTGGAGCTCTCCTTCTCGGAGAAGGAGAACGCGCAAGTGATCATGAACAAAGCGCGACAGCACGTCGCGGCGAGCCGACAGCAGAACGACGAGGCCATCGCTCAAGTGCAGCAGCGCTCCAAAGAATTTGACGCTCAGCGCGCCGACAACGAACGCGCGTCCAATGCTCGCATGCGCCAAAGCGACGACTTCGACGAGGTCATCCGCGGCACTCGCACCGTCGAGGACACGCGCACGGGCGAGAAGGTAAGCGTCGATCTCGGAGACGTGGACCGAATCACCGACAAACTCAACGAGTCCGATTCGGGGCGTTATCAACAGATCCCCTTGCGCGACGAAGTCGACCCAGTGCAATAGCCGGCGCGCGGGGGGCGCGTCAGTGAGCTTGCTTCGTAGCCGGTTTCTTGTTTCGCGCGTCCTGCCAGAGGATGCGATTCAGCTCGCGCGGGTCGACGGCGTCGGGTCTCGAAAAGTTCATCGACCGGGACGCGCGCGCGCCGGGCGCTGTCGCGACGTTGACCTGATACAGAAGGCCGTTGTCTCGGTTCTGCTGGTTGGCGACGAAGGCCGGTTGATCGCCGGGACCGGAGAAGAGCGCCGATAGCGGAGGTGCTGCTGCGTCGTTGAAGTTCATCGGCGGCATACCGAGGAGCAGCTCGATGGTGTGCACCATGCTGACCGTCGTGTAGGGAGTGTGGTCAACGAACGGCGCGGTCTGGTGCGGAGCGTATTTGCTGATCACGAACGCGGTGCTCCGGTGCGCGTCGACGTGATCGGCACCGTTCTGGGCGTCGTCTTCGAGGACGAGAATCGCGGTGTCGTCCCAGTACGCGCTGTGGGAAACGGCATCCACGATGCGACCGAGCGCGAGGTCGTTGTCGGCGACCGACGCCGCCGGCCTTGCCATGCCTGGACGCGTGGCGCCGGTGTGATCGTTCGGCAGCCGCATCACGAGGAGGGCGGGCATCGTCTCCTTGCCGCGCCTCCTCGCGTTCTCGAAATCGGCGAATTCGGCGAGGAACTCGTCGGCCCGGAGTTGATCCGGGTAGTCGATCTGAAAGCCCGCGAACCGCGGATCGAAATGGGCGCGGAGCTCCGGCTTGGTGGGCACACTGAGCACCGGAACCGGGATCTGCCACGGCCAGGGACTTCCGCCGGGCGGCTTACCGAGCCACGCCGGCAGCGGCTCGCCCGGACCGATGCTCGGGTGGGCGCACGACACCGATAGCCGCTCCGCATGGCGAGACAGGTAGTGCGCGAGTTTTCGTGTGTCGCACCAGATCGTCGAGATGTATTCGCCATAGGTTCGATAGGTGATTCCATGACGAGCAGCGTTGCCCCAGAGATAACCGGTCGTGGGCTCGTCGACGTCCGGAATTCCCTCGAGCATCGGGAACTCGCCGGCGACCTCACCTTCGTAGTCGTAGCTGTGCTCTTTGCCGCGGTAGCCGACCTGCCACGTCTTCTCGGTGTAATCGGTCGTGGTCGCCGCCGTCGACCAGACGTGGCCGTCTCCCGAGACTTCCCCGCTGTCGTAGAAGTCGTCGATGACGCCAAATTGGCGCGCGAGAGCGTGCTGATTCGGCGTGACGTCGCCGCCGTAGAGGGTCAGTGATGGATCGCCGTTGCCGACCCCGAGATCGCCGAGGATCTGATCGTAGGTGCGGTTCTCCTTGATGATGTAAAGGACGTGCCGAATGGGGTTGGTCCGGCCCTGAAACGGCGCGCTCACCGGCTCGTTCAAATGATTGCTCGAGACCACTTCCGCGGTGAGACGCGGAAGCTCCTTTTCGGCCGCCGCCAGATCGATCCGAGCGATCGACCCGTGAAGGAGCGCGGCGACGAACGGTTGTGGGTTTCCATTTTCGTACCGGTGGTTCGGAGCCGTGCTCTGGCCCTTGCCACTCAGAACGAGCAGGTCGTCGCCGTGCATCGCAAGAGCGGTCGGGTACCACTCGGTCGGAATGAATCCGGACGGGGCGATCGCCTCGGGGGCACGCGTCGCGAGCGCGGACAGATCGAAGACCGCGACGGCGTTGGCGGAAGAATCGGCGACGAGGAGCCGCGCGCCCGTCGCGTCGACAGCGAGCGCCGTCGGCACCGACCCAGGGAATCGCTGCCCCGGTAGCAGTGTCGAGAGATACCCGCGAACGGTGCCGGCACGCGCGTCGAGCACCGCGACCTGGTCGGTGTTGGAGAGAGCGACGAAGAGCGTCGACTCGTCGGGACCGAGCGCCATCGCCGTCGGATGCGAGCCCGCCGCGGTCGCGGTCGTCGGCTTGGAGAGCGGCACCCTGCGCGTCACCGTTCCTGCCTCGAGGTCCAGCTCGGCGATCGTCGAGGCGTTCCAGAGAGTGCACCAGGCGCGCCGCCGGTCCCGACTCACGACGACCGCGTACGGAAAAGACGAGGGAACGGTGTCGGCCGTGGTGACGTCGAAGCGGCGCAGAACGCCGCCGCTCGCGGCGTCGAGCAGCACCACGTCGTCGGCGAGATCATCGGCGACCAAGAGTCGTTCGCCGGCGGGGGTATCGAACGCCGCGAGCCCAGCGGGGTAGGGAACCGCGTAGCCGATCGGCGCGTTCATCGACACGTCCGCCGCGCGCTTGTTCGGCGGCACCATCGCCGGGCCGATCGGAATGAACCGCTCCGGCTTCACCACGCCGTCGGCGAACGCGTAGACGGCGATACCATCTCCGGTGCCTTGCGGTAGTTTTCCGAGCGGGTCCGTGATCGACGCGACCGACGCGAACAGATGGTCGCCATTCGAGTCGAACGAGAGCCCGAGGAAATAGGTTTGCGGCGCTCGCAGCCCGAGCCTCGCGTCGGCGAAATGCCTGATTCGATTCGCTCTCAGATCGACGATGACGATGCCCTGACGGAGGTGCGCCTCCTGCATGCCGTACCCGGAGTCGAGCAGCGCCGCGTAGCGGCCACCGGGATGCAGCGCGATCGTCGTCGGAAATCCGCCCGCCAGGTGCGGATCGCCGGGGAGAGGCAAGATCAGCGTCTTGCTCGACGGCAGCCGGACGGTGCGTGGCGCCGTCGCAGCGGTCTCCGCCTTGGAAGCGCGCTCGAGGAGCCTCGTCGAGAGCAGCGCGACGAGCAAAAATTCTCGTCGTGGGAGTCGGAACCTCATTCGCGGCCGGTGATAGAGTACCGCTCGGTCGTCACGCTTCCAAGCGTCGCGCGCCTGTGCGCGTCGTAGGAGGGAAGGTGGTCATTGCCCGATCGATGGCGGCCCACAGCACCTTTACCTCGATGGGCTTCGAGAGAAAGTCGTCCATGCCCGCCGCGAGTGAGCGTTCACGGTCGCGGTCCAACGACCTCGCGGTCAGGGCGATGATCGGCAGGTGTCCGCCGCTTTCACGTTCCCGGGCGCGGATGACGCGGACGACTTCGAAGCCGTCCATCTCCGGCATGTGCAGATCGAGCAGGATGAGATCCCGCGGGCGGTTCCAGTGGACAGTCCCGTCGCCGTGGCGGATACGGAACTCGTGCTCGAAGGTCGGCGTGCGGCCCTCGATCGCCGCGAGATTCGCCTCTCGCAGGGCTTCGCGGTCTTCTTCGAGGACGACGCGCGCCAACGTCCCGGCGAAATCCACTGTTGCTTCGGGCGGGTCGTAGCCGAGGGACTCCCAGACGTTTACGAAGGTCGCCCGGCCCGTATCGAGCTCGCCATCGACGAGGTCGAAGCTCCACACGTACACGCGAGAGAGCTTCGTCGCGAGCTCGAGCTGCTCGGCGATCCGCCGCCGTTCCTCCTCCGCCCTCCGGACTGCCGTAGCGTCGAAGCGCGTCCTCACCAGCGTGCGGACCGTATCGCCGGTCCGGCGAAGGAGGTCCCGGATGGTCACCATGAAACGTCAGCGCGGGCGGCAGGATCGTGTCATGAGCGTGGCGCCTGATGCAGCTCGCGCCCGCGCGACTCCACATTTGTGGCGACGAGGCGTCAAGAATCGCCCGCATCGCGCACCCATCGGGTGGAAGTCGAACCCGTGCGTAGCCAAACTGACGGGCCGCAACATCCGAACGAGAGATTCGGCTCTGATCGGTCAGGGCGAAGGTCGTTCGAGAAATTTCGCCGGCAGAAAGGCTCCGAGCAAGAGCGAGCTCATGAGCATCGCGAACCATCGGACGGGCCAAAACGAAGCGCCGATGAACGCGTGCATCCCGAGCGCGAACACGAGCGCTGCGGTCCTCGTGCGCGGCCACGCAAACCAGAGGGGCGCGAGCGCTTCGAACAGCAGCACGGCGCCTTGAGCCAGGGTCCAACCGGGCCCGGGGATCGTGTTCGCCATGAACACCGAGAACCGAGTCTGTTGGTTGTCGTGCAAGTGTGTCCACAAGACCAACGGGTAGCTCAACCAATCACCGCGCATTTTGGCAAGGCCGGAAGCGCCGTACATCGTACAAAGAAACGTCTGGAAGAATCGCACGGAAGCCCCGACGACCTTTTTTGGCGACTGAAACGCAGGGTCCGCTCTCCGGCGGAGCCAGGCCTGCACGCTGTAGGCGGAACCACACGGACTTGCGGCGAGAGCAAAGGCGATGGGCGGCGTGATCTTCGTGACGGTGAACGTCGAGAGTCGGTCGCCGAGCGCCGCGTAAGCGACCGAGAGACCGAGCACCAGCGCCGCCTTTCGCGGGTGAAACCCGACCGACACGGCGAGCGCGGCGACGATGACCGTCGCGCCGAAGAGCGTCGTCATCGTCTCGGACAAGGGCGGAACATCGACCGGATGCCGAGCGGCATCGTGAAATTCGGGCAGCCGGAAGCCAGTGTCGCTGACCCACTCTCCGACCTGGGCCAGGCGCGACGACAGAAAGCCGAGGATGGCGAGCGGCGCCAGAATGCGCGTCAGCTCGAGTCTGAGAATGGGTTGCGGCTCTTCGAGCCATTCTCCGAACGTCATGTCATTCACCGCTCGGAGACGAAGTGTCGCCGCAGCGTTCCGCTCGCCGCGAGCTCGGCGTCCAATAAAAGTAATGGCGTTCGTTCTTCGGATACGAGTCCGCCCGCAGTCGAACGTAGGGTTCGATCTTCTGACCTGGACTCGGCAGCGGCACGCGGATGCTCATCGTTCGGATGCCGCCGATGGTTCCGACCTCCTCGTCTCCTTCGCGGGCGCGCGCGTTGTGTCGGTCCACCAGGAACTCGTCGAGCGCGCTCATGACGCTCCGGTTTTGCCTGAAGAAATGCAGGGAGCGGTCGAATCGATTCTCCTTGCTGTCGGCGTCCATGGGAAAATCCGGCCGTGGATCGATCTCTCTCCAGCGCTTGCCCGCGCAATCCCACCCTTCGACGCGGTACTCGATGATGGCCTGTGCGGCGTTCGGGAACAGCGCGGCGACTTGCGTGAAGTACGTCAAGGTACTCGGAAGCTCGCGCCAGTAGAAATCGCTGTCCGCCGCATCGAGCCAGATGCAAGCGAAGTACCCGATGGCGACGACGGTAAGAATTCGCGGGACGACCCGGCCGCGCCATGCTCGGGCGACGTATTCAGGCCCCTCGAAGGACGACGCGGTCATGGAGCGTTGGCGTGGACGTCTACGTAGACCGCCCGAGTGCCGCCGTCCACGAACCGATCAATTGATGTGAATCGGCGTCGTCGCGCACCCGAAGAGCAAATCGACCTGGCCCAGTGGATCGGCGGTGACCTGCTTGCACGAAGCGTCGCACAACGTCACGCGAGTCGGATGCGTCGGATCGTCGTAGTACCAGCCACCGGTCGTCGGGTCGCATTGAGCAGAGCTCGACGCTTGGAGAAGGCTCTCGGCGCTTCCGTTGCTCGGCGTGAAGCGCACGTTGACCTTCGTGTAGTCGATGTTGGTTCCGGACAGGACGAAGTCGCACGGATCACCCGCGGAACCGCGGATCTGCGTCAAGGCTGCGAGGAGTTCTTGCGTCGTGTTTTGCGTGGTGTCGACGATGATCGCCTGACCGGAGTTGCCGGCCTGTGCAATCGCATCGAGGTTGTTCAACGAAGATCCGATCCCGATGACGTACGTCGGAATGCTGGGCGTGCCGCTCACCCCCGCTGCCACGGCGGTGCTCACGGCTTGGATGGTGCTGTTACACACGTTGGGCTGGCCGTCCGTCTGCAGCACGACGATCACCTTGTGACCAGGATGCGCAGTGGCGTAATCCTGCGCCTCTTGAAGCGCTCCCTGCATCGCCGGTAGGGTGGGTGTTTCCCCCATGGGTTGCGTGGCCTGCAGGGAGGTCGTGATGGGTCCGGCATTCGCGGGCAACGGCGCGATGGGGACAATGGGAGCCGCGTAGTCGCTTGCCGTGCAGCTGACGTTCTGCCCGCGCCCTCCCCGAGTGCCGCCCGTGGTCCCGGTGTTGCCGGTCAGGATCGGGAAGTAGCTGAGGCCGACGCTGATTCCCGTTGACGCGGGATCGTTCACGAACGTCTCGAAGGCGCTGACGATGAGATCCCACTTCACGCCCCCGGTGACCATATCGGCCATGGATCCCGAACGGTCCCACATGACGAACATATCGAGGGGGACGGTTTCGCCGCGGCTCGTCGTGGCGAAGCAGGTTCCAGCGTCGGTTATGCCGGTTCCACCACCGCCGCTTCCAGGATTTAGAAACCCTGTGGAGCTTCCACTGCCCGGTGAGCTCCCGCTTCCAGGAGCCTGGGCGCCGGCGGAGCTGCCGCTCCCGGGGAGTACAAAACCGGTCGATCCGCCTTCGCCGGACGGTGGGTTCGACAGACCTGAATTCGCTCCGCCACAGCCGACCAGCAGGGTTCCGAGGGCTGCGTAAATTTGCCACGTTGCCGTGGCTCGGGGAATTTTCGAAGAAAAAGCTCGTTCAGTCGCGCGCATGGCGGTGCAGTAACCGTGGCCGGTTTCCGCATGCAGGGTTTGTGGGCGTTGGTGCGCAAAAAACGCCCCCTCGGCAGACGACCGAGTCGTCCAGGCAACAAGTGCTCAGGACGGCGCTTCGAAGCCGAGTTCGTTCACGGCTGTGAACGCTTCGGCTTGGCCGCGTCCAACAGGACCCGCCGCGCTTCGTCACGCGTCGCCGTGTCGGGATTCTCGGAAAGATATTGGCGCGCTTCAGCAGCAGCGTCGCTTTTCCTTCCGAGGCGTGACAGCGCTCGTAGCCGCGCGAAGCGCGCTTCTTGCTCGAGAGCACTTCGCGGAAACCGCTGCAGGAATTCGTCGAGACGGCGCACCGAGGCGGCGTCGTCGCCCGCCTTTCGCAAGTCGAGTGCCTCCTGAAAGAGTCGGTTTTGCTCGCCGAGCACGCCGACGGCGGCGCTGCCGTCGCTTGCGCGACGCGCTCGCCGGCTGCCCTCGGTCATGATCCGAGCTTGTTCGCCGGACGAATCCGCGGGTCGAGCCTCCATCGAAGGAGCAGCAGGAGGAGCAGATGACCAGCTCGAGCCGGCCGGTATGAGACGCTGTCCGAAGTCGTCCACCACCAAGACCGACCCACGGGTCACCGACACCGTCGTCACGAGCGAATCACTCGGTTCGACTCGCGCGACATCCACCGTGAATTCGGTGCCGTGCACGACGACGCGCGCGTTCGGCGTCACGACTTCTACCGTTTGCGGCCCGCCTGGCTTGGGAACGGAGACAAAGGTATTTCCCAGATCGAGAAGGAGACGTTGTTCGGTCTCACCCGCGCGATCGAGCCGCGCGACCGTGGCGGCGGAAAGATGCATCTGCACACCGCGCGGCAACGTCAACGACGCGGCTCCGTTCGCTGCAACTTGCACCGAGTCACCTTCCGTAACGCGGTAATGCGCGCCGGTCCCGATCGCGATCGGTTTGCCATTTCTCGTTGCGATGACGGAACCGGCCGCGACCGCAAGCTCGGCGCCCGGTGCGGCAACCGCTACCGAAGCTCTCGTCGCTACCGCCTCGTCATGCCGTCGTTCACGACCTTCGACTCGAACTACGATCGCCAACGCCGCTGCCGCTGCGACGGAGAGTCCGCCGAAGACCCAGCGCCGTTTCCGTTGCTTCAGCTTCTCGCGCCGGATCGCTTTCTTCGTCGCAAGAATCACCGCCTTCCGCCGCTCTTCGCTTCCCTCGCGGGCGTCAACGAGAACGCCACGTTGGCGAAGCCCCATGAGCGCTTCAACGGGCGGCTCCGGACGGCGCGATCCGATCATGGCGTGCCCTCCTTGGGGCCGAATCCCGCTCGCTCGAGCCTCTTTCGGAGATCCCGTCGTCCGCGGAAGAGGCGCGACTGAACCGCCGCTACGGACGCGCCGAGCATGAGAGCGATCTCGCCGAGATCGTGGCCGAGCAAGTCGTGCAAGAGGAGAACCTCCACGCGCGCCGGCTTCAACTCGACGAGCTCTAGTCTCAACCGTTCCGCGCGACGCTGCGACTCGACAGCTCGCGCGGGGTCGGGAGAACTGGACCGTACGAGGTCGTCATCGAGCTCATGGCCCCAATCAATCACCTGGCGCTCGCGACGCCGCGACCTCAGCGCATTCAAGCCGACGTTGGTGGCGACGCGCGCTCCCCACGTTCGGAGACTGCAGAGCCGCGCGAAGGCGTGACGCGATAAGGTCAGAACAATCTGCTCGAAGACTTGCTGAACGAGGTCGTCGTGATCCGACCCGCGCTGCCCGAGCACTCGGTAAAGCGTTCCGTCCACCGTGTCGAACAGGCGGGCGAAAATTTCTGACGCGATGCGCTCGTCCCCCCGCTGAACGGCCTCGACGAGCGCATCGTCGGAGACCAGCTCGAAGCCCGACGGGCGAGCTCGCCCTCCCGCCATGACGCGGAGCGGGGAACCAGCCTGTCTTGCCGTTCGACCGGGCATCGTTCTGGATAGTAACCGCGGCGCCTTGACCCATGCCGAAAAAGGAACCTCCGAGGCGTTCCGCGGTGAGGACGGTGATAGGTTCGAGTCGAGTGCCGCTCGATGCCGCTCGCGCAAATCGCCGTCCACATTTCCCTGTCGCGCGAACTCGCCAAAGATTCGAGGTTACAGCAGGATTCCCTCCGAGCCGCTCTTCTGTCGGCGTGCAGCGATACCGCGATCGTCGCTCAGTGCGTCGGGGCGGATTCGGCACCGGAAGCAGTCGCCGTCGCGCTCGTTACGTTTCGTGACGACGGAGAAGTCCGGATCGAAATCGGCGCCAAAGACGCCCAAGGCGATCAGTGGACCGCAAGGAATCTTCACTTCGCGCCCAAAGATGCTCTCGTCGAACAGTGGCGTGCGGTGGGCTACGCCGTCGGTAGTCTAGCGAGCGCACTCGTCGATTCCGATCAGCGGAACGAAGTTCAACAACGCGGGTCGGTCGACCCGACGCACGCTGACGGCGCGAGCGAATCGTCGCCGTCCACCGAACCGCCGAGCGGATCCGCGGGTGCCGCTACCCAGCCATCCCCGGCTCAGCCCAGCGGTACGCCGCCTGCGCCGAGCAGCGGCGCTCCCGCGCTCGCCAATGTTGCGGGCGACGCGGAGCAGACCAACGCCGTCGCCGAAAGCCGGGAGCGGCCGGAACCTCCGCGGATGTGGGCAGAAGCCGCGCTCGTCGGCGGTCCGGGGCTCCACGCAGGCGAGCCCCGGCTCGGTGGGTTTTTGCGTTTCAGTCGCAGCTTCGGCCACCCGTTTGCCACTGTTTCTGGGAGCTATTCCGTCGAAGCGAGGGACTCGCGTGGCGTCCTCGCGGAGTGGTTTTCAGCGACCGCAGGTGCCGGGTACGTCGCGAGCCCCGCGCGCTCCGTGGTGCTCGAGGCGCGCGCAGAGGTTGCCTTCGAACATTTGGCGGTGAGCGTCGACCAGCCGGCGACGGATGGTGTCGATCACGCCGCGCACTGGGTAGCTGGGCTCAGAGCCGGGGCCGATGCGGCACTGACCGTCGCAGATCCGATTTCGCTCTTCCTCGGAGCGGAGACGACGGTTCGACTTGCGACGACCGACGTCGTCGTCGGAAACACGGTGGTCGGCACGGCGCCCGCAGTCGACTACGCGGGATTCGCGGGGCTCCGATGTTCGTGGCGCTGACGGGCGCGGACACTAGCGCGACACGCAGCTCTGCCCGATGCACCTCGCTCCATCGGGGCAGTCCGCATCGCTCGAACACTCGACGCATCGGTACCGCGTCGGATCGCAGATCGGTTGCCCCGATCCGCAGTTCGCATCCTTCAAACATTCCACGCATTGTTCGAGAAGAGGTTGACAGAACCGCTCGTCCTGCGAATCGCACGAAGAATCGTCCAAGCACTCGACGCAGACGCCGCGCTGCGAGTCACATCTCGGCGTCTGTCGGTCGCAATCGTCGTCCGCGTTGCACGGCGCCGCGCACGTTTTCGAAACGAGGTCGCACGTGCGCGGCGGATCGCAATGTGCTGGAGAGAGGCACTCGACGCAGCGCCCCGTCGTGACGTCGCAATGCGGCTGCTGGTTGTCGCATTGTTCACTTTGGGTGCACGCGAGCCCGGCTGCCGACCCGAGCCCATCGTTGGCGCCACCATCGACTCGCCCGCTGTCCCCGGCGGATACCCCGAGGGAATGCTGCTCTGGCAAGAGAAGGAGCTTGTCGTGCCAGCAACCGACCACGACGAGCGCGAACGCCACGGCTCCGATTCCAACCCGCACGGTCGTCGTGTAGCTCAGCTTGCGACTCGACGCCAACGAGCAAAGTCGACCAATTCGCCCGGTGTCAGGGTTTGAAAGGCGCGAACTTCACGAGGTAGCCGAGCGTCGCGCCGTTGTCGACCGTCGGGGAAAACGCCCAGTAGACATTCCCGGCGGGATCGAGCGAGATGGCGTTGCCCGTGCCGAGAGAGAGCGGAGGGAGCAACCCTTCGCCCCACTCGTGCAGGACACCGTTTACGAACGCGTTCAACTGGAACCTAGCCGGATTGGTGCGGTACCCGCTCAGGTAGGCGTTGCTCTTCGCATCGACCACCACGCTTCGGGTGCCGGTGATCGTTCCCACCCCGCCGTCCACGAACAGGCCGGTCGTGTCGAGCTTGGCGACGAAGGCTTGAGAGCCGTTTTCGCCTCCGAACGCGGCGAGGTTTCCCGCCCCGCCGAAGTTGATGCGACCGTCGAGACGACCCACGATCGCGACTCTGCCGTCGCCTCCTCCGCCGACGAAGTCGATCTGCGCGCCGCCATCGGTGATCGGAAAGGACCGACTCCAGATCGTAGCACCCGCGGGACCGAGCTTGGACACGACGAGCTGGTCGCCGGCCGACGACTGCACGGCGGTGAAGGTGTTCCCCGACCGATCGACTGCACCTCCCGTGGGGGCGACGATACCGTGCGAAGCGAGCGTCAACGCATCGTGCAGGTAGGTCACAGAGGCCGGAAGAGGGGTTCCGCCGAAGTCACAAACCGTGAGCGGTCCCGCGGGCGAATCGATCACGACCGCGAGGTTCGAGAGCGACAGAGCGCTCGCTTGCTCCGTTCGAAACGCGAAATTGCGCGCCAGGACGATCTGATTGTTGAGGACTACCGTGTACGAGTGAAAACCGACGTCCGTGAACAGCTGGAATGTATAGAGTTGTCCTTTCACATACCCGATTTTCACGTCGGCAGTGTACACGCCGCCGTTGCGCGCCTCGATCACGCCGGCGTCGCTGAAGCGAACTGCCGCGGCCAGGTCGTTGAAGCTGCTCGCCGCATGTGCGGACAGCCCGATCACGCCGTCCATGTCGTTCGCTCCGGGTGTCGCCGTGAACGCGGCCGTGAGGAACCTGCGTTCCGCAGCGAAGCCCTTGTTCACGAACCCTCCGCTGGGGACAGCGGTGTTGCAGACGTCCTCCACCACCACGCCACAGACGCCGAGTCCCGCACCGGCATCCACCTTGACGGCATAGGAGTCGAGCTTCAGAACGTGCGCTTGCTCGGTGCGAAACGCGTAGTTGGAGGCGAGGAGTGTCGAGGCGCCGGGCGACCCGACGTGCACCGAGTAGCTGTGGTTGATGACATTCACGTCGAGCCGAAAGTGGTACGACGTGCCGCCGGCGTACGGAACCGCGGCATCCGCCGCGTAAACGCCGCCGTTGCGGACGTCAATCGTCCCTGTCGGATTGAAGCGAACGATGGCCGCGAGGCGCGTATAGGTGGTGGGGGCCCCGCTCGACAGCCCGAACAGCGCATCGCTTGCGCCGCTCGCCGGTGTCGCGTCGAACTCGACGCTGAACGTACCCAATTGCGATCCGAGCGGGCCGCCCACGAAGCCCGTTGCGATCGTGCCCGACGTACAAGCTGCTCCACCCGCCAAGGGCAAACTCGCCTGCGCCGTTTCGTCGCTGGCTGGTTCTGTTGTCTCTTTCTCACCGCCACAGGAGACGACCAGCAGAGCCAAACCCGAAAACCGACCCCAATGCTTTTGAATCATTTTTCAGAACCCTCCAAATCCCTGCGCTTCTACTGTCGCCCTTACTCAGCAAGATGCGAGCCGTCCCACACATTGAGAATTCCCAAGTTGTTCCAGACTCAGTCGCTCCAATGGCGTCGCGACAGTGGTGTCAGCTCTGTTTATGCGAGGCGCCCTGCACCGTGGCGATCACGCAAACGCCGTCCGGAAGCAGGCCGTGGAGCGGTCAAATCGATGTCCGTGGATCGCGCTCCGAGGGGAGTCCGTTCGATCACTTCGCGGCAAGTCTGCGCCGACACGCGGGCGCCCGCAGATGTGTGCGGCCGTATCGCGCGTCAACTGGCCTGCACGGGCACGGAAGGTGCACCCCACATGCGCTGGGCCCGGAGGGTCCACGAAATGGCAAATGTTCTTATCGTTGACGACGACGCCGACACCGCAGACGTCTCGAGGATGCTTCTGGAATCGGCCGGACACCACATCCGCATCGCACACACCGGCGAAGAGGGGCTCGCCTCGCTGGGTGCGGCGCCGCTTCCGGATTGCCTCTTGCTCGACGTCGAAATGCCCGTCCTCAGCGGTCCGCTCATGGCGCACGAAATGCTTCTGCGCGACGCGGGAGAGGAGAAGATCCCCATCCTGCTCGTTTCGGGAAGGGCCGACCTTCCCGCCGTCGCGGCGCTCATGGGGACGCCGTACTTCCTCAAGAAAGCAAGCCCCCACTACGGCGAGGTTCTGCTCGAGATACTGGCTCGTGCACTCCGCGAAAAGCGCGCGCCTGCATCCGCTTGAGCGCGGGCGCCCTGCTCGGCCGTCAGTCGCTTTTCGGCGGGAGCGCCGGTCTTACGACCGAGAGCGCGGTCCTTCCGACGAAACGGCCGAGCGGATCGACGAGCCACAACGGCAAGAGGCGGAGCAGGCTGAAAAAATACGAATCGGGGCCATAACGCACCAACGGTCGATTCGACAGAACCGCTCGAACGACCTTCCTCGCGAGCCCTTCGGGGAGCGGGGAGCGCTTCACCATGGTGGTGATGTCGAGGTGCTCGAGGCCGACCCCCTTCGCGGTGCCGATCCCCGTCCGAACCACGCCGGGGCACAGCACGGTGACGCCGACGTTGTCGGCCGCGAGCTCCCAGCGAAGCTGCAGACTGAGCCCGACGATCGCGTACTTGGTCGTCGAATAGGAACCCATCCCCGGGGCAGGAAATAGCCCCGCTGCGGAGGCCGTGTTGACGATGTGCCCCTCGCGCTGACGGACGAAGTACGCCCCGAAAACGCGACAACCGTGGATGACACCCCAGAGATTGGTGTCGATGACGCGCTGCCACTCCGACGCCGGTGTCTCGAGGAGCGACGCGCCGTGGAAGACGCCCGCGTTGTTGCAAACGAGGTGGCAGCCGCCGAGCTCCGCGACCGTTCGTTCGAGCAAGTTCTCGATGGCCGAGAGTTGTCTGACGTCGGTCACCAGCGACAGAGCGCGTCGTCCGAGCGCCCGTACCTCCGCAGCCGTCTCTGCGACGCGCGCTTCATCGAAGTCGGCGAGCGCCACATGCATGCCCTTGCGAGCGAACTCGAGCGCCATGGCGCGCCCGATGCCGGCACCGGCGCCCGTCACCACCGCGACGCGATCGGTCAACGGTCGCAATTTAACCTGCTACTCGGCGTGCCATGCCCACTTTGTACCAGCTCTCGCTACGTGGGAGGTCGACTCGATGCACCGAGAACGCCACGAACGAGAGACGGGATCGAGCGATCGTGTCTCCCTTTGGCTCGGGCGGCGTCGTACGATGGCTGCTTGGGCAACTCCTGGTCACTCGCGCCGCTCTTGGTTTGGGGCCTCTTCGAGCGTGGAATTGGCCTCGTCCTGTTGATCTCGTTCGCGTCGCTTTCGGTACAAGTGGTACCTGCGGTCGGCAAAGGCAGCATCCTGCCGATCGGACGGCGCCTCGAGAAGCTCGGGAAAGATTTTCCGACATGGCGTCGGTTCTTCTACTTCCCGACCTTGCTCTGGCTCGATGCGAGCGACGGGATGCTTCGCGGGCTGACGACGGTCGGCTTGCTCGCCGCGGCGGGCGTCGTCTACGGCGGCCCGTTTTCAGCGTGGGCGCTCGGCACGTGTTACGTCTGTTACCTCTCGCTCGATCTCGCCATGGCGCTCCTCTTGCCGTGGGACACGCTGCTGTTCGAGATCATGGTGCTCGCACTTTTCTTGCCGGAGACGCGCGCGTTGCCGAACCTCGGTGCGGCGCTGGCCCCGGCGCCCGCGCTCGCGTGGGCGTTTCGATTGCTTTTTTTTCGCGTGATCTTCGGCTTCGGCAAACAGAAATTCATCGGAAGCCGCGGCAAGGATGCCGCTTATCTGAAGGGGTTTCTGATCAACCAGCCGCTCCTGTCTCCCGGTGGCTGGTACGCGCAGAAGCTGCCCATGTGGTTCTTGAAGAGCTCGCTGTTCTTCATGTTTTTCGTGGAGATCCCGGCCCCGTTCTTCGTCTTCTTTCCGGGACCTCTCAGCGTGATCTGCGCCGTCGCTACTTCCCTTCTCATGCTCGGCATCCAGGCGACCGGCAATTTCGGCTACTTCAGCCTGCTCACCATCGTCGCCTCCGTTCCCCTGCTGGACAACGTGACGCCCCACGCGTTTCACGTCCTCGGGATGTTCTCGCCGGGAGCGCACCCGTTCGTGAACGCGTTCGTTCTGGTGCACACCCTCGGGGCCGTCATCACGTTTCCGTTCAATAGCTGGCTGGCACAAGGCTGGCTCGTCTGGGCGTTCTGGTACCAGCTGCCGCGCTGGGTGCAGGTTCCGCTCGATTTCCTCCGCCTGCTTCACCCGTTCCGTTGGCTCCACCCGTACGGCGTTTTTCCGCCCAACACGACGCCCGGCGTGAAGATCACTCTCTTGCTCGAGGTCACGTGGGACCGAGAGCGGTGGCACGAAGTGAGCTTCAAGTACGCGCCTTCGAATCCGAAGTCGGCGCCGCACTTCGTCGCGCCGCATCATCCTCGCACCGACCAGGCGATCATCTACGACACGTTCGGGATGAACTACACGAGCCTCCTGAGCACGATGCTCTCGTCGTGGGATCCGAGTTGCTACTGCATGCGGAGCCCGAGCATGATGTTCTGCCAGGCCGTGCTGCGTGCGGGGCCGGCGGCTTTGTTCAAGGAGGGCGAGCTCGGAAAGCGCACCGAGCCGTTAGTCGCGGCGCGCATCACGACGGTGATGCTCGAGCCGGTCACGCTGAAGGAACATCTCGCGAGCGGCGACTGGTGGACGAGAACGTACATCGGACCGCACGTGCCGCCCCAGGAGCTCGACCCCGACTTCGACGAAGACATGCTCGGGGAACCGGAGCTCTGGAACTTCGACTCTATTTTTTGGCGCCGGCGATCCCGTCTGAAGCCGCTACTCGAGCGAGCGCTCGCCGGGCGGGACGATCCGATGGACGTCGTGCTCACCGACGCGGACGACATTTCCCCGACCGACGTCGAACGGTTCTGGAGCGAGCTCGTCCCGCTCATCGGTAGACCAGCCAATGAGACGTTCGATTCGTTGCCGGAAACGGTGGCCGAGGTGCGCCGGCGCTTCACGCGAAGAGAACGACGAAGCTTCTACCGACTCCTCGGCAGGTTCAGTCTGATCCTCGTCGCTCGGCTCGAACCGTCGTATCTCCACCGCGGGCTCAAGCCGCTCATCCCGGTAAAAACGTATTTCGACCTGTGGATGCTCGCGGGGCACGTGATCTGCGGCGGGCGGGAAACCTACCTCGCCGCCGTCGCCGACCCCCTCTCGGTCGTGAACCACGTGCCCGCTCTGACCCCGAGCACCGGGCTCTATGCGCTTTCGGTTTTTCGATTCGAGGAGATGACGTTCGACGCGCAGAAGCTCCGGCTGCTCGAAGCCTATTTCTATCCGCACGATCCGGAAGCAAAGCGGAAGCTGAGCGACGAAGCGAAGGCCCAAGACGCCGGCAAGCAAGGCCTCGCGCGCGTCGCCCGGGCAGTCTCGGGCTTCATCAACGTGCTGCCATTCGTTCGCGACGCCTTCCGCGGGCCCGCCTTCGACCACGGTTACCCGGAGCTCTACCCCGTCTTCACCGAGCTCGAGTCCGGCGAGGTACTGGTGAAGGAACACGGCAGACTACCGGAGGGGACGGCGCTTCCGCCCGATATGAAGTCCATTCGGCACTGAGAACGCGCTCGATGATCCGAACCCGACACCGCGCATCGCGCACGTCGCTGCCCGCGCGGAATTTTCCGTACGGGACGTAGCTCTCTCTTCACAGTGGTTCGACGTTCGGGCCCGTGTTTGGATCCGATGGAATGACGGCGGAACGAGTTGCAATCATCGGCGGAGGGATCGCCGGCTTGGCCGTCGCGCTGGCGCTGAAGAAGAGCGACCGCGAGATCGTCATCATCGAGCGGGATCCAGAGCCGCCGGCGATTGCTCCCGAGAGCGCGTTCGACGATTGGTCGCGGCCCGGCGTGCCGCAGTTCCGGCACGCGCACATCGTGCTCGCGCGCGCGCAGACGCTGATGAGAGACCACCATCCCGAACTCTTGGCGGAGCTCCGTGAAGCCGGCATCGAGTTCTCGGCGCTCGAAGAGGTGTTGCCCCCGATTCACGTCGAGGGTTTGAAGAAAATGCCCGGCGACGACGACCTTCTCCACCTGTGGGGCCGGCGCGCGACGCTCGAGTACGTGATTCGGCAGCATGTCGGTCGCCTGCCCCACGTGCGATTCGTTCATTCCGCGCGCGTCGAAGGGCTGGTCACCGAGACCCTGGAAGGAGCCGTGCGCGTTCGGGGCGTCGAGTTCGTTCGAGACGGAACGCGAGAGGTCGTCGAAGCGGATTTCGTGGTCGACGCGTCGGGCAAGCGGACCAAATCGCCGCGGTGGCTCGAGGCGCTCGGCGTTCGCGTGACGATCGACAGCAAGCCGTCCGGGTTCGTGTACGCCTGCCGGCACTATCGATTGAAGCACCCCGAAGCCGCCCCTCCTCGACGGAGCGGGGGCGGAAATTTCGACTACTTGGGTTACGCGACGTTCTATGCCGAGCACGGAAACTACGCGCTGACGTTCGGTTGCCCGGTCGAGGACGCGGAGCTTGCCGGCGTCATCCATCGCATCGAGGGGTTCGAGGCGCTGTGCGATCGGTTGCCGGTACTCAAGAAGTGGGCGAGCGAGTCCGACGTGCGAACGAAGGTGCTCGGCGCGGGGCTCTTCGAGAACCGCTGGACGCGTTTCGGGGCGAAGGGCGGCAAGCGACTCCTCGGCTTCTTTGCCGTCGGCGATTCACACATGGAGACGAATCCCATGTATGGGCGGGGCTGCGCGTCCGCCTTCTGGCAGGCTCACGTGCTCGCGGAGGTTCTCGAAGCGCAGGCCAACCCGGAGGAGCGGGCTCTCGACTACGAGCGTCGGACCTGGACGATGCTCAAGCCGCACTTCGACATCAGCGTCGCAACCGACCGGATGTATCACCTGCGAGCCCGGCTCAGCCGAGGGTTGCCCGTTCCGCTCGGTGCGCGCCTCCTCAACTACGCCTACGAAGAGGGATGGGTGCCGGCGCTGCATTCGAGCGTATTGGTCGCCCGTGAGATGGTGGGAGCGATGCAGATGCGGGACGTGTCGAGCGTGGGGGTACGCCTCGCCGTCGCACTCCAAATCCTCAAAGCCATCGTCGTCGGCTGGTTTCGGCGGGGAAAGTCTCCCTTTCTCGTGACGGGTCCGCCGCGGACGGAGTTCTTGCACGGCCTGCTTCCCCACGAGGATGGCCCTGCCTCCCGCTGACTTACACCCCGAATCGTCGGAGGCGAAATCAACGGCGATGACCGAGACGCCACGCGAGTTCGACATCGTCGTTTTCGGAGCCACCGGTTTTACCGGAGCCAAGACCGCCGAGTACCTCGCGCGGCACGCGCCCGAGACGCTGAAGTGGGCCATCGCCGGGAGGAACCGCGAGAAGCTCGACGTCGCCGCGCAGAAGCTCTTGTCGTTGGGCGGGCCATGCCGCCATGTCGGCATCGTCGAAGCCAGCGTCGAGGACGACGAGTCCTTGGCTCGCATGGCTCGGCGCACGCGCGTCCTGGTGACGACGGTAGGACCCTTCGTCGACTATGGCGAACCGGTCGTGCGGGCGTGCGTCGAGCAACGGACCGACTACGTCGACAGCACCGGTGAGCCGTACTTCGCGCGGCTCCTCGTCGCGCGCTATGCCGAGGAGGCGGCCCGGCGAGGCGTGCGGCTCATTCCGAGCTGCGGCTTCGACAGCATTCCGACCGATCTCGGCGTCCTCTTCACCGTCAATCAGCTTCCCCGAAACGAGGCGATGCGGATCTCCGGCTACGTCCGACTCGAGGGCAGATTTTCCGGCGGCACCGAGCGATCTGCCATCAAGGCGCTTGGCCCTCCGAGAGAGCTCATCGCTGAAGTCGAGCCGGTCGCGACGTCCGGCAGGCGCGTCCGCCTCGGCGCGGCGAAGGTCGAACGCCGGCCGGAGCTCGGCGGTTGGACAGCGCCGCTGCCGACGATCGACGGATCGGTCGTGCTCCGCAGCGCAGCGCGCATCGAACGATACGGTCCGGACTTCAGCTATGAGCACAACGTCGTCCACGCCTCGTTTCTTCACCTGTTCGCGGCGTTCTGCGTTTTCGGAAGCGTGGCCTTCCTCGCGCGGTTCCGGACCTTTCGCGACCTACTACTGAAACTCGTGAAGAAGTCGGGTGAAGGACCGACGGACGAGCAGATGAGCCGAAGCTGGTTCACCGTGCGATTTTCAGCCGAATGCGCCGGGAAAACCCTGCAAACCGAAGTGTCGGGCGGCGATCCGGCCTACGGCGAAACGTCCAAGATGCTGGCCGAATCTGCGCTTTGCCTCGCCTTCGACGGAGACTCGTTGCCCGCGCTCTCCGGCGTGCTGACGCCCGCGGAGGCGATGGGCGACGTTCTGCTCGAACGTCTGAAGCGCGCTGGTCTTCGGTTCAGAGTGCTGGCGAACTGAGCGGTCGGTGGCGAGCCCGTCAGTAGCGGAGCGATTGCGCGACGACCGGCGGCAGCGTGACTTCGGGGAGCACCACACTCTGCCCGACCGCGGGGACGGGCAGCCGGTGGTAGCCATCCGGTCCCGACGTCAGGAGCGCGACGCGTCGATCGTCGAGCTCCTCGGCGAAATGAAATCGAACTCGCGTCGGCCCCGCCGGCCCCACCGCGAGCACGGTCACTTGCATGCGGCCCGCATCGACGGTGCTGCCGACGACGAGCGGCGGTTTCGGCGGCTCGTAGGCTGCGCGGTTCGAGCTATCGAAGAGCCCGTCGCCGAGAACCTCGAGCTCGAGGGTGTCCGTTGCGACGCGCCGAAGGCGGTGCGCGCAATCGGCGACCGAGAGCACCCACCACGCGCGCGGCATCGACAACCCGGCGAGGTGTCGTGCCATGGGCGGGTCGTGCAAGCTGAACACCTCGGCCGCCGCGACGAGGATCACGTCCTCCGTGTCGGGCGAAAGCGGAGCACTCGTTGCCTCGAACGTCAGGAAGTTCGACATCGTTCGAGTGAAATGCATCTCGAGCCACGCCACGAGCGGCGCGAGAAAGAGATGCGCCGAGGCAACGAACCGGACCGCTACCATTCTCACGCGCCCTTTCGTCTCCGCGGTCGCCTCGAACAGGATCGCGAGCGCGCCGACGAAGGCGATGTCGGGAATTTCGAGCAGTCTCGGGTTCGGTACGGCCGCGCCGGTGAGTGGAATCGAAGCGAGAAGGCCGGCGAACGTCGCTCCAATTACGCCGCGTCTCGCTTTGCTCGAGAGGACCGGGAAGAGCACCGCGATCGCCACCAGTACCAGCGTCACGCCGATCACTTTCCAGATGCCGCGGAGGGGTGATGGCCAGAGCGCCTCGCCCGCGAGCAGCGGAACGTTGGTGACCGCCGTCATGACGAAGCGCCCGGGCTCGTTGATCGGATCGGCGTAGACGCTCGTGCCGCGAGTGCCGAAACCGAGGGCGCGGTAGGCGACCGCGTAACCCATGCCGACGGCGATGGCCGGCACGAGCGCACGCACTCTCCCGGCGCGCGAAAACACGAGCTCGTAAGCGACGAGGAGTCCGAACGTCGCGAGGCCGTATTCGGCCGACGCGGCGCTCGCCGCCAGACACAGCACGGCTTCGAGGAGCCCCCAGCGCGAGCCGTTTTCGCGCCAGCGCACGTGGCCGTGGAGAGCGAGCGCGCCGAACAACGTCGCGAAGATGGCTGCCCGATTCGCGACCCAGCCCACGGGAATGTCGTGCGATCGTCCAAGGACGTAGATCGGCAACGCGATCACCGCCGTTCGCCACGGAAGGAGCCGCCGATAAACCAGCGCAACCGCGAATACGGCGGCCGCGCACCAGAGCAAGGACAGCGTGTGCGCCACCGCGGCGTTCGGCCCGATCACTGCGAGCTCGAGCGCGCCCGCGACGCTCGCGATAGGACGGGCCATATCGAGCTTCAGGTGCGGTTCCGTCCACCACGGGAGTGCGCCGGTCGCGACCATGCGGCTGGTTTCCGCCGGATCTCCGGAGACGAACCGATAACGATCCCAGATCGGGCGCGCCGACCAAAAGACGCCGGTACTCATGCCAATTTGCATGAAATCATCGAGCGCCCACGGCGTTCCGATCGCCTCGATCCGCAGCAGCGTGCCGAGCCCGATGCACGTCGCAACGAGCCCCGCGAAGCGTCGTCGTGTCCACTCGTCCAGCGTCGAACCCGGAGCGCGCGCTTCCGTGACCCGTGCCGCCCCTCCGGAGTCTTCGATCGTCGGGTCACGCACGCTGGACTCGGAGATCGGGTCTGGCACCATTGAGGATCGAAACGTCGAAACAGTCGCAACGGCCCGAAGAGCGAGCGGGGGAATCGACCTACGACGTTACCATTGCGCTTCCCGCTCGGACAGCCGCGAGCGGAGGAGCTCGGCCCAGGCGATGCGCTCCAACGGAACGAGCCCGCGCCGCTGAGACGCGTCGGTCAGACCTCCGCGCTCGCCCCGCGGGCGAAGCGTCGCATCACGTCCTCCGCGAGCACCTCGAGGAGCTCCGCGGCGCGTTCCTTCGCGACGGCTTCCTGGACGCCGCCGTCCGTGAGCGAGTTGGCCGCCGCGAGCCCGAGTGCGTCGAGCGCCGAGCCACGCTCGATGGCGCCTGCGAGCGCAATCGCCGGAACGCCGCGCTCACGACAGCGACGCGCGACGCCCGTGACGACCTTGCCGCGCGCAGACTGCGCGTCGAGTCGCCCTTCGCCGGTCAGCACCAGATCGCTCGCATCGAGGCGCACATCGAACCGGACCGCGTCGAGCACGAATTCGACGCCGCGCACGAGCCGCGCGCCGGCGAACACCCGGAGCCCGTACCCGAGACCGCCAGCTGCGCCATCGCCGGGTTCGTGGCCGGCGTCGGCCATCAACTCAGAGAGGTGACCGAAACCTGCCTCGAGGGCGACGATGTCCGTCTCAGTGGCGCCCTTCTGCGGCCCGTACACGCGCGCGGCGCCCTCCGCACCGCCGAGCGGATTGTCCACGTCACAGAGCGCGATCAACTCCACGCCGGCGAGCACCGGGTCGCGCGCGCCGAGCTCGACGCGACGAATGCTCGCGAGCTCGCGTGCCCTCGCCGGCGTCCCGACCCCCGAAAGGAACACGCCGAGTGCCTGCGCCAGACCGACGCCCGCGTCCGTGGTTGCCGTGCCCCCGAGCCCCACGAGCACTCGCTTCGCCCCCGCCCGGACCGCCGCGCGCACGAGCTCCCCGACGCCGTAACTCGTCGTCGCGAGGGGCGCGCGCTCGTCCTCGGCGACCCGCGACAGGCCGATCGCCTCTGCCGATTCGACCACTGCAGTGGTCGAATCACCGAGCATCGCCCAGCAGGCCTCGACCGGTTCGCCGAGCGGTCCCGCGACGGTCTCCTCGCGGAAGGTGCCCCCGAGCGCGGCGACGAGCACCGTCGCGATCCCTTCGCCCCCGTCGCTCAGAGGACACGCGTCGATGATCGCGTCGGGGCAGGCGCGCTTCGCGCCGCGTTCCATCGCGCGCGTCGCAGCATCCGCAGAGAGCGACCCCTTGAACTTGTCGGGCGCGACGAGGAGGTGGAGCGGTTTCATTCACGCCCGGCGAGGGGGTGTGAACCTAGCACCGCTCCCGCGACGAGCGCTCGTCAGGGCCGCGCCGTCGTCTGCGCGACCCAGTCGGCGTTCGACTCGAGCGCGAAGGCCTTGGTCGACGCGCGGTCGATCCAGTTCGGTTCCAGGGTGATGGCGCTGTCGGCGCAACTCCGCCGATCGAACCAGCAATGATCGGCGGAGCTCGTGAGGCAGTCCGCCTTCCGGACGATGATGAACCCGCTGCCGTCCGCGCGCAGGCACTCGGAGCCGCCGGTGTCGGGGCAGTCGCTCGCCGTGAGGCCCGCGGCCTTCTCGATGACGTCCCAAGGACCGTTCATCGAGTCGTTCTCACCGTTCACGACGCGCAATCGGTCGTTCGAGAGCGGGTAGGTTCCACCCGAATAGCCGGTGGTCCACACGGCCCGCACGCGCGGCTCGAACTCGCTCGCCACGTGCGCCATGAGAGCGCCCTGGCTGTGCCCCCACGTCGCAATGCCGAGATCGCAGTTCACGTTCGGGAGCGCGCAGGCCACCGCGAGGAGACTCGGCGGATTCGTCGACTGATAGACGCACGTCACCTTGTCGAGGCTGAGGGACAGTGTGTTGTCGTATTGCACGGAGAGCGCGACGAACCCACGGCGAGCCATCGCGTCCGTGACCGTCTGCGCCGCCAGGCTGTCGTAGCGCGCGCTGGTATCGGACGACGAGAACGTCGTCCCCACGAAGTAGAGGAAGAGGGGATGCTTGCCGCCGGCGGCGTCCACGGGCTCGAACCCGAGCGTCATGGACGGCGTCGTGCACCCGGAGCTCCCGCTCGAGCTCCCGAGGTACGTCGGCGGAGCGGCGATGGCCTCGGACGTCCAGGCCCCGAACGGCGATCCGCCGCCATCCTGACCACCCAGATTGCCATTTCCTCCGGAAGCCGCGTCACCGCTTTCGACGGCTCCGCCGCTGGCCGTGGCTCCGCCGCTGGCCGTGACTCCGCCGCTGGCCGTGACTCCGCCGCTCGCCGCGACTCCCGAGGCGGTACCCCCGGGCGACGTTCCGCCCGACGATGCGCCACCCGACGACGCGCCACCCGTCCCGGTGTCCCCGGTCGACTGCTTCGACGAGCACGCGCAGAGCTCGAGCAACGCGGCCGCGACGAACAACACGCGGCGCCCCTTCACGCGGTCCGTTTCCGCGAAGGCTTGTGACGAGCGCACCATCAGCGGCCCCCTTTTCTCGCAGCCCGGCGCAGCGTCGATCGCTCCGTCCGTTTCTTCTTCGTCGAGCGCGGTTTTCGTTCGTCCCGCCCGTTCGCGGCGTTCGGAACGACGGGACCGCCGCCCCGCTCGATGGCGCGAGCGAGCAGAATGGCGACCAGCCGCACCGCGAGCGGGCGCAGCAGCGCGACCTTCGCCGCGAGATCCGGCAGTCCCGCTGCCGGAGAACCCTGCTCGAGGTGCGGGCCCACCACGTGCTCGAAGAACGATTGACGGAAGCGCGACGCGATCCGCTCGAGATCCGCGAGCAGCGCACCCCCATCCGTGAGCACCGCGTCGAGCGGGAAGCCCGCAGCGACCTCCTGCTTCACGATGCCGAGCAGCTCCGCGTTCGGCGCCACGTAACGACCCTCTCGCTCGATCACGAGCTCCTGCTCGAGCGCCTTCGCGAGCGCTCTGCGGTTCCGGAGGAGCTCCGGAAAGACGTCCGCGGCGTTTGCCTCGCGCACGATGCCCGGCGCGCCCGGCGTGAGGAGCGCGTCCTCGAGCCCCATCACGTCGAGGATGCCGCCGCCGGCTTGCCAGCCCTCGATGAGCGCCCGGATGGACGCGAGCGAGAACCCGCGGCTCTGCAGCTTGAGCACGAGGAGCACACGGGCCTCGTGCCGTGCCGTGTAGAACCCCTTGCGCCCCACGAGCTCCGGCGGCTCGAGCAGCGATCGCGCCTGCAGCGCGCGGAGGTTCCGCACCGTGACGCCCGTGCGCCGCGCGAGCTCCTCGATGGGCATGCGGTCCGCCGAATCGCGACGACGGATTTCGGGAAGCCGAGTGAACGAGACGGCGCGACTCATCGTGTCTCACGCGTATATGAGACATATTTTGGTGTCAAATAGGGGCGTCCGCTTTTCGAGCCCTGCGTTCGCCGACGAGCGCGGCAAGGCCATCGACGTGGCGTCGCTCTTCGAGTTCGACGCCGTCATCGCTTTCTGGCGCGAGCGCAATCGCGGCCGATCGCGACGTTCTCTGTCCACTATTGACCACCGCACCGGCCGCAAGTGTCCGCGGACGGCCCTGGCGGCCCGACGACGTGGTCGCTACGGTCCGCGCATGCGGTGGAGTCGCGTCGGTCTCGTGGGCGTGCTCGGAGTCTTCGTCGGGTGCGGCGGCGAACCCGAGGGCGCTCCCGATCCTGCAGGCTCCGGCATCGCCGCTCCGGCGGGAACCGAGGACGTGGGCGTCGCGCGGAGCGACGTTGCGTCGTGCACGAGTTACACGGCGTCCATCGCGGACCAGCTAGCGACCGGACGTGTCGAGCGGTTCGACACGACGTTCTTCATCTTCACGTTCACCACGTACGCGGCGGTCGGCACCGGCGATTACGTTGGCTCGTCACCGACACAGGTCGCCACGCTCTACCCGGCGACGAACGGCTTCACGACCAACGCCGCCAATTGCCAGGCCTCCCAGTGCGGCGACGGTATCCTCCAGTATCCCGCGGAGGCTTGCGACGGCGCGCTGTGGCCCGCGGGCGACTCGACGACCACCGCACCCTCGTGCAAGCAGACGTCCACTCAGTGGGGAGCCGGCATGCTCAAGTGCTCCGCGAGCTGCACGGTCGACCTCTCGGACTGCCGCGCCACGACGTGCGGCGACGGCATCGCATCGGGGAGCGAAGAGTGTGACGGCCAGGACTTCGCGGCCTCGACGGCGTGCGCGGACGATCACAACGACGGCGCCTTCACCGGCGGCACGCTGAAGTGCAAGAGCGACTGCACCTACGACACTTCCGGGTGTACCTCCCTCTGCGGCAACGGCAAGCTCGATCCGGGCGAGGATTGCGACGGGAGCCTCCGCAGCGCAGACTTCACAGGGAAAACGTGCACGGACTATGCGATCCCGTCGCACGTCGCGTTCCCCTTCGGCGGCGCCGTCGACTACGCGCCGGGCCCCCTCACCTGCGAAAAGGACTGCCGGATCTACCCGAGCGACGGCAGCTGTAAGATCCCGCCCGGTTGCTACTGGGTGGCGATCACCCCGTCGCAGCTCGGCCTGCAGTGTTACTGAGCGAGTTGCGTCCCCCCGCGCCCGCGGCTCACGTGCTGAGCCGATCTCGTATCCTTTGCTCAGTGATAGTAGAACGTCACCCAGGGCTGCACGCTGGTGTCCGGCAGGAACGGTCCGCCGGGGGGCGGAAACGACGTCGCCGTTGAAAAGCCCGCCTCCGAGATGACGAACCCGTTCGGATCGTACAGGCTGGCGAGGATGTAGGGATCGGTCGAGTCGGTGTGGAGATTGAAGGACGAGTCGTAGGCGACGGTGTTCATCAACGTGCTGCCATAGCCGGTGAACTGGAGACCATTGGGTTTCTCCACTACCGACTCGAACGTCTGAGCGTTGAGTGGCCAGACGTTCGTGCCGCTCGTGTTCGCCGCGATCTTGAACTGTCCCGTGGCTTGCCCGCTCGTGAAGTTGTCGAAGGTGTAATACGCGTACTCGCCGTTCGTATCGATGTTGCCGTTGGCGTCGCCCGAGAAGGTGAAGGTGACGATCTCGTCCCCGTAGTTCGTCCGGATGGCATTGGGCGGGAGGACCTCGATGATGGGTCCAACCCAGGGGTTATTGCCGGTACCACTCTGGTAGTACTCGTAGAACAGGTACATGCTCGTACCGCCGATGGCTTGGATACCGCTTTGCACGAGCGCTCCCGAGGCGTATCCACCGAGCCCGCCCCAGACCAGCGCCGAGCAGGGCCCGCTGCACGTGTTGCCGGGCACGTACATTCCCGAGGCGTAATAGACGTACTTGGTGAATCCGAACGTGTTCGCGGCGCCGTTGAAAATATTGAACCCTTGCGCGTCCATGATGAGACCGCTCCAATTGTTCGGATTGGCCGTTTCGTTGAAGCGCCCTTCGAAGGGACTTCCCGCGTGCCCGATGGCCGCCACTCCCTTGGCCCAGACGATGTCCATGGGCTTCGAGACTCGCCTCGCCCACGTCTCGTACTCCTTCGGCGCGATGTTCGGATCGGGGCGCCGCGGATAGCCGCCCGCCACGAGCTGCTCCTGCGAGACCGACGCCAGATCGCCGAACAGTGCCGGCCGCGATCCGATGACGTGCGGCGCTTCGAGAAGCGCCGACTCGCGGAAGAACGTCGTTTCGTCGGCCAGGTCCACCACGTGCGTCTCGGCGCCGCCAGCGGAGCTCGTGCAGTCCAGGCTCAATCGCGAGCCCCAGGACTTCGGCGGCGGAAAGAACCGAATCACCCCTTCATCGTCGGCGACCAGAAATTCCGTGCGACTCGCGTCGCCCTTCGCGCCGTCCGGAAAAACCGAGCAGCGAGCATCTGGAGTCGTCTGCACCGACGTCGGCCGCGAGCGATCGATCGGCTCGTGGCTCACTTCCTTGATGCTCACCGCCGACGACGCTGCCTTCGTCGGCGCCTCGTCCCCGGGAGCCGGCGGGCCGTCGTTGCCCGAACAACTGGGGAGCCCGATCGCAAGCACGGCCGCGGGGGCGATGGCGCGTAGACGCATCGCACGACTTCTGAACGGAGCGTGGAACATGTTCATCCTCCTCTTGAACCGTGAGACTTCCTCGTCGAACCGCGTTCGTTCGCGATGCCCCCGGTGGCTGCGCCGCCCTCGACCTTCGCAAATCACGTACCGCGCCGCTCGCGCGTTCTTCCGCTTGCGAAAGAGCGCGAATTCTCGAATTGCGACGGTCCTTCGGCGGCCCGTGGTGGGCAGCGGCCTACACACCCTCCAGATCCGAGTGCACTGACCTGCACGCCAACCGCCGCCGCCCCCCAGACGGCGAGGAACCGGTTCACCGGGTGCGTAGCCTCAGGGCACGACGGTCGCCGTGAACGATGAGCTGAGACCCGCGGTCGCGACCGTGATCGACGTTGAACCGAGCCTCGTCGCGGCCAGCGTCGCGCAACGGCTGTCCTCGCCGACGAAGAGGGTAACACTCGCCGGATCGTCTCCAGAAGCCGTCCATGAGACCGGCAGTGCACCGCCGAGCTCGACGCCGTCGACGGCGGTCACGACGACGCACACCGTGGGAGCGAGAGACGTGCCTCTCGATATCTCGATCGTCGAAAGGCCGGCGTCCGAGGCGTCGCAGCTTGCAGGATCGAAGCCTCCATCCGGCGAAGTGATGGCGTTGTACGCGCGTGAGCACGATCGCACGCCGATATGGTCGATATTCCCCAACGTCAGGTTCACATAGTCGAGGAGTCCGTGCTGCGAGACGTTCATGGCTTCGGCCCGCACTGCGCCTGCCTGCAATGCTCGAAATTCTCCCGAGTCCGTTGGCGTGCCGACCGCCGACAGCCGCGTATCGTCGGAGCTGGCGAGGACCGTGGCTTGATCCACCGCCGGTGAGTATTGAAGCCAAAAAACGCTGCTCACCGCGATTCGATTCGGCAGCGGCCGCTCCACGTCGCAGATGCCGTGCGGGAGGTCGCAATAGCTGAAGCCACCTTCGTGGAACACGCCGGGCGTGCCGGCAGGTTCGATCGGCTCGCAAGCGGGCAAGAGGAGCGCGAAGAAACCGAAAAGGCCAAAAGCAGGTTTCACTGTTCACTACTCCGCGCGTCGCGCGAACCGCCCGCCGCGCTCGAATCCGTCGAACCGTCGGGCGCGCTCGAATCCGTCGAAATGTCCGAAGTGGCGTCATCCGAAGCGTCCGCTCCCGCGTCGCGAACTGTCCCAGAATCCCGCGCCTCCGGCGTCACGCAAGCGCAGCGCTCCAGGGCGACACACGCCGCCGGATCAGTGGGCGATCCCTCGAGCTCGCCGAAAGGATTCACCGCCGCGCAGAGCTCCCGATGCCGGCAATCGGCGCTCGTTTGACAAGATTGGTAGCAAGTACCCGCGCTGCAAATCTGATCGGAGCTGCACTCGTCGTCGTCGTGACAGCCGCCAGCGCATTGGCTGACGGATTGAAAAAACGACCTACTCGCCGAGCAGTACTCGTGCGGCGGACAATCGGCGTTCGTTCGACAGCCGGCTTCGCACGAGTAGTTGTAACAAACAGTGCCCGCACCGCAGTCATCGTCGGATCGGCAGCCCGGCGCACACTGGTTCGGCCCGATCCCTTGGCCTTCGCAGATGCTCCCGTGACTGCAGTCCTCGTCGAAACGGCAGCCGGTTTCGCAGTAGAAACTCGCTGAACAGACCTCCCCTTTCGGACAGGCGGCGTCCGCGTTGCACGGCTGCCGCCCGCAATCTGCATCGCAGAGCAAATCGCAGCTGCAAGCGACGGTGGCGAGCGCGCCGACGACTGCACCCGTCACTCGAGCCAGCCGCCCCGCGAAACGCATCGGTCAGCGCGGCAGCAAAAAGCGAACCACCTGGCCGGTCATTCCGCTTTCGTCGAAAATCGGCCGTTTAGGGCGCGGCGCGCAAGATCCGAGCTCTGCACCACGACATTTGGATCCCGGTGTCAGCGTGAGCTGGAACGTCTTTCGAAGACGACCTGGCGGTGCGGATTCAGCTTCAGGTCGGAGGAAGCGTTCCCGCGTCGTTCGGCGAGTCCATCATGTCTTTGCCACACACGTCCGAGCACGTCGTGGCCGCCGGACAGTCCGTCGCGCGCTGGCCGTTGCACGACACCGGACACGGGGCGTCCGGTCCGCAGTGCACGATGCAGCTCGAGCTTCCCGTGCACGACGCCTGGCAGCCACCGCGTGGACACTCGATGTCGCAGGTGCTGTTCCCGCCGCACGACACCACCGTTCCCGCGCCCACCGCGACCTGGCAAGTGCTGTTGCCACTGCACGAGACCGCACCGTTGTCGCCCGTCGTCAGCGTGCACGTGCTCGACCCTTCGCAGCTCGACGTGCAATTCGCGCCGCAGATCCCGGTGCAAACCGAGCGTCCCGCGCAGTGGCTCGTGCACCCTACGCCGCAGTCGAGCGAGCAGTCGTTCTTCGACGCGCACTCATAGCTCACCCCGCTCGGCGGCACGCCCGGCGCCGACGCGACCGCGCCGTCGGCCAGCGTCGTCACCGGCCCGAGCACACACTTGCCGCTCTCCGCGCAGGTGCACGTCGTCGACGAGCACGTGCAGGCTCCCGTGCACGCGAAGTCCACCGCCGCGCCCCCCGACGAACACCCCGGAGCCGTCGAGAGCGCCGCGAGAGAAAGCGCGAAAGCCCCCGCGAGCCCCCAGAGTCGACGCATTTTGATTCCGCTTCTCCGTTCGAGCCCTTGCATCCCCCCCTTAGCGGGAGCCGCTTCGCCGAATTATGATCTCCCGCGTCGAAAAATCCCGCGCACGCACTTCGGTCTCGATCGGGTCGAACACGGCAAGCGTCACCCCCCCCACCGAGGCTCGGTTCACCGTCGCTGGAACGGCTCGATCCTCGCTAGCCGCAACTTTCGCGCGGGACGTCGCCCGAGTCCAAGAACACGTCCGCCATTTCGCGAAGCAGCCGATCGGGAACGTGGCGTGGCTCGCCGCAGGCACAATCGAGTACCGCGAACGCGGGAACCTGCGTCCCGGCGTCCCCGTCCGATATCAGGGCGACTATCACATAGCGCTCGCCGAAGAAATTCGCGCCGCCTTCCGTCGTCGTCTCCGCACCTTCCGCGCCCCGACGAAAACTCTCGAGCCATCGAAGAAGCCACTCCTCGGTTTGCAGCGGGGGAGGATCGGCGGAACGCGACGCCGTGAGGGTCATCCCCTCGGGACGGCTCAAGTACAGGAAGCCCTGAGGCGCACCCGATTGTTGCAGGATCATGCCGAGAGCTCGGCGCGCGCGTTCTTCGAGACCACGACAGAGCTCGAGCTCCGTCCGGACTTTCACGAGTGCAGGCGCGTCTCGGGATCGCAATCGACTGTGCAGGGAGTCGACGGGTTCGAAGCCCGCACCGAGCGCCACGCGAAGGAGTGACGAAAGGCCGGCAGTGAAGGAGCGGCTGTCGACTTTCACGCCGAGCTCCGCGACGCGTCTCGACGCACGCGCAAACGTGTCCTCGTCATTGAGTCGGACCGCCACGCGCGCCTGAGTGGCCACGAGCTCGATCATGAGAATTCCCGCGGTGCCGCGCTCTTCGGCGCGAGTCACGGCGTCGCGAACTCGGCGTGTCGCCTCCTCGCTCTTTCCGACACTCGCCTCGGCGCTCGCGCGAGCAGCCTCGAGCAGATCCCGAAACGCCGGCAAAATGGGAAGGCCGCTGCAGGCGGTGCTTGCTCGCTCGGCCTGTTCCATCGCTTCCTCACCTCGACCAAGCTCGACGAGCAGGGACGTGACTCGCGAGGCGATCAGCGCGTAGGCGCTGTGAGCACCGGCCGGAGCGAGATCGAGAGCTCGCTGGCAGAGTTCGAGCGCCGACGACACGTCGCCGCGCAGGTACGCATGGGTACCTTCGGCGAGGAGGAGGTGCGGCGTCCAAGCGGGCATCGAGGCAGCGCGGGCCCGGAGCGCAGGAAGCGTGCGCTTGATGGCCATCAGATCTCCGAGGATCACGTATGCGACGAGCTCGTAGCCGACGCTGGACGCGATCTGGACCTCGGCTTCCGCCTGACCGACGAGCGCCGCGTCGCGCTTCCTTCGGCAAGCGTCGGCCTGTTTTTCTTCGCCGCGAAAGAGATGGCCGAGCATGCGGACGTGCCAGGCGAGGGCCGAGAACGGCAAGCTCGATTCGAGAGCTCCGGCGCGCTCGGAAAACCTCGGGTCGCCCATCATCGCCTCCTCGATCCCCTGATAGAAGGTGGCGAGGATGTGAATGTTGAAGCGAATGGTGTCGTCGAGTCCCGGGACCGTCGTCGAGGACTGCGCGAGAACGCGAAGACGGCAGTCCGCTGCGACCCAACCGCGGCGCGCATTCGCGGCGTACTGAACCACGTCGGCGGCGAGATCGATTCCGGGAGACAAGGAGCGAAGCTTCTTCAATTGGGCAAGGATTGCCATCGCTCGCTCCGGCTCGTTCGCTTGCGCGAAGAGGCCGGCGAGCATCGTGGCGACGCCCGAGAACTCACGGATTGCCGCGACCGGTGGTAGGCCGCGCTCGGCCTCCGGCAGTGCATTCGCATCCTCGATGGCGCGCCGGATACAGGCGCGAATCCGCTCGGCCGGATCAGCGATGCTTTCGAACTCGTCCCAATGAGTGAGGCCCGTGTCGCGCTCGAGCTCGGCCACGAGCCACGGAGCGTGCTCTGCTTGGTCGGCAAAAGCGATCGAAGCGAGCCCAAGAAGGCCCCGGCCGATCAACACGAGGTCGGTCTTCGGGGCGCCTTCGCGGCGTCCCCACTCGAAGAGACTTTGGAAGAGAGAAGCCCCGTCCTTCGAACGCAAGAGGCGGTAGCCGCGGACGAAGTACTCGGAGCGGTGGCGGATGAAGTCGATGAGGGCGGCAAACGCTGCGCGCTCCTCTCCGGCGAGGAGTAGGTGGTGCGCGACGATCGCTCCGCCTCCATTCGCTCCGGCGCGATTCAATTCCGCGAGCTGCGAATGGATCTGTCTTTTTCGGTCGTCGGGAACCGCCGCCGCCACGGTCTGTCGCATCTTTTCGTGGACGAACGCGTAACTGCCGCCGCTGCCCACGAGAATCGACGCCGCGACGAGGTCGTTTAGCGCAGCGAACAGGTCGTCGGCGTCCGCGGTGCCGAGAAAGATCGAATAGTCATCGACGTGGAATGGTTCGCCGACGACGGTGAGCGAAAGGCCTTCGGCGAGCGAGCGCGCCGAGGAACTCAGCGCAGCGATTCGCTCGGCCGTGGATTCGTCGAAACTTCTGGGAACGTCCAGCGAAGTCGTCGATGCAGGGAGCGTCCAAGCTCCGCTCTCGTAGCGGAAGATTTTTCGGTCGACGAGATGCTGCGCAATGTCCAAGAGGGTTTGGGGGTACCCTTCCGACAACTCGTGTAGCCACATCGAGACCGTTGCCAGGTGGGGGACCTCTCCGAAGACGGACGAAAGAAGGTGTTTCGTTTCCGAAGCGCGTAGCGGCCGAAGCGCGTGGGAGCTACCCATCGAACGTAGCCGCTCCGTTGCGACGCCGCTTCCTCCGGACCGAACCGTGGCCACGACGAGGAGACGACGGGACGGCGCCGCTTCGGCGAGCCGAGCCAGGATGGCGGCCGAGGGCACGTCGCCGTTGTCGATGTCGTCGACTGCGACCAAGAGCGGCGAAACGGCGCTCGCCCGAATCAGCCACTCGGACACCCCGTCCACGAGGGTTCGGAAATCCGCTGGCGGAATCTCTTCTTCGTCTGCGTCTTCGTGTTCTGATAGCCCCAGCTGTTCGAGGATGGTGGGATCGGGCAGTGCTTCGCGTGCTCGCACCGGGTCGACCTCGAGCAGGCGCTTGGCGAGAACACGCGCCACGCCGAAAGGCCCCTTTCGTCCTTCGGCACCGCTCGCGTAGAGGGTCGACATGCCGAGAAGTTTGGCGTCGACCACGAGCGAATTGAGGAGTCGCGACCGGCCGACGCCTGCCTTGCCGTCGACGATCAACATGCTGCCGCGCCCGCGATCGGCGCGCAGGATCCGCCTTCGGAATCGAGCGACGACGCCGTCTCGGCCGACGAGCGTCGGCGCGACGAGATAGGAGCGCGCGACGGAACGAGACTCGTCCGGCGGAAATCCGGCCACGCCTGCGAGGCGCTCCAACACCTCGGCGGCGGTGGAAGGTCGCATCTGGGCATTCAAGCTCAACAGTGAGACGATGAGATCGTTCAAGGGAGCGGGGACTCCCGGTACCAGGTGACTGGGCGACTCGGGGGAATGCCTCCAAACGCGCTCCAGTTCGGAGAGTCGAGCCGCGGGATAGGCGTGCTTGTTGGTGAGCAGAAAGTAGGCGAGCGCGCCAAGGGCGAACAAATCCGTGCGCCCGTCCAAAGGTCGCCCGTCGAGAGCCTCGGGTGAAACGAACGGTGCAGTCCCTACGAGGTCTTCCGCGACGCCCATCGGGCACAAGCTTCCGAAGTCGATAAGCTTCGCGTGTCCGTCGGCGGTTCTCAGGACGTTTGCCGGTGTGATATCGCGATGAACGAGTCTTCGCGAGTGCACGAGCGCCAGAGCGGAGGCCACGTCGCGCAAGATCGCGCATGCCTCACGCCACGGCAAGGCAGCGGCGCTGCGCAGGTCGCTGCCCGACGCGAGTTCCATCGTATAGTACGGGACGCCTTCTTCGACGCCGTAGTCGTACGCTCGAATGATGAGCGGATGCGTGAGATCGCGCAGCGTCCGATACTCGCGGCGAAACAGCATCGCGGCGCTGGACTTCCTTGCGGAATCGGCACGAAGTCGCTTCAGCGCAAGCGTTCGTCCCGTGACCCGATCGAAAGCCTCGTGGACGGTTGCGTTCCCTCCAGAGCCCAACGCTCGCACCAAGTCGTAGCGCATTGCCACTTCTGCATGCTCGAGCTGCGTCACCGTAGCGGACATCGCCATCCTCTAACGTAGCTCGTTTGGCGCTCCGTGATGCCATCGCTCGCCCGCGCCGGCGCGTCGCGAAACTCGGACGATGTAGGCGACGGGGCGCCGCCCGTCCCATGGTCCTCTAGCGAGGATGAACAATCCGACGCACATCGGCGCTGTCGGAACGCACTCGAGTGATTTCGGTCACATAAGAGTGGCACGAGCGTCCCGGAGGCGAACGTCGTTCCCGCGGCAGCGGTCACCACGAGCGAGACGCCTTTGGGTACGACCACGGAACAGCAACCCGTCACATCGGTCTTCCCAACGACGCCGGCCGCGCTGACGGTCGCGTCCCGCACCGGGCGAGAGTCCCCACGGATGTTTGCAGTGACCGATACCTGCAACGTCGCCCGGTTGCTGGAGGATGCGAGCACCGTCGTGCTCACCGCAAGCGGCGTAACTGTCGGCAGCGCGGACGAACAAGCGCCGAATGTTGGATAGCCGCCAAAGGCATGCCCATCGAGGCTCGACTCGACGTCGACGTCGACGTCGGCCGCGGGTGGCTCGGCGAAGAATGGCCCGTTCGCGCGCAAGTATCCAGTGTGGGCGCCGCTCACGTCGAGATCGGGTCGATCGGTTGACCGAGCCTTGCGGCAGCGCCTGTGCGCGCGAGGAGCCCGTTTCCCGGTGCATCTCCCGACGCGGGCAGCAACCATGCCTGCAAGTTGCATGAAAATCCGACCGCGGTACCGATTAGATAAGGCACGGCCGCGAATGTCTCGAAGAGATCGGCGAACGCGGGACGCGGAATCTGCGTCACCGTCGTGAGGCGCCCTATGGTCCGGTCACTCCATTCGACCAGTGACGTCCCATCGGGAGCGATTCCCGCGTCTTCGTTCCAATCGGGATAATCGGTCACCCGCGTGTACTCCGCGGTCGCGACATACTCGGGGAAAGTCTTCGGAATCGGCGCCGCGACGCCCGCGTCACCTGAGAGAACTCCAATCTGCGTCGTTTGCGACGCGAGTGAGGTCCGAGACGAGCATCACGGTGTCGGTCCGGCGCGTCGCGGTCCAAGCGAGGTGCGTGCCGTCCGGAGCAATGCGCAACTCGCGTCGAGTGAAAGCCCCGAGCGCCTCGCCGCCGTCACCCGGATCTTGCTCGACGGGCACGAGCGTCGGCGCGTTGCAGTGAAGGATGTCGCGCGCACGCTCGAGTACCCAGGCAGAGAGCTCCGTCGGCGCGGGACCGGTTGAGTCGCTCTTAACGTCGGCGGCCGTGGCAGCTTCCCGAGTCCATGTCTTCGCAGCCCGTCGCATCGATTCCCGCCCCGCTTGTTACCCAGTTTTTACCGGGGCACTGGCGGAGCGCTCGAACACTGCGCCGCGGGACGAGGAAAACGCGAAAAATCCCGCGGCAATTCTCTGGCACGCCCGGAGGGACTCGAACCCCCGACCAATGGGTTAGAAACCCACCGCTCTATCCGGCTGAGCTACGGGCGCAGATGCTTCGAAAGAGGTGCGTGGTGACGTCGGTGTCCTTGAAGGGGCGCGGCGCGCGTTCGAGGCGTAGATCAAAGGCGGCGGGGTTCGCAAGCGCGGCGCGAGCGGCGGGAGCGTTTGGCACACGTCGCCCTCGGGATTGTGCCACGAAGCGTGGCGCGTCGAGAATCTCGCGGATTCGGGAGATGGTCTGGATCGTGCTGTGTCCAGGACATGCGCCACGCAGAGGTCGCTTGGTACCGGTCGACGTTGCTCACGGCACTCGGGGTCGCTTCGCTTTCGGCGTGCGGTGGGACGACAAAGAATGGTTCGAGCGAAGCGGCGAACGCGTCGGCGGGAACGGGGGGCGAGCCGGGCGGGCCTCCGCCCATCACATCCGGTTTGAGTCCGTCGCTTCAGAGAGTCGATGCCGGCGCGGCGCTCGACTCCGGTGGCTTCGTGAATACGCCCCAAGGGTTCTTGCATCGACCGACCGTGTCTGCGTGCGACGGCCATCTCTCGATCGATCCGAGCGCGGGGCCCGGCGTGAAGGTCGGCGGCGACGGCGGCGCCGATCCGGCAAATGTCGCTTGTCACACCAACGCCGATTGTACGGGCGGGAAATTCGGCCGTTGCAACACTTACACCATTGCGAACTTCGCGACGGGGGAAATCCCCCAGATTTACGTCAGCTGCATCTACGGGTGCCAGAGCGACGCGGATTGCGGAACCGGCAACATTTGTCGGTGCGGGCCCGACGTCGGCACGTGCGTCAGTGCAACGTGCACCCATGACGCGAATTGCGGCGCAGGACAACTCTGTCTCGACGACATCCAGCCGGATCCTTGCGGCTATGGAGGCTACGACGCCTTCCTGTGCAACGTGGTCGGGAACGAATGCGTCACGGGAGCGGATTGCGCGGCGTTCTCGGACTTCTGCGACAACGGCTACTGCAAGAACACCGGTGTCTGTGGACGCCCGTTCCTCGTCGACGGCGAGCATCGTCTCGCACGCGTCGCGTCGCGCGGTGACTACGCGGCGGCGATGACGCCGAACCGTCGGGGGCTCTCGAGCGAGGCGCGCGAAGCGCTCGCGGCGCACTACGTGGAGATGGGGCTCATGGAGCACGCTTCCGTCGCGGCATTTGCGCGGTTCTCGCTCGAGTTGCTCGCGCTCGGCGCGCCGTCGGACCTCGTCCGGGCCGCGCAATCGGCGATGGGCGACGAGCTCTCGCACACGCGCCTCGCATTCGGGCTCGCGACGGCGTACGGCGGCGCGGCGGTTGGGCCGGGTCCGCTCGCCATCGAACGCGCGCTCGCCGACACGGACTTCGTCTCGGTCGTGCGAACGGCGTTTTTGGAAGCGTGCATCGGCGAGACGTGCGCGGCCGCCGAGGTGGCCGAAGCGCGCGACGCGGCGACCGATCCGGTCGTGCGCGCCGCACTCACGCAGATCGCCGAGGACGAGCTCCGGCACGCGACGCTCGGTTACCGCTTCGTGCAGTGGGCGCTCGAGTCGGCGTCGACGGAAACGGCGAGCGCGCTCCGTCGCATGATGACGCGAGAGCTCGCGGCCCTGACGGCCGAGCCCCGTCGATTCGACGGAGCAGCGGCGCACTCCGCAGCGCTCGCCGCACATGGTTTCATTTCCGAGGGAGCCCGCGCCAAGGCATGCCAGCAAGCCATGAACGACATCGTCCGCCCCTGCGTCGCGGCGCTCGTCGGGAGTGACATTGAAGCGGAACGGCTCAGCGCGTGACTTCGCGCGACGCATTCACAGCGTGAACGAGACGCTGTCGATGAGCGCGCCGGGGAGAGTCAGGGTTTCGACGGAGCGCTGGCCATAGGTGCTGGTGCTCTGGATGACGGAGCGCTCGCGGGTGAAGTCGCGGAGCTCGCTGCCGAGCAGGCGATAGAGCGAATCGTCGAACCGCATGACGTTGAGCGGCGCGACGATGCGGCCGTGCTCGACCCAGAAGGTCGCGAAGCGGGTCATGCCGGTGACGCGGCCGTTCGCACGGTCGGAGAAATTGAGATACCAGAGGTTGCTCACGTAGATGCCGGTGTCGAGCGCGGCGAGGACGTCGCTTTCGGGGAGGGCACCAGGCTCGACGTCGGCGGACGCGAGCGTCTCTTCGGCGCCGGCGTTCGCGACGATGCCGTATTCGCGTGCGGTGCGCGGGCTCACGAGCGCGCCGGCATGACGGCCAAGGGCGACGAGGTCGACGCTCGGCGGTTTCTCGAAGCCGACCTCGTCGAACGCGGGCGCGAGCCCCTCCGCGGTGCGTTCGCGCAGGGTGAAGCGCGGAGAAAAGCGCGCTTCGCCGTCGGCGAGCCGCTGGAGCGCGCTCGTCTTGGTGCGCTGCGCCTTCGCCGAAACGCCGCCCCAATTGAACAGGAGCACGAGCTCCGAAAGCGCCGCGGGCGACAAGTAAGTCCGGTAATTGCCGGGCTCGACGGTCTTCGCCGGGCGCGCGAGGTGCTCGAGCTGGGCTCGCGCCGCAGCCATGCGGGCGCGGAGCTCCGCAACGTCGAAACGCGAGGTCGCATACGAGTTCGAGACGGCCTTGTCGGTCGATTGATAGAGCGACCAATCGAGTTGAAAGCTCGACACCTCGTGGAAATGACGGTGTCCGAGCGAGCTCGCGAACCCGCGCTGGATCGGACCCGAGGCGTAGATGCCGACGAGGTCCGTCCCTTCGCCGCCGCCGAGCACCGTGGACAGCGCGACGTCGGGAGACGGCAGCGTGCCCGGGTCGACTCGGTCCGAACGCGACGGCTCGGTCGAATAAAGGAGAAATGGATCCTCGGGGAGCGCCGCGAGCCCGTCTTGCATGGAGCGCACGGACGCCGTGACCTGGGCGCGATCGACGTCGAGCTCGCCGGAGAGCGACAGGGTCGTCGAATCGCGGCGGCCGCCCTCCACGAGCGATAGCGTCAAGTTCCCTTGTCGGATCGTCATCGCTTGACGGACCTTGGCGCGGTTCAGGCGCACGAAGTCCGACTCTTCGCCGGCATAGTTGGCAAGGAGCACCTGTTTTCCGGTGAGCGAACGCGCGCCGTGCTCGGTGAGCGCGTAAAAGGCGTCGCGGGCGCGGCTCACTGCTCGGCTCCGAAGACGTCCACGCCGGTGAACTTGCACGGCGGGCTCGCGTGACCCACGCGGATGACCTGGTTCGGCTCGCCCTTGCCGCAGAAGGGCGTTCCCATGACCTCGACGGTCGACGGATCGCCGACCATGGCGAGCGAACGCCAGAAATTGGCAGAAATACCGCGATAATTCGGATTTCGAACCACCTCGGCGAGGCGCCCCTTGCGGATGCGCCGGCCCCACTCGCACCCGAACTGGAACTTGTTCCGCGAGTCGTCGATCGACCACGACACGTTGGTACGAAGGAGAACGCCGTCGTCGGTCGACGCGATCATGTCGTCGAGCGACGACGTGCCCGCCTCGACGTTGAGGTTCGACATGCGATCGATCGGGGGCCGATTCCAGCTCGACGCGCGCGCCGTGGCGACCGACGGCATCTGCGCGCGAGCGCCGGACACCGTGCCGCCGAGAGGCCGGAGGAGCACCCCGCCCTTGATGAGATAATGCTTCTCGGCGAGCGCGCCGTCGTCGTCGTGCGCGAACGTCGCGAACTCTTCCGGGCGCGTCGGGTCGTACGTCACGTTCAAGAGCGACGAGCCGTACGCGTACGAGCCGAACATGTCGAGGGTGACGAAGCTCGTTCCCGCGTAGTTCCGCTCGTCGCCGAGGATGCGATCGAGCTCGATGGGATGCCCGATCGATTCGTGGATCTGAAGCATCATTTGATCGGGCATGAGCACGACGTCGTACTTGCCGGTCGGGCAATTCGGCGCGGCGAGGAGTTCGAGCGCCTCTTCCGCCGTGCGCCGCCCGGCACCGGAAAAACCGGCGCGAGAGAGCACCTCGAGGCCGCCTTGCTGGCAAAACCCGTTGTAACGGCCGCCCCACGAGCGCGTCTGCGAGAGGCTGCCTTCGTGCGCCGTCACGTGCAGACCGGGGACGGTGAGCAGAAATTCCTGAGTGGACTCGGCGCCGCCGGCGGTTACCAGCAACTGCCGGACGTGCGTCGTCCAGAGGCTCGCAGCCCAGTCGACGATGCGCGGATCGATCTTCGCCGCACGCGACTCCGACAGCAGCAATTCGAGTCGCTCGGCCTTCGACGCGGGCACGGGCCGCGTCACCGGCGACGCGTACGCGCCGCGGAGCGCCGGCATCGCAGGCGTGCGTCCGCCGAAGACGCTATTCGCGCCGGTCGAGCGCGCCCAATCGCGCGCGCGGGAGATCGCCCAGGAGAGCCCCGCGTCGGACAGATCGCTCGTCGCGGCGTAGCCGAGGCCGCCGCCGTCCATCACGGTGACCATCGCGCCGCGATCGATCGTCGTGTTCGGCGGTTCCGGGACGTCCTGGCGAACGGAAACGACGTCCGACGTCTGCTCCACGACGCGGAGCGCCGCGTAGTCGACCGCGGGAGCGAGCGTGCGAAATCGAGAAGCGAGCTCGGTGAATAGGGGCGGCAAACGAACCTCCGAACCACGGCTATAGCGCGCGAATCCGGCGGTTCCGACTCCGGCCGAAAGTCGCCCTCTTTTTCGAGGCCTCCGGGCGCCATTGACGTCCGAAAACCGCGAGACGGCCCGGGGTGCCGGGGCCATGATGACCGCCATGGACCTCGACGCCGACGCCTGTTACCGCGCCTTCCAGACGCGCGACGCGCGCTTCGACGGGCGTTGCTTCAGCGGCGTCCTCTCGACCGGCATCTATTGCCGCCCGGTCTGCCCCGCCCGCACGCCGAAGCGGGAAAACATGGTGTTTTTTCCCTCGGCGGCCGCGGCCCAGGAAGCCGGGTTTCGCCCGTGCCTCCGCTGCCGGCCCGAGACGTCCCCGGACCTCGGCGCCTGGCACGGCACCTCGAACACCGTCGCGCGCGCGCTCGGGCTCATCGAAGAAGGCGCGCTCGACGGCGGCGACGTCGAAGGCCTCGCCGAACGGCTCGGCATCGGTGACCGGCAGCTCCGCCGGCTCTTCCAGCAGCACCTCGGCGCTTCGCCGATCGCGGTCGCGCAAACCCGTCGCGTGCTCCTCGCCAAGCAGCTCCTCCACGAGACGCGTCTGACCATGTCGGAGGTCGCACTCGCGTCGGGCTTCGGCAGCGTCCGTCGATTCAACGAGACGTTCCAGCAGTTGTTCGCGCGGCCCCCGGCGGCACTCCGGCGCCTCGGCGCGGCTCCGCGGTCGACCCGCGACGGCGTCGTCGTGCGCCTCACCTATCGGCCTCCGTACGACTGGGAGTCGCTCCTCGCGTTTCTCGCCGCGCGCGCGATCCCGCGAGTCGAAATCGTCGAAGGCCATCGCTACGCGCGGACCATCGAATGCGACGGCGCGCAGGGCACGATCACCGTCGTTCCCGACGTCAAGCATCGCCTCCGCGCGACCGTCCGCTTTCCGAACCTGCGCGCGCTCCCGGCGATCATCGCGCGCATGCGGCGGCTCTTCGACCTCGCCGCCGATCCGCTCGCGATCGGCGCTCATCTCTCGACCGATCCGATGCTCGCCGCGTTCGTCGCCGAGCGATCCGGGCTCCGGGTGCCCGGTGCCTGGGACGGCTTCGAGCTCGCGATTCGCGCGATCCTCGGCCAGCAGATCACGGTCTCTGCCGCCACGAAGCTCTCGGGACGCCTCGCCGGGTTGGTCGGGGAACCTTTGTTGCACCCCTCTCCCGATGAACCGGCGCTCGATCGCCTCTTCCCGACTCCCGAAGCCGTCGCCGCCTCGGATCTCGCCATGCTCGGCATGCCACGCGCGCGCCGCGACACGTTGCGCGCCCTGGCCAACGCCCTGGTCGATGACCGGACGTTGCTGTCGCCGGGCAAGAGCCTCGAAGATGCCATTGCCCGGCTCCGGGCCGTGCGCGGCATCGGCGAATGGACGGCGCAATACATTGCGATGCGACAACTCCGCGAGCCGGACGCATTCCCGGCCGCCGACGTCGGGCTGCTCCGCTCCGCCACCGCGGCCGGCTTGAACGACGCGACGCCCGCGTCGCTCGTCGCGCGCGCCGAAGCGTGGCGTCCGTGGCGCGCGTACGCCGCGGTGCATTTGTGGGCCTCGTCCCACCTCGAACCGATGGAGAAAACCCATGACCGACACGTTGCCTGAGCGCCTCTTCCGCGATCGAATCGAAACTCCGCTCGGCCCCGCCCTGCTCGTCACCGACGAATCCGGACGACTCCGCGCGTTCGACTGGACGGAAAACGTCGAGCGCTTCGAGCGCCTCTTGCGGCGTCACTGCGGCGACCGCGTCGCGACCGAATCGGGGCGTGCACCGTCCATCCGCGACGCCTTCGAGCGTTACTTTGCCGGCGAGCTCGCGGCGCTCGACGACGTTCGCTCTGCGACCCACGGCACCGATTTTCAACGCAAGGTGTGGGCCGCCCTCCGCACGATTGCCTACGGCGAAACCCTGAGCTACGGAGCCCTCGCCGCGCGCATCGGTTCACCGAAGGCCGTTCGCGCCGTCGGGCTCGCCAATGGACAGAATCCGATCGCACTCGTGGTGCCCTGCCACCGCGTCATCGGCGCGGACGGCTCGCTCACCGGTTACGCGAGCGGCCTGCCGCGTAAACGCTGGCTCCTCGACCACGAAGCACGCCACGCCGCGAGCGTCGTTGCGCCTCGCGGTGCAATCCGTCGAAACGCGCAGCCTGCCCTGTTCGCGCTCTGAGCCTCCAAGCGGCGAGGCGTCGCGATCGCAATCCGCGCGATCGCGACGTCCGATCGCCGCGGGCTCGCGGCTCGCTCCGCGCGGCTACTCGACGAACGGCGGCGCGACGTGCCCGTGAAGCGCGCGCCATCGGGTCGCGGCGCGTCGCCGAAAACGACGGCGTCGGTGAGCGAGCGCGCGCCGTCGGCGAAAACGGCGTCCGCGTCGCGTCCGAGGTCGCCGTCGGTGCGCGAGCGCACGCCGTCGGCGAAAACGGAGTCCGCGTCGCGTCCGAGGTCGTCGAAAAAAATGGCGTCGGCATCGGCGCTCTCGGACGACGCGGGCGCCGATGCGCTCGTCGCGATCGCTCGCAACCTTGCGCGCGCCGTCGGGCGGCTGTCGTTCGCACCGCCCGTCGAATACGTCTACCATCCGCTCGAGTACGCGCGCGCGCCGCACGAGGCGTATCTGCGCCGCTACGGCGGCGGCAAAAAATCCGTCGTGTTCGTCGGGATGAACCCGGGCCCGTTCGGCATGACGCAAACCGGGGTGCCGTTCGGCGACGTCGCCATGGTGCGCGACTGGTTGAAAATCGATGGCACTGTCGGTCGTCCCGACGTGGAACACCCAAAACGCCCGGTGCTCGGCTTCGCGTGCACGCGGAGCGAGGTCAGCGGCACGCGGTTCTGGGGATGGGCCCGCGACCGCTTCGGCACACCTTCGCACTTCTTCGAGCGATTCTTCGTCGCGAACTATTGCCCGCTGGTCTTCATGGAAGCGTCCGCGCGCAATCTGACGCCCGACAAGCTGCCCGCGAAGGAACGCGAACCGCTCTTCGCCACGTGCAACGACGCACTCGGTCAGATCGTCGAATTGATGAACCCTGAGTTCGTCATCGGCATCGGCGGCTTCGCGACGGCCCGCGCCCGCGAATCGCTCCCCGGTTTCAAGGGCACGATCGGCACGATGCTCCACCCGAGCCCTGCGAGCCCCAAAGCGAACCGCGGCTGGGCGGACATCGTCGACCAAGAGCTCGCCGCTTACGGCATCGACGTCCCGCGACCGCGGTGAACGCGGCGAGGGCGGCCGTCATCCGGGGTTCATCTCGCGTCCGACGAAGAGCACGGTGTTCGTCGGAACGTCGCGGATCACGTAGAAGAACGGGTCGATCCGACGAGACACCTTCGCAGGGAGCGCCCCCTCGTCCCACCAGAGGAATGTATGCGTGTCGAGGAGGAGCCTCAGCGGCGCCCTCCCTCGAAGTCCGCGATGATGTCCGGCGGCAACGGATCGTCGAACCCTCGTCCGATCTTGAACCGTCCCTTCCCCTTACCGGGCACCCGCAGCGCTGCATTGACGGATTCGATCGGAACCAACCGCGCCTTGGGTTTTCCCGCGCGTGCCACGATGATGGTCTCGCCCGCGCTCGCTCGTTCGACGAGCTCGGGCAACCGAGCCTTCGCTTCGGCGATGTTGTAGACGCTGGACTTCGGAGTACGGCTCACGAGCAACCAGCGTAGCAAAGTGACCACCTTGGTCAATTTGACGAACACTCCCGCCGAAGCGCGGCGCGCCGCCCTACGACGGCGCGCCGACGCGCTCGGACGACAGGGAGCCCCCTAAAAACTACGCGGCGTGGACCATCGTTTCGGCGCACTCGACGATGGCGAGACGGGGCCCGGCTTCGGTGAAGGCGGCGACCACGGCGGCGCCCTCGGGATGGCCGTTCCAGGGCTCGGCCAGCGCGCCGATGACGGGCACTCCTTCTAGAGCATTGAAGCCCGCCGCATCGACGAGGGATTCGTAGGACCACTCGCCGTCGGGGTCGGCGAAAAAGTCCGTGGGGATCTTCTGCAATTGCTTGAAATATTTAGAGGTTCTCATGGCTTTCTCGCGAGTGCTCTCATGGGCAAATGAGGTGCGGACCGAGGGAAAGAAGCGGCCCTGATCCGCCTCTCTCGGATACCAGAAAACACTGAACAAGCGAACACTATTTGTTGGCGGAGTTGTTCACCGAGCCCGGCACCCAGCGAAGCTTCTGGAGCTCGCCTTGAACCTCGGCGGTCATGGCGGCGCGAAGGTCCTGGAGGTTCTTGGTGCGCGTCCAGAGCCAGAGCGTGACGGTCATCGAGAGCTCGCCGAATCCGCTGATGAAGACCGCGGGCGCCGGGTCGGCGAGGCAGAGCGGATGACGTTGCGCGGCGTCGAGTAACGCGCCGCGGATGCGCGCGAAGTCGGCGTCGAGGGCCATCGCGACGGTGAGCTCGAGACGGCGGATGAGATAGCGCGACTGATTGGTGACCTTGGTCTTGATGATCAGCTCGTTCGGGATGCGGACGAAGCGGTTGTCCATCGTGCGGAGCGTGGTCGCCATCATGTCGATGCTCAGCACTTCGCCGGACACGGTGTCGATCTCGATGATGTCGCCGACCGCGAACGGTCGCTCGCCGAACAAGAAGATGCCGCTGATGAGGTTCGAGAGCGTCGTTTGCGACGCGAAGCCGATCGCGACGGAGAGCACGCCGGCCGCGCCGAGCAAGATGCGCAGCTGAAAGCCGAGCTCGTCGAGCGCCATGCCGAAGCCGAGCAAGACGAGGCCCCACGTCGTGAGGCGCCCGGCGAGCACGGCGCGCTCCGCGTCGTTGTGCGCGGACACGAATCGTCGCACCCAGCGCCCGCCGAACCGCGACGCGACGAGCGACGCGAACAAAATGAAGAGCGCGCTAGCGAGCTCGGCGATGCGATCCGGCGTGAAAAAGTGCGCGACGCGGTTCGTCAGATCGAAGTTCATGGGGTGTCTCGCGAGAACAAAGTGCCGAAGGCGCGAAAGAGCCGTCCACTCTCTTCGACGTCGCGCGGCCCCGAGATCCGCACCGCTCCGGCCGCTTCCGTCGGCGCCTCGTCGCCGACGTTGATCTTCGCGAACTCGTCGCGGAGCGTCCGCTCGAGCGTCACCGCTTCGGTCCAGAAACGACCGTCATTGGCGCGATAAACGGAGAGACGCCGCGCCGGCAAATTCACGCGGTCGATCGCCAGCGCTTCGTCGCGATCGTTGCGGATAGAAACGGCGCTCACCATGCGATGCGGCAAAATTTGCATCTCGTCGAGCACGAGCCGTCCGAGCGTGCGCGTCGAATAGCAGAGCTCGCCTTCGCGGGTGTTCGGCCCGAACCACGTCTCTTTCGGGCGCCACGCGGGAAATTCCGCCAGCCGCCGGTCGCCCGGCTCGACGATGCGAAGCCATACCGGCGCGCCGATGTAGATCGTCACCGACGTGCGCGCGAGAATCGTCAGCGGGCGATCGAGCCGCGACACGACCGAACGATCCGGAACGACGGGCAACACCGACAAGCGCTCGCTGCCGGGCAACGTCGCGTAGCGCGTCACGTCGGCGTGCTCGCCCGCTTCCGGCATTTGCTCGAGCGCCTCGACCGACGCGCTCGCGTCGATGGCGTCGCCCGTGCTCTCGCGCGCGACGTGCCACTCCTGCGCGGACCGCGAAATGGTGAGCACGAGCGGCCCGACGCGAAACCGCGCCGCTCGCCCGCGCGAAATCACCGTCTCGTCCCAAAAGTCCGCTGTCATCAATCGCCGCTCCGGCTCGTACCGAGGCACGGCCCTGCAATCAAGCATCGGGAGGGCACCGCGACGCGACCGCGCGCAAGGGATGCCCCCACCGCATCCGTCCTCGCGGCCCCGCGCCCCGGCACGCGCGCGCCGAGTTCGACGCGCCGCTCCGGGCGGTGCCCTCCCCCAAGTCGCCCCGCTTCGCGGGAGCTCGGGGGGAGGTTGTGGGTGTACATTGGCGCCCATGAAGTCGTCCATGTCGGGGTGGTCGTCTCTCGGGGTGCTCTTCGTCCTCGCGACGACCGGCTGTGGCAATTCGTGTCCTCGGACGAACACGGCAAACGATGCGAAGACCGAAAGCACGACGCCGGAATCCTCTTCGGAGCCGAGCGCGTCGAACGGCTCGAGCGAGTCGAGTGAGTCCACCGACTCGGCGTCGAGCGAGTCGGGCAGCGCGGGCTCGACGTCGTCGTCCGAGCCCGCGGCCAAACCGAGTGACGACGCAACGCCCGATCCGCCGTTTCCCGAAGACGCGTCGGTGTCGCAAGCGATGGCCGCCATTCCGCGCGGCACGCAGCGCTCGAACATCGACCAAGACGCGCTCGGCGCGCCGCTCCAGAACGTGTCGCTCTACGATCCGTGCAAGCCCGGTGGCCAGCACTTCAAGTTGCGTGTCGCGGTGTGGAACGGTCACGCCGTCGGCATCGACGTCACGACGCCGAACAAGAAGCTCGGCGAGTGCGTGAAAAAGCAGCTCCGAACCGTCACGTGGCCGGACAAGGTCCGTTCGCTCAACACCGTCGAGTTCTCATTGTAGCCGGCGTTCGTGTCACTTTTCTTGATGCGGCGCGATTCGCCGGGATTGTTTGCGTCCGGGCCGCGCGAGGAGCATATGGCCGCGGGGCGCGAGCGGCGCTCCGAACTCCGAAAGGCGATGCGTGGCCCCTCCGAATAAAATTTCGTTCGACGACGGTGGGTTCGTCCGTCTCGTCCGGCGATTCGTCATCGTCGTCGTTGCGGCGATCGTCGGCGTAGCGATTCTCTCCGCGACGGTGACGCGAATCGACGTCGGTCACATCGGCATCCGGGTGAAGCTCGCCGGCAGCACCCGCGGCGTGCAGGACATCCCGATCGTCACGGGGTGGGTCTTCTACGATCCACTCACCGAGCAGATCGTCGAATTTCCCATCAGCGTGCAGAACGTCGTGTGGACTGCGTCGGCCAACGAAGGGCGCGCGACGGACGAGTCCATCACGTTCTCGTCCGGCGAAGGCGTGAACGTCAATGCGGACATCGGGCTGTCGTTTCACATCGACCCCGCGCTGGCGCCGCATCTGTATCTCCGGTTCCGAGAGCCGAACTTGTCGGCCCTGGCGGACGGCTACGTGCGCAACGCGGTGCGCGAGGCGTTCAACGTCGTCGCGTCGAAGCTTCCGGTCCAGGACATTTACGGCTCCGGCAAGGCGAAGGTCGTCGCCGACGTCGGTGACCGCCTCCGCGAGGTGCTCGGCAAGGACGGCTTCCTCATCGACCAGATCACGATCAACGGCGCGCTCCGGCTCCCGGAGAACGTCGCGCAGGCGATCAACCGCGCCATGGAAGCGACGCAAAACGCCATCCAGGCCGAGAACCGAGTGCGGCAAGTGAAAGCCGAGGCGGAGCAAGCCATCGCGCAGGCGCACGGCTCGGCCGAGGCCGTCCGAGAGCGCGCCGAAGGCGACGCCGACGCGGTGCTCATCAAGGCTCGCGCCGACGCGAAGGCCAACGAGATCATCCGGCTGTCGACCACCGGCGTGGTCCTTCAATATCGCGCCATCGAGCACTGGGACGGGAAGCTCCCCATGATGACCGGCAGCGGGCAGCTCCCGCTCTTGACGTTCGACATCTCGAAGGTCGCGGGCAGCGACGCCGAGCGCGAAAAGAAGCTGAACGAGCTCCTCGCCGCCGACGCGGTGAAGGCGCCGCCGGCCGCCGCCGTCTCGACGCTCCCCGTCACGACAGAGGCGCCGACGCCCAAGCCACCGGCCGACGCCGGGAAAGCCCCCTGACGGCTCAGGCTTTCTTCGACTCGAGCTCGCGCTTCTTCGCGAGCACGGCTTCTCGCAGCATCTGAAACTCCGGATTGTCGCGGCGATCGGCGATCATCTTCGCGGGGACGCCCGCGACGGTGGTGTACGGCGCGACGTCCTTCAACACGACGGCGTTGGCGCCGACCACGGCGTGGCTCCCGATCTTCACGGGGCCGAGGATCTTCGCGCCGGTTCCGACGAACACGTGATCGGAGAGCGCCGGTCCTTCGAGGGCCGCGCCGTTTCGTCCGAGCGTGACCCAGGGCGCGATCACCGAGCCGCGGCCGATGCGCACCGCGCCGTCGATGACGACCTGGCCGTGCGGCAAATAGACGCCCGGCGCGATGATGACGTGATCGCCGATGCAGACTTGCGCGAGCATCATGCAGAGGCGGTGAAGAATCCGCGGCAAGATCGGGACGCGCCACACCCGGAGCCGCATGCGAACCCGATAGAGCGCCATGCAGAAGAACGCGTCGCTCGTGAACGTGAGCCGCAGGGCTTCCGGGAAGAACCCGAGCCACGTCGAAAACCGCGGTGGCCCCATGAGGAGGCTCGAATACACGAGCGCGTCTTGATAGAGCGCTTCCCAGAGACGCGGCTGTTCGGCGCGAATGTCGCGATCGAACGCGCGCGCGAGCGCTTTTTTCCCCTCCTCGGTGTGAAAGTACGCGCGGAGCTCCTCCGATATTTCGGGAGGGTCGGTCGAGCCCGGCTCCGACATCGCTCGCTCAGATGTCGACGTCGTCGAGAATGAGCAACTGTAAGAGGTCGTTCGGCGTGACGGTCCCGACCATGCGATCTTCGTCGTCGAGGACGATGAGGTGCTGCGCCCCGGTGTCGACGAACCGCCGAGCGGCTTGCTTCACCGTGTCGTGCTCTCGAACGGCGTAGAGCACGCGCGCCATCGCGTCGCTGGCGCGGAGATCGCCGTTCGGCTGGTGGAGGCGCTCGAGCAACGTGATGTCGCTCCTCGAGAGCATGCCGATGATGCGACCCTGCGAGTCCTTCACGGGAGCGCCCTGCACGCGCTTCAGCGAGAGCCCCCAGGCGGCGTCCTCGAGCTTTGCGTCCGATGCGATGGTGAGCACCTTGCGGGTCATGATCTCGTCGACCCTGGTGGGCATTCTCCCTAACGTTACGGGAAGCCGGGGAGGCCCCGCAACCGAGTCGCGGCATTTCGCGGCCGAAGCCGATCCCCGCGGCGGCTCGGAACACGAGCGGGGCGGCTTCTCCGACTCCAGTGAGGCACCTCGCGACACGTGAGAATGGGGCCGACGGAGCAGCACCCGACGGCTACCTAAACGGTAAGCCTATGCGTCGGAAGAGTCGAGCGGGTCGAAGGTCCGGTGAAGATTGTGCGGGATCTGATCGGACGTGAGCCCGAAGCGCCGCTCGCGCTTCGAGTAGATGCCGAGCGCCCCACGGAGCGAATCGGCCGTGAACTCGGGCCACATGATCGGCAAGAAGACGAGCTCGGCGTAAGCGGCTTCGTACAGCAAAAAGTCGCTCACGCGGCTCTCACCTCCGGTGCGGATCAGCAGATCCACGTTCGGCAAGCTGCTCGTCGTCATCTGCCGGTGGAAGAACTCCTCGTCGATGTCTTCCGGCAGGAGTAGCCCGGCGCGAGCGCGCACGGCGATCGACCGAGCGGCGTCCGCGATGTCCCGGCGTCCGCCGTACGAAAGGGCGAGCGAGAGCGTCATGTCGCTGCAGTCGGCGGTGTATTCGCGGGCTTCTTCGACGGCCCGGCGGGCGAAGACGGGAAGCTCCTCGAGATCGCCGATCACGTTCAGACGGATGCCGCGATCTTTCAACTCTTGCCGCTCGCGCTCCGCGAAGTCTTGCAAGAGGTGCATCAGCGCCGTCACCTCGGGCCGCGGCCTCGCCCAGTTGGCGACGCTGAAGGCGTACAAGGTCAGGTAACGCACGCCCTCTTCGCGGCTCGTCCGCACCGCTTCGCGGACGGCGCGTGCCCCTTCGGCGTGGCCCTCGGCTCGCATGAGCCCGCGGCCCTGCGCCCAACGGCCGTTACCGTCCATGATGATTGCGACGTGCTCCGGCACGTTGTTGCCGTTGTTCACGAATTTCCTCTCGAAGTCGGCGGGCGCGAAATAAGGAGTGGGTCGTATTCGGGCGGCGCCGCCGGCTCAAGCGTGCCGGTCAAAAAGGACCGCGGGTGTGGAAGTTTCATGGAGAAAGACCGAGCGAAGAAAAGCGACCGTCTCTTAGCTCGATCTCAGAGGCACTGCAACGTAACGGAATTCAAACCCTTTTTAGCCAGCGCGCCTATCTTACGGGTCGGATTAACTACAAACCCAACGCTATTTTTCGCCAATGTTTCGAAGTGAGGCGACTCCCTCGGAACCGAAAGCCGGAGGCGATCGCCGGAACGCGGGAAGGCGCAGACGAAACTCGACCTCCGGCGGGCCCGGCTCGGCGAGCTCGGCTCGACCGCGGTGGGCTTCCGCGACGGCCCGCGCAATCGCGAGGCCGAGACCGGTGCCGCCCTTGTCCGAGCGCGTGGTGACGAAGCGACGGAAGGCGCGCTTCTGGACGTGCGCCGCGACACTGCCGCGATTCACGACGCTCACGACGACGTCGTCGGCGTCGCGGCGCACGTCGACGCGCACCGGACTCCCGGGCTCCGAGTGCGCGAGCGCATTGTCGACCACGTTCCGGAGTGCGCGGCCGAGCCAGACCTCGTCGCCGCGAACCCGGAGATCGCCCTCGACGCGGAGCTCGATGCGCTTCGCCTCATCGAGCGACTCGACGATGGACTGGGTCATCTTGCCGACGTCGACCGGCGAGAACGCTTCGACGCCGCGCGCCTCGATGCTCGCCAGGCCGAGGAGCTCGCGGAGCAGTCGCTCGATCCGATCGGTCGCTTCGCGGATGCGACCGACGAAACGACGCGCCGCGAGCGGGTCGTCGATCGCGCCTTCTTCGAGGACCTCGGCGCTCGCGCGGATCGCCGCGACCGGGTTCTTCAGCTCGTGCGACAGATCGGCGGCGAACGTCTCGACGAAGGGACGGCCCTCGAGCTGCCGTCGCATCGAGTCGATCGAGAGCCAGAGTCGCGTGACCTCGCGCCCCGCCGAAAACGGAAACGGCGAATCGGTCCGCTCGCCTTCGCTGACGCGCTCGCCGAATAGACTGATGGCCTCGATCGGCGCCGCGATGGCGCGCCCGATCCACGCGGCCGCGAGCGCCGCCGCCGCGCCGAGCACCAGGCTGATGACGAGCACGGTCGGCGCGAAATCGGCGAGGAGCCGCGCGACGACGACCGTCGGTTTCACGACGCGAACCGCGCCGAAGCGAACGCCGTTCACGACCACGGGCGCCTGCACGGTCACGGCGCCCGGCGAGCCGCTCGCGTCCACACCTCTGGGAAAGAGCGCCGCGCCGCGTGCATCCAATACTTCGACCGTGAGGTGCGCGCCGCCCAAATGGACGTCGTCGAAGCGACGGGCCACGACCGGAAGATCTGCGCCGGTACGCGCCATCTCGCTGGCGATCATGCCGGAAATGACCTTCGCTTCGTCCTCGGCACCTTCGGTCGCGACGCGCACGGCGCGCGCCTCGATGCGGTCGATCACCATGAGCCCGAGGCCGAACGCGAACGCCCCGACGATGGCGCCGAGGGCGATGAAGATCTGCATCCGGATGGAGATGCCGCGGGTCCGCGCGCGGAGGAGCCGCGACATGACGAACGCGACGAACAGAATGAGCCCGACCGAAGCGAACGCGACGATGATGAGGCGCGCGACGCTCGTGCTGCCGCCGAGCTCGTCGAACAGGCCATTCGTGGACGACATCGGAAAACGACTACTCGTCGTCGGCGTGCGGCGGCACGTCGGTGACACGGTACCCGACGCCGCGAACGGTCTCGATGAGCGCCGGATCGCCGTCGGCTTCGTGCACTTTTCGCCGAAGCGACTTCACGTGCGAGTCGATGGTGCGGTCGGTGATCGCGTAGCCGTCGCCCCAGACGCGGTCGATGAGCTCGGATCGGGTGAACACGCGCCCAGGCACGCCGAGCAACGTCGCGAGCAAGTCGAACTCCACGCGGGTCAAATCGAGGGGGCGATCGCCGAGATGAGCGCGCCGCGTCTCGCCGTCGACCCGGAGCGGCGACTTCCACCCCGGGGGCGGCTCGGACGTCGTGAGCGCCGGGTTACGGCGCAGCACCGCGCGGACCCGCGCCACGATCTCGCGCGGCGAAAAGGGCTTCGTCACGTAATCGTCCGCGCCCGTTTCGAGCGCAGCGACGCGGTCCGCCTCCGAATCTCGGCTCGAGAGCACGATGATCGGCGTCGCGTTGCCCTCGCGACGCACGTCGCCGATGAAATCGAAACCGCTCCCGTCCGACAGCATCAGGTCGAGCACGACCAGGCTCGCCGCGCCCAACCGTTCCTTGGCTGCTTCGAGTGACCCGGCGGTGACGGCATCGAAACCGTCGCGCTCGAGCGCGTACGCCACGGATTCGGCGATCGCGGGTTCGTCTTCGACGACCAAAATGCGATGTCGCATCGCGTTCACATCATACTCTGCTCTGGGCTCGCTCTAGCCCAGCGCCCCCGGAACCGCACCAATGCCGTGCGGTTTGCTGTGGCGTAAGAACGAGTGGAGCGGTATTAGCGGGGGCGTGGCAACGACGCCAGCGCTCCCGCCGAAGAAGGAAGTGATGCTCGCGCTCCTTCAGAACTCGAGCGTGTTCATTCACCTCGACCCCCGGCGTGAAGGCGTTCGAGTTCCGGCCTGGTTCAAGAAACAGGCGCAGCTCGTGCTCCAGGTCGGGCTGAACATGGCGGTGAACATCCCGGACCTCGAAGTGCAGGACGATTCGGTGTCGTGCACCCTGAGCTTCAGCCGGTCGCCGTTCTTCTGCTACGTGCCGTGGGGCGCCGTGTTCGCGCTGGTCGGCGAGGACGGAAAAGGGATGCTCTGGCCGGACGACATTCCGAAGGAAGTCGCCGCCCAGCAGGCCGAGCGGAAGGAAAAAGAGCAGGCTCGCGAACAAGCGCGCGAGCGCGTCCGCCCGGTCAAGCCGGCGGAGAGCGTCGAGAAGCCCGGGCCGGCCGAGGTCTCGAAAAAGAAGCCCGCCCGGAAGCGAAATCTCGTCGCGGCCGACGCGGGCGACAAGCCGGACGCCGCGCGGGCACGCAGCCCGGAAGATACGCCGAAAGTGCCTCGGGAGACCAAGCGCTCGCTTCCGCCGTACCTTCGCGTCGTCAAATAAGCGCCCTCTCACCCTCACCGGCGGGGCGCGACTGATGCTAGATTTGGCATCCTTTTCGACTGGGTCTCCCACCGATGGACGTCCGCTGCAGCCGATGTGGCACTGAGTACGATTTCGACGACGCGCTCGTCTCCGAGCGCGGCACGACCGTCAAGTGCACGAACTGCGCGCATCAGTTCAAGGTCTTCCCGGGTGGCGGCAGCGGCGCACCCGAACGCTGGATCGTGCGCAAGGCGTCGGGAAGGGAGCTCGTCTACACGTCGCTCCGCGATTTGCAGCGCGCGATCGCACAACGGCAAGTCGGGCCGACGGATCTTCTGTCGCGCGGAGGCGCTCAACAGCTGAGGCCGCTCGGCGGCATCGCCGAGCTCGAGCCGTTCTTCCACGCGCAAGGATCGGCGCCGGCGGAAGCCGCGCAGCGCACCCTGCTCGGCGTTGCACCCCAGGGCAACACGACGCGCGCCGACAGCGGGGGGATCGTCTCCAGTAATAGTCCGTCGCTTCCGCCCACCGAAAAGCCGGTCGCGTTCCACCGCCCGACGTCCGCGGCGGTCGAAGCGCGTCGCTCGCCGCCCCCGAAGCCGCGCTCCGAGGCGCCGATCTCGACGTCGTTCGACGACTACGAGCCGGTCACGGCGCCGCGGCACGCGCCGGTCGCCCCCAACGGCGCCGACGTTCCGCCGATCGTGCCGACGCTCGCGGCACCGGCCGCAGAGCCCGGCATGCAATACGCAGAGCCCGCCATGCAATACGGGGAGCCCCCGGCGCTCGCCAACGACCAGATGAGCGCGGCGTTTCGCAACTACCAGGATTCGTACGGGGACGACTCGCTGCCCCCGGTCGAAAGCGGGATGAAGCGCTCCGCACTCCGATGGGTCGTCGGGCTCGTCGTCGCGGGCGGGCTCGCGTTCGTCGGCGGCACGATCGGCACGAGGTACTTGAAGCACCTCGCGCCGTCGTCGTCGGCGGCGGCTCCGGTGAAAGACGACCGCGTGCGAACGTACCTCGACGAAGGCAACGCCGCGCTCGATCGCAGCGACTTCGACACCGCGAAGGAGTCGTTCGACAAGGCGAGCGCGCTCGCCGAAAAAGATCCGACGGTCCTGTCGTCGCTCGCGCGACTGCAAGCATCCAAGGCCGATCAGAGCTGGCTCTCGGAGCGCCTCATCGACCCGACCCACAAGACGGAGCTCGACGCTGCCAAGGCCGACCTCGACGCGTCGCTCGTGCGCGTGAAGAAAGCGGCCGAGGACGCCGCCGCTGCCGGCGGTTCCTCCGACCCCGCGGTGCTTCGCGTGCGCATCGACGCGCTCCGGCTCCAGGGTGACATTCCCGGCGCGCGCGCGCTGGTCGCGCAGCTCGGGAGCGACTCGAGCGATCCGGAAACGGCGTACGTGCTCGGCGCGCTCGATCTCGCGGAGCCGTCTCCGACCTGGAGCACGGCGATCGATCGCCTGCGCGCCGCCGCCGCCGCCGATCGCGGGCTCGGTCGCGCCCGGGCGGCGCTGGTGTACGCGCTCGCGAGCTCGAAGGCACTCGACGAAGCTCGCACCGAGCTCGCCAAGGTTCCGCCTTCGCCGCCCCAAGCGGCGCTCGCGAAGCGCCTTCAAGGGTTCATCGATCGCCTGGACTCGGGAGCGCCGGCAGCTTCGGGTTCACCCTCGTCGTCGGCGGCCGCCGCGGACACGAAAGGCGCGCCTCCGGCCGCAGCGGTGGCCGCATCGGATGGCGTCCCGCGCACTTCGGATTTCCGGCTGCTGCTCACGCAAGCCGCGTCCGCGAAGTCGCACGGCGATCTCGCGCGCGCCGCGGTGCTCTATCGTTCGGCGCAAACCGAGGAGCCGGGCAACGTCGAGGCGCTCGCGGGTCTCGGCGACGTCGCGCGGCTTCAGGGCAACAACGCGACCGCCGCGGGCTACTACGACAACGTGCTCCAACAGAATCCGAGCTATCTGCCGACGTTGATGGCGAGCGCGGATTTGAAGTGGAACGCGGGCGACCGCGCCGGCGCCGTCACCCTCTACAAACGAGTCTTGAACCAGACCGACCCCGGAAGCGGGTACGGCCTCCGCGCCGCGGCGCGGATCACCGAGGCGCAAGGCGCGTCGGCTCCCTCCCCTGCCGCACCTACGGCCCCGGCGGCGGCAGCGCCGAAGACCGAAGCGCCGTCCGCACCCACCCCCGCGCCGACGAGCGACAACAACATCGACACCAGCGATCTTCCGGGGTTCAACAAGTGAGGGCTTGGCGGCTCCTCGCCGTCGCCTGTTTCGCGCTGAGCTGCACCGGACGACCCGAGTCGTACGCGCTGAAGAGCACGAAGAGCGACGACGGCGCGAGCGAACCGTCGCGCGACAAGGAAGACGCGAACGGCGACCTCGTCGAGTTCGATCTCACCGGCGGCGTGCACGAAACGCCGGACTCGGGGTACCTGTTTTCACTTCCCGCGTCGCAGACCTACGTCGGGCTCGTTCGCGAGGTCGAGCGCACCGCGAACGATCCGAAGGTGCGCGGCGTGCTCATCCGCCTCGGCGAAGCGGGCTTCGACTGGGCGCACGCGGAGGAGCTCGGCGCCGAGTTCGCACGCCTCCGCGCCAACGGCAAAAAATCCGTCGTGTGTCACTCCCACGGGCTCGACAATGCGACGGCGTGGTTCGTCGCTCAGGCGTGCTCGCGGATCTGGGTGAGCCCCGCCGGTGACGTCGACACGGTCGGCATCGCGGGCCAGGTCTTCTATCTGAAGGGCATCCTCGACAATCTGAAGATCCACGCCGACATCCTCCATATGGGGAAGTACAAGAGCGCCGGCGAAAGTCTCACTCGCGAAACGGCGAGCGAAGAGGCGCGCCAATCGCTCACCGCGGTACTCGCTTCCATCCGGCAAACGTGGATGGACGGATACGTAGCGGCGCGCAGCGGCCACGACGTATCCGCGTCGCTCGAAGACGGGCCGTTCCCGGCGAGCGACGCCAAGACCCGCGGCCTCATCGACGACGTGGGCTACGAGGACGACGCCCGCGGCGATCTCGAAAAGATCACGCACCTGCATCACCTCGTGACGAAGTTCGGTGCGAAGCATTCGAGTGATCGAGGCGTCGACGTCGCCGGCATCGTCCACCTCATCGCCGGGGGAGACAGCGGGGGCCGGCCCCACATTGCCGTCGTTCCCGCTGAGGGTTCCATCGCGATGAGTTCTAGTGGGGGACTCCTGTCCGACGCGGGCATCACGACGAAGTCGCTGACTCACGTGATTCGCCGGCTCGCCGATGACGACTCGGTCAAAGCCGTGGTCCTCCGCATCAACTCACCGGGCGGCTCGGCACTCGCCAGCGATTTGCTCTGGCACGAGCTCGTCCGCCTCAAAAAGAAGAAGCCACTCGTCGCGTCGGTCGGCGAAATGGCGGCGAGCGGCGGCTACTACCTCGCGTGCGCCGCGAACAAGATCGTCGCCAATCGGACCAGCATCGTCGGCTCGATCGGCGTCGTGGGCGGCAAGATCGTTCTGAACGACGCGCTCGCAAACTTCGGCGTCAACGCGCAGACCTTTCCCGCGAGCACCGCGGACGGCGCGGCGATTCGCGCCGCGTATCTCTCGCCCTTCGCGTCGTGGGACGACGCGACGCGAGTCCGCGTGCAACGTCAAATGAGCGAAGTGTACGAGCTCTTCCTGAGCCGCGTGGCCGAAGGCCGAGGCCTTCCCGTCGACGCCGTGCGCGCGGTCGCCGAAGGCCGCATCTGGTCCGGCACGCAAGGCCACGATCTTCGTCTCGTCGACGAGCTCGGCGGCCTCGACAAGGCCCTCGACGTCGCGCGTCACCTCGCGCACCTCGACGACGACGTGCCCGTCCACGTCGACGGCATCGGCGAACCCTTGCTCGAGAGCCTCCTCGTCGGAGACAACACCGATGAAGCGACCCTCCGCGCCGCCGCCACGCGCCTCGACGAACGCCGCAGCCAGGTCCTCCTCAAAATGCTCGCGCCCATCCGCCCCTTCGCCAGCGCGCTCTCCCCCCTCGTCGACGGCGAACCCGCCGTGTTCGCCCTGCCGTTCGCGTTTTCGGTGAAGTGAAAGCGCTCGAGCGAGTTTGTTTCACGGCTCGCGGCTCCTGAAACGCATTCACCATGTCGACGCGCGCGCGTGCCCTCCGAGGGGCGCCTCCGCCTTATCGCCCTCATCCTCGACGAGGCGCTCCCCGCGCGAATCCTCGACAGTTCGGCTTAACGTCAGTAGCGCCTCCGATGTCCAGAGCACGTGCCAGATGGGGTCGAGCCAATCCTCGACTCCCACGCTATGGCAAGTAGTCCGTACACTTGAGTTGTATCAAGGTCGCGGCCGATCGCGCGCGGAATGGACGTCTACACAGTGTGAGCACGTCCCTCCGGTAGGCGGATCGACCACAGTATCGCTGATGACATAGCTCCTTTCCGGCTGCCATCGTGATCCGGACGCGGACTCGAAGAGAACCGACCGGTCGGCGTGGGCCGCGACGCGCTCAGCGCGACGCGTCCCTCTCGGCGTTTGGACCGCTTAAGGGCGGGCGTAGTTCGAGTAGTAGGCACTATGTCGACTCCTTGGCCTCGGCCTTATTGTTTGCCTGCCTTCCAGTGCGACGAAGGGCATCACCTCTACAGCTCGGATCCTGACGATCTACCGGGCCGCCGAAGCTACCCCTGAGCCACAAGAACCATGGGATTCGGTAAAGTGGTCGATGTTGCGCCAGACGTCGACGCCGTTCCTGCGTTCGAATCCATTTCGGTAAAATGTTGTGGAACCACACTGCTGGCCATTCAGATAGATGCCGGAACGCGATACGAGAAATGGGGCGCCGGGTTCCCAGAACAGGAAAGGACCGTTCAAAACGTCGTCTCGATATCTTTCCCTCTCCAACGGGAAAAACATAAACATTCCATCTCGACTCAAGCCGTAACCCCATTTCGTTCGATTTCCGTCCTTCTTACCCATCTTGTAGTCTTGTTCCTCCAATTTCCGGCACGGTTCCGGAGTTCCTTTTAGGATACCGTTCACCCCATCACGGCTAGTCCCATCCTCGATTGCCGCCCAGAAGGCCCAATGTCCGTCCCTTTGACCATTCCTATAGCTTCCTTCTTCCCATATGTGCCTGACAATCTTGCGTTCCTTATCGGACCAACATGTGCCATATTTCACGTACTTGCCACTCAGATTTCCATTAACGTACGACTGCCGTGCGACGTCCGTTTCTCTTTGCGGAGTGGTTGCAGTGGACGGACGCCTGATAGTCCACTCCCCGCTTCTTTTTCCATGCAAGTAAACCCCGCGACTTTTTGCGCCGTCGGGGCCGGGCAATTGCGCGGGGCCGTCGGGTACGCCGTCATTGAAGCGAGCAAACGCAAACTCACCGGTCTTCTCTTCGATCCACGAACCGTCCCAATGCGGAACCAAGCGAACATTTCCATCCGAACCGGGAATTGGCGCCATTTTTGCGCATCCAGTATATGACGCTGTCTCCGGCACCAACGAAGAGCCGTAGATCGTTTGATTCGTCACATAGTCGTCTGCACCGTGAGACAAGCAGTCCTCGTGTGCCTGTTCTGTAGCAGCCGCACGAGCGAGTTGGGAACGTTGTGGTTCCGTCAGGCTGTCATTCGAGTCAGCACCATGAATAGCGCGCTGTTGCCCCAAAGCCATATCTAACGGCGCGACGACGAGCGCGAACGTTCCACAGATAAGCAGGATTTGGTTGACGTCGTACATGGCCGAACTTGCCTTGTCTCAATCAATGAACATCGGAGGTCAAGATGAGCGCAGATCTTGGCGCATTTTCCCAACAAGGAGCCGCTCCATCTGCGACGAGAGTATTACGGGCTCAAATCGATATAGGACCTATTCCAACACACCAAAATTTGGCGCCCATTCTTCGTTTCTCGCCACCAGCCATGGGACGTCAATCCAAAGCCATGGTGTGACATCGCGCGTCACCGCACGAAGCCTCTGAATATCGTTGACCAGGGCGTCGTGGACGCCGTCTCGCGAGGCAAAGACTACGGCCTTTGCACGCGCATTTACGGCCGCCACCTTTGCGGCATCGTGCAGAACCGCAACTCGCGACGTTACTTCGTTCAAGTTTGCCCATTCGCTCTCGAGAGCGAAGAGCACCTGGCAGGGGCCCCCATCTAGCGTTCGCTCCCAGTATTTCATTGTCCAATAGTCGTCATCGTATCCCGGGTAAGTAGTGTGTGCGAGGTCGACAATGAACTCGCCCCACGTCTTGCGTTGGGCTAGGGACTTCATACGGTGCGCCCGTCGTGGCTTCGCACTACGCGCGTCGACGGTCACCGGCCGGCCTTCGAACGCTGTTGGCGCGGCACACGCAAACCAATCGAGTACGTACTCGGTCCATTGCTCAGTAGCCCACAATCGATGGACGTCCTGTCCCATTGCGTTTAATGCTGCACAAAAGGCATCACCTTGCCTTTGCAGATCGACGCTGTCGTAGTTTTTAAACTTCGGCACGCTCATGGCATTTCCCCTTGAAAGCCTGCGGAGATTTTTTCGCGGGCACAAAGACGAGTACCGTGGTCTCGGTGATCAGTCAATGTCGCGGAGCGGTGCGAATCGCGGCGATGCTGCAGCGCCAGGGGCCGCATCAGCGAACAGGTGGGTCGAGCGCACTTCGCGAAGGGACGCGTTGAGGCACGAGACCATGTCGCTTGCGTCCGGTGCGTCCAGCAGATCCTAAGGCGAACCAAAACCCTCGAAGGATGAAACCCGCCGCGTGGACGGCGACCTTGCGTAGCGGTGACTACGCCTCGAGTGCGCTGGCGAAGACGTCGTCGACCGCAAGTCGCGCGCCGACGGATTCGAGTTCGACGGCGCCGCCGGACCCTGCATCCACGAGCTCCCAGCTTCCGGTTCGCGTACGGCGAAACAGCTCGAGGCGTGGCTCGCGCTGCGAGACGAGCAAGTACTCGCGCAGAGACGCGATGCGCCGGTAGTGCGCGAACTTCTCACCGCGATCGTAGGCCTCGGTGGAGTCGCTCAGAACCTCGACGAGAACCACGGGATTGGTCGCCGCTTCGGCGTCCACCGAAGATCGTTCGAGGCGCCCACAGATGACGGCTACATCCGGGTACGTGGTTAGGTCCGTGGCGTCGACGCGAATCTTCGCGTCCGAAGTGAACGTCTCGCAGGGCCGATCGCCGACACCGGCTCGAATCAGGTGACTGATCCGCGACGCGAGCCTGCTGTGCTCGAGGGTGCCGCCCGCCATCGCGAGTACCTGCCCGCGCAGGTACTCGTATTTCGTCTGGCGATTTCGCTCGAGCTCGAGGTACTCGGCGTACGACATCCGGACGACGGGGTCGGCGTGGGCCATGTCCGCGTTCGAGCGTAGCACTGCTACGACGACCTTGCTGCGGCCGTACGGCGCCCGGCCATTCGATGCCGAGCGCGCACTGCGCGCGGCAAGGGAAGACGAACGCTTTCGTGAACACCTCCTCCGGTTGCGCGCAGCCGCTTCGGCGAGCACGACCTTGGAGGAGGTCGCGCCGCCGCAGGCGGGTATCGTCGAATAGCGACTACTCACACGGTCGAACATCGACCCGCCGAGGAGGCGCGGGTGGAGGCATCCCAACCTCTCCGGTAAGACTGCCCCAACTCGCAGGGGCTTACCCCGAAGGGGCGACCGTGATTCGCCACCAGCTTCAAGGTCAAGACACGCGAGGCCACTCGCGAGGACCCGAGCGCCACTTCGAGACGATCGTTGCGTTCGATCGATGACGCGCCGCGCACGAGCTCGCTCGAGCGCGCTTTCACCTTTCCGATCACCGACGCGGCAGTACCATGCACGGGGCGCACGACGAGGGCACGCGACCGTTGGGGTACGCGAGCAGGTGGAATTACATGCGATTCGAATATGTGGCGTCGGTCTCCGCGTTGATGTTGGTGGGCGGGTGTCTCCCGTCGGCGCACGAAGGCGACGATGGCGGCACGCCGATCCCGGCGAACGGCGGAAACGGCGGCGCGGCACCCAGCTTTGGCGGAGCCTCGTCCGGCGGAATTTCCGCGTCATCCGGCGGCGGCGTCCAGGGTTCGACGGGCGGAGCGAGCGCGACCGGCGGCGTACCGGCTTCGCCTGACTCGGGCGTTGCCGGGTCCATGGACGCGTCGTCGAATGGCGGAGCGTCGTCGAGCGGCGGAGCGTCGTCGAGCGGCGGAGCGTCGTCGAGCGGCGGAGCGTCGTCGAGTGGCGGAGCGTCGGGCGCCGATTCGGGCAGTCACGACTGCGGTCCGTGCTCGGGCGGAGCGTGCGTGCCGCACCCAGGCGGTTCGATTTGCGTCGTCTGCAAGAGCGGCGCTGCGGGTGTGCTCCAGGGCGATGTCGATGCCACCGTCGATTCGACCGAGCTCCGTGGGATCCGAGAAGTGAACGGAAGCGTCGCGCTGATCGCAAACGTCGATGTCATCGCCGACGCGTCCTGCCTTCAGAAGGTCGACCGCGACCTGCGCATCGACCCCGACGCCTCGGCGAGCGTGCAAAACCTCGCCGGCCTCGAACGTCTCACGACGGTGGGCGGCACGCTCACCGTCTCGACGGGCACCGCCACGACTTCGGCGCAAAGCCCGATCGTGTCGCTCGATGGTTTGTCCGGACTCGAGTCCGTCGACATGTTGGTCATCGGCGACGTTCCGTCGCTCCATGGACTCGAACACCTGAAGACGATCGCGGAGCTCTTCATCATCACCGATCCGTTTACCCTGGCCAATCTGCACGATCTCACGAGCCTGCGAACGCTCGGCGGCGTCCGGATCGCGAGCCCCGACGGGAGCTCGAAGCTCAAGGACCTCACCGGGCTCGAAAACGTGACCGGGCTCGAGACGATCTACATCGAGTCGATGGATTCCTTCTCGTCGCTCGGGGGTTTGCCCGCGCTCACGAGTTTGTCCGGGACGGTCAAGTTGAGTGCGTTGCCGAAGCTCACGTCCGTGTCGCCGCTGTCGAACGTCACCGAAGTGGGAGACCTCGACATCGAGAACACGGGCATCACGACGCTCGCACCGCTTTCGCACCTGACGACGGCGACTGGCTTCGTGCAGATCGCGAACAACGCCGCGCTGCCGTCGCTCGCCGGCCTGGAGGGTCTCACCTCGATCGGGGGAACCCTGTTCCTCACCGATCAAGGGCCGACCACGATCGACGCGCTCTCCCACGTGACGAGCGTGGGCGGCGACGTCATGGTCACGGACCCGAACCTCACGTCCCTGCACGCACTCCGCGGATTGACGAAGATCGGCGGTTCCGTCTCGCTGCAAGTTCCGGAAAAGCTCGCGTCGCTCGACGGCCTCGAGGGAGTGACCCAGCTCGGAGGTCTCAGCGTCCTGCAGAGCGCAGCGCTCCTACGCATCGACGCCCTCTCCCACGTGAAGGGCGCCGTCGGGAACGTCATTCTTCAGGACGTCACCGGCCTCACGTCGCTGCACGGGCTCGAAGGCGTCACGTCGCTCGTCAGCGATCTCGACATCGCCAGCGCCTCGGCGCTGACGAGTCTAGCGGGGGTGTCCGGGCTTCAGAGCGTCGGCGGTGATCTCGTGCTCGAGGATGTCCCGTCGCTCGTGAATTTCTCCGGCGTGGAAGCGCTCACGTCGGTGGGCGGCAGTCTGCGCGTCATCGGCGCGACTTCGGTGACGAACCTCGACGGTTTTGCCGCGCTCGCGTCGATCGGCGGCGCGCTGAGCATTTTCAACGACACGAAGCTCCCCGTCTGCAAAGCGACCGCGTTCTCCACGCGGCTCGGGACGGCGTGCACGTGCCTGAGCCAATGCCCCAAATGCTCGCTGCCGTGCGCGTGCGTCGGGCAGTGCGGCTGCACCGGGAACGACAACAGCCAACCGCTTTGCCCGTAACCCGCCTCGAAAGTCGCGGCCCGAGCCGGCCGCGCGGACGCAGCCGATGCCGCACGCCGACTGCCGGCGCTTGACGGTGCGCGCGACTTAGGTACTGTGCCCCGCCTCCGGAGAGGTGACCGAGTGGCCGAAGGTACCCGCTTGCTAAGCGGGCGTAGGTGAAAACCTACCGAGGGTTCGAATCCCTCCCTCTCCGCTGATATCTCGTGACAGTTCTCGCTACTTCAAACCGCAGCGTCACCTCGTGTCCCTGCTCGCCCAGGTAGTTGGTCAGAAATCCGCCGCCGCAACCCACGTCGAGCACGCGGCATGGCGCGCCGTGGAAAGTGCGCTCTATTTCGCGTCCGACCAGGGGTTTCTCAAACGCGATTCGGCGCGCAAGAGCGCGACCGGATCGTCTTGCGCGCCATACCAGCGCTCACCCAAAGTTTGATAGAGCTCGTTATTCACCAATGGGATGTGCGTCGCTCGTTCGACCATGCTGGGCTCCGCAGCGTCTCATCGCTGAGTTGAGAAGGTAAGGACCAGGCGAGGATCGCAAACTCCGCGCCAAGTCATGAAACCCTGTCCAGCGAGCGTGGCTTCGCGTCCGCGGACGAGAACGGTCCCTTCGCCGCTCACGAATACGCGAGAGAAAGGCTAGCCACGCGCGTGATATCGAGCGTGCGACTGAGGGCGGACCCGCGCGCGAAATGCCACAGCGCCACGACGAGTACCACAGCGCCACGGCCAGAGCGACGCAAAGCAAGTTCGCTCATCGCCCGGCTCAAGGCACGCATCGGTGGTGCTGAACCACGGCGCGGGGGCAACGATCGATAAACGATCGATAGACGATCGATACCATCGTCTACTGGCGACCTCGACGCCCTGAACGCAGCTAACGGGCATGAACCGTGTTCATCGCATCCATCCGCGCCAACCCTGCGTTGCCCTTGCCCTCGCCGCGGGCCTCGTTCTCTCGAGCTGTGCGGCGGCGCCGGCCGCACACACGCAACTCTCGGCAACGGGCGCCAGCGTGAGCACCGCGAGCGCGCAAATGACCCTCGCATCGACGGCGAGCGCCACCTTTGGTCCGTTGAAACAAATCGACGCGGGCGTCTTGAGCGTCGGTTACGCGGAGGCCGGACCAAGCGACGGCCCGGCCGTGATTCTGCTCCACGGCTGGCCGTACGACATTTACAGCTTCGTCGATGTCACGCCTTTGTTGGCAGCCGCGGGCTACCACGTCTTCGTCCCCTACCTGCGCGGCTACGGCACGACGCGCTTTCTCTCCAACGAAACGCCGCGCAACGGCCAGCAAGCAGCCGTCGCGAGCGACATCATCGCGTTCATGGATGCGCTCAAGATCCAAAAAGCGACCGTGGCCGGCTTTGACTGGGGCGCGCGTACGGCGGACATCATGGCCGCGCTCTGGCCGGAGCGCTGCCAGGCGCTGGTCTCCGTCAGCGGTTACCTTATCTCGCCGCGGCCCACCACACAGCCGCTGCCGCCCAAGGCGGCGCTGGCTTTTTGGTACGAGTTCTATTTCTCGACCGACATCGGCAAGCTCGGCTACGAGAAATACTTGCACGACTTCAACAAGCTCATCTGGCAAACGGCCTCGCCGAGGTGGAAGTTCGATGACGCCACGTTCGAGCGCTCCGCCGCCTCGTTCGAAAACCCGGACTACGCCGCCATCGCCGTGCACAACTACCGCTGGCGTATCGGCCTAGCCGACGGCGAGCCGCAGTACGACGCTCTGGAAGAGCGGCTGAACGAGTTGCCCATCATCGGCATCCCGACCATCACTCTCGAGGGTGACGCGAACGGAGCGCTGCACCCGGACAGCGCCGCGTATCGCAAGCAGTTCTCGGGCAAATACCAGTACCGCCTGATCGGCGGCGGCGTCGGCCACAATCTACCGCAAGAAGCGCCGCAAGCCTTCGCGCAGGCCGTGATCGACGTGAATCATTGGTGAGGAGCAGCTGGGTTGGTTTTTTTGATGGTCACGCGCTACGGCACGGGCGGCTCAGCCTTCGGCGGCGGGTTGCGCTCGAAGAGGGAGGCCTGCGTACCGCGACCATACGCCGTCGGAGCCAGCGCGTGGGCCCGCTCGCCGAGCAGGCGCGTGCGCGCTCCCTGCGCGAGCACCGCGGCGTGCCCGAGCTCCGTTCCTTCCAATCGAAGGGCAAGAGGAGCGACTGGGGAACGCCGTGTGAGTTTTAGGTGGATGCGCTTCACGGGACGGGACAGTGCAACACGGTTCGACCGCTGATAGCCGCCGTCGATTTCGCTCATCAGGCGCACGGCGGGCGCGACGACGTCGCCGACGATGCACCTGCTCGAAAGAGCTGCGGTCACATCGACGATCGTGCCGTTCGCGATGACGGTGAGTGGAACCTTGTGATCGTGATATTGGCAACGCGACAATGTGGAAATCTCCTCCGGTCGCGCGCAGCCGCTTCGGCGAGCACGACCTTGGAGGAGGTCGCGCCGCCGCAGGCGGGTTGCGCCGTTCCGACCACCCGCTTGGCCGGACATTGACCCGCCGAGGAGGCGCGGGTGGAGGCACCCATTTTTCGCGTCGTGGCACGGAGCGACGCCGCTGCGGGGGCTCGGTCGGGGCCGATGCGAAGGAACTGGTGTGCCGCCCTCGCGCCTCCCGGGCCCGCGCCGACCACCATGACCTCGAAGGGTTCTTTCGCGCCGGGCGCGCGGCGGCGGACATGAACAAAACCTCTCACCACTCCCGTGACCGGAGCTCGCGCCCCGTTCGAATTGATTCGTCGGGTGCTATCGCCTAAAAACGGCGAACCGTGTCTTCATTTTTTTTCGAACGACGCACGATGCGCGAACTGGCCGAGCAGCTGGAGCCGGGGTATCGCGCCGCGGAACCATTTCCGCACGCCGTCATCGATGAGTTTTTGCCGAGCGACGTGGTCCGCCGGATCGCCGGCGAATTCCCGTCGCCGGAGTCCATCGCCTGGCGACGCGCCGATCGCTACGTCGAGACCAAGCTATCGACCGAAGACGAGGAAGCGTTCCCGCTCTTCACGCGGCAGGTCATGTACGCGTTCAATTCGTCCATCTTCACCGAGTTCCTGGAAACGCTTACCGGCATTCGAGGGCTCATTCCCGATCCGCATTTCAGGGGCGGCGGGCTTCATCAAATCCGGCGCTCGGGCAAGCTGGGAGTCCACGCCGACTTCAACTACTACGAGCGCCTCGGCCTTCATCGACGCATCAATGCCCTCCTCTATTTGAACGACGAATGGAAAGAGGAGTACGGCGGGCACCTCGAATTTTGGGACCGAGAGATGAAGCACCGCGTGCAGCGTGTGGCGCCGATACTGAACCGTTGCGTGATTTTCAACACGACGGACGACTCCTTCCACGGTCACCCCGAGCCGCTCCAATGTCCCGAATCGGTCACTCGGAAGTCGCTCGCGTTCTACTACTACTCGGCAGATAGGCCCAAAGGGGAGCGGAGCGCGCCGCACACGACGTTGTTTCGCAAGCGCCCCGGAGAGACCGCGCCGGCCGCAGATTTTCGTCGGCAGCGCTTGGAAACGTGGGCTCGAAGAATATTGCCGAAAGGGGTTATTTCGGCGATCCAGAGCGCGCGTGCACTGACTCGCCGCCCCTGACCGCACGCCGCCGCAGGCCGGCATCGACTGATGCGGCCATCTCACTGGCCACATTGCGCACCACGCTCGCAAACGCGCGGTTCGTCGGATGCTCGATGTAGCGTCGCCAAGCGGCTGAGAAGGACAGCGGTCGCGGCGCTCCCGAACTCGGCCGCCGCCCACCCTCGACGTTCAGAAGACGCCTCGGAGCGACGCCGTTGCCGAGCAGTGATCGCTGAGCCCGGCGGCCGATGTCCACTAAACAAGACAAGTGTCTATTATTCCGTTGACCGGCGAGCGCCCCCTCGATAGGATCCCGCTGAAAAGCAAGAAACGACCCTTGGTTGGCGTTTCTCTTGGAGGTCACGGCCATGACGAAGAAATCGAATTTCGCTGCTTTGGTAGTTGCCGTCGGTGCTGCTCTGATGTGCGCGCCGGCAGCTCATGCCGACCCTTCTCGCACGGGAAGAGATCCGTTCTCCGGTGACAAGCTGTATGGAGACGTCCTCTTCTACTCGTCGCTCGGCGAGCATCGCACCGCGACCGTGACTGACTACGCCACTGAATCTTGGTTGGCCATTCGCCTCAAGGCGCTGGGATTCAAGGTCGAGCTGCTCCCGTTTTCCACGAATCAATTCTATCCGACGGAGACCAGCGTCACGATCGACAGCAAAGCAAGAATCCAAGCCTTCCCCGTCTGGTGGCCGACGACCACGAAATCGGGAGGACAAACGGGGAAGCTCACCACCGATCTCACCAACGTGTCCGGCAAGATATATCTGTACGACAATCCCTCGGGCACGGTGACCCAAACCGTACAGAATACGATCAAGTCCGCAGCCGCCAACGGAGCGACTGGAGTGATCGTCGTGCTGACCGCAGCGGCAACGCCTTCCCAGGAGTTCTTCGGCCAGAACGCTCAACAGCTCATCAGCTATGCCCCGGGAACGGACCCCGGCGCGGGGGATCAGACACCATGGACAATCCCGGTGGTGACCGTCGGTCGCGTTGACCGGCCTGCCCTGCAAAATGCCATCGATAAGGCGCTCGACGTCAAAATCAGGTCCGAGGGATTCACGAAGGCGGGTGCCGTCAGTAACGTGGTGATAGGCACGCTCGATCGGGGGCCGGCCGACAAAACCTTGCTGGTCAGCACTCCCTCGAGTGGATGGTTCGAAGACTCCGGCGAGCGCGGCACCGGCGTGGCCGTCTGGCTTGCGCTGGCGGAATGGGCGGCAAAGGAAACGTCGGGCGTCAAATGGGTCTTCATGTCCTCATCGGGCCATGAATTGAATTTTCGCGGGACCAACGCCTATTTGAAGAGCTCACTGATTCCCAAGCAGGAGGACGTTTACCTGTGGACTCATCTCGGCGCCGATTTGATCACGTACGACTATACCCAGAATGCCGATGGGACTCTGACGCGAACGAACCAGCCCGTGAAGCAATCCATCAAGTACAACACCTCGAACCCATTGGTTCTCGAGGCGCTCAATGACTCGTTTCTCCCCACGAACCCTCAAGCTCAGGCGCTCAACATCACGGGGTTGCAGAATGCAATCGGCGGTGATTTGACGTACGCGAAGTTCCACGGCTATTCGGAGCTGCTTTATTTCGCCGGCGGGAACCCGACCTTTCATACGCACCAAGACACCCCCGAAACGTCGAGTCCCCAATTGCTGGAGCCCATGGCAAGGTTGATCAAGTCCACCTTGCAACAGATCATCAGTGGATTGTGATCGCGACCGCAGAGGCGACGTCACGGTCGACGAGGGGCATCGGCGCCCGCTTTCAGTTGCAGCTCGCTCCCGGCTCGAAGTGATCGACCATCACGTAGGTTCCGAGAGCGGACTCCTTCACGGGTTTCAGCACCAGGTAGGCGTAGCTCTTGGAGGGCGTGAACGTCCCGCAGAACGGATGCCATAGGTTCGTGTCGTCGATGACCCGGGGAACTCCAGAGCAGCTCGTCTAGGCTGCAGGACGTGGAGCCGCCCCACAACTCCAGGGGTCCGGCCCCGCCTCCGTAAGACGATACGCCGACGTCCACGGAAAAGGCGACCTGGTGTCCTGCGACGAGGGGCGGACAGAACGACGTCCCTGCGGTCTCGTCGAGAACCCCGCCTGCATCCATCCGTCTTGCGTGGTGCCTCCGTCCGGGCATCGGACGACGTCTCGACGGTCACTCCGGGCGGGCTCTCGACGTGGACAGAAAGGGGTCGCAGCGATCCGGCGTCGCCCAGCAGGCTTGCTGCACGCTAAGGGCGTTTTCTTCGCTCGTCGACTCTCGATCGAGTCTCCGGTCTCCGACTCGCTCGGCCGGACATTGACCCGCCGAGATCCGTCGGTAGAACATGAGCGGAGCACCGTGAAGGAATGGGCTGCGACGTGCAGTAGCTCGTTCATGAGCAGCAAGACTCTCGTCGGCCTGTTCCTCGCCGCATTGCTGGCGGGCTGCAGTTCCGGGGCGTCGCCTGCTCTCGTCGTGGGCGACGACGGGGCCGGGGGAGCGTCCAGCGGCATTCTGGGAAACGGCGGCGCTCTCGTGCTCATCGCCGACGCGAGCGCCAAGACGCTGTCCGCGCACGTGGAAAGCCCGCCGGGCATGACCGTCAGCTTCGTCAGGCTCTCGTGCTCGAACGCGTGCGCCGACGTCCTCGTGGTCGCGCAGGGCGGCTTCCCGCCGTACACCTACGGCTGGGACGACGGTTCGACGGACCGCAGTCGCGAGATTTGTCCCAAGACGACGACGGCGTACCTCGTCTCGGTAACGGATTCGGGCTCCACATCCGGTGAGTTCGCCCGGAAACCTCGGACGGTCACCGCGCCGCTGACGGCGAGCGTCACGCAATGCCCGCTGGATGGTGGCGCTTCCGACGGCGGCGGGGTGCTCGCCTGCGACGAGGCTGGCACGATCGCGCTCCCAGCGGGGAAGTACACGGGCAATTGGACGGCTGAAGGCACCACCAGCAATTTTCCCGATGCGGGTCCATTGAACTTCGTGGTGACGAGCGTAGTCGGCAATCCGAGTGACGGATTTCTCGCGTTCGATGCGACCGTCGACTTCTTGTACGGTCCCCCGCCCGGCACGTTGATCACGATTCACGCGACGTTCACCGGTGAACTCGCTTGCAACGGCGCCGTCACCGCGGTTTCGCACGATGCGACCTGGTCGACGCTCGGTACGCCCCTCGGTACCGGACAGATCACGTTGACCGGAACCTTCGACCCCGCGGCTGTAGCACTGGCGGGCTCGCTGACGATGGCGAGCGCGGTCATCGGTGGCACGGCGAACGGCACCTGGAACGGAACCCTGAGCCCCTAGCTCCGCCTGCTAGCGGACGCTAAGGGATGCGTCGGTAAACGATCGTCCAACCGGGTCCGTCGAGCTGGAGCCGGTTCTGATCGAGAATATCGACTCGGCCGCCCACGAAGTGGTGCGCCACGCCCGGCGCGCCGACTTGAATCTGCACGGGGAATGAACGCGCCGTCGCGCTGCCGCGCCAGGTCACTTCGCCGGCCTTGACGCAGTGGTCACCGGTGAGCTTCGTCGCAGTCACCGCGTCTCCGCGTTCGATGATCGTCACTTGTTCTTCGCGCGGGGCGCTGTTGTCCGTGCACGTGTAACCCGCTCCCGCCCATCGACCGCTCAACGCTTCGCGTGGCGGAGCAACGACCGGCGCGCGCGCAGCGGGAGGGGCTTCGACGGCGGCAGGCGCAGCCGCCGGGATCGGCGCGCGCGCGGCGGGAGGCGCTTCGACGACGGCGGGCGCGGCCGCCGGGATCGGGGCGGGCGCGGCTACTGGCACCGCTACCGGGGCCGGAGCAGGGGGCGGCGGAGGTGCCACACCGGGGCCCGTTTCGACGACGCAACCAGGGAGCGTTGCGGCGTAGATACCCATCGCAGCGAGCACGAGAGCGAGGGGCGAAGTCTTCATGAGGAACATGTAGAGTCCTTTCGGGGGAGGCCGTGCGCGGCCAGCACGCGAGACGGACTACTACAAGGTTGGATTCAACACGTCAGCCAGAAAGGTCGGCTGCGCCCCGCGTGTCGACCGTCGTTTCGTGCCCACGGATCCGCGCTCGCCCAGGAGCGAGACGTCGTTTCAATCGACGCGACGCCAGGGTGCCGAGCATCGCCAGCGCGAGCCAGGTTGCGCTTTGGCCCCGCGAAGAATTCGCTCCCGCGAGCTCGCACGAGCAGCCGCTGGATCCGGATGACGGCTTGGTCGCGCCTCCGGCTCCCGAGGTCCCGCCGGAAACCGCTGACGTGCCGCCGCTCGAGGTTGCGCCGCCGCTCGAAGTCGCGCCGCCGCTCGACGAGGAGCCTCCGTCGCGAAGCGGAGCACCGGAATCGGAAACGGATCCGTCCCCCGCCGAGCCAGCGTCCGTAGCACCGCCATCGCGAGCGCCCGAATCGGAACCCGCGTCTGAACGGGACGCTCCTGGGCCTGCGTCGGACCCGAGGACCGAAGTGACGTTGCCGACGAAGGTCGAGGTCTGCGCCCAGCTGCCGCCCAACGGCAGCGCGGTCGCATCGGCGAGCAACACCGTGCCGCGGGGCGGCGCGGGATGAGAAGTTCCGTCGTCGACCACGGCGGCGATGTGCAGCGTGGTGCTCGCGCCGGCCGCAATGGAAGCGACGTTCCAAGACATCATCTGGTCGTAGCGGCACCCCGTGGCCGGCGTGAAGTTGGCGCAGACGGCGCCCGTCGCCTGCGTGACTGCCACGAACGGAGGCAGATTGGCCTGCACTCGGAACGCGCCGGTCGCAGTCGTCGTGCTCTCGTTGGTCACGGTGATGTCGTACGTGAGGGCGCCGCCCGGCTCGACGGGATCGGGCGACTCGACGAACGCGACATGAAGCTCGGTTTGATCGGCGACGAGCGTCGCCGACGTCGCGTGCGCGAGCGGAACGCCCGTATCCGGGTCGGCGAGCTCCGCGTTCGAGCCGATGAGGGTGCCATCGAGCAAGGCGTTATCGACTTTCAGCGCGACCGTGCGTCGATCGCCCGCGCCAGGGGCTAGCTTGCCGAGATTCCAGCGCACGACGCCGTTGCTCGCCGTTCCGCCGCCCGAAGCCGAGACGAACGACGCTCCGTCCGGAATCGGAACGCTCAGGATCGCTGGAATTGTTGAGGCGCCGGCGTTGCCGAACGAGACCGTGTACGTGAGCGTCGCGCCCGGTGCCACGCGATCCGGAGCGCCGTCGAGGGTGAGACCGAGGGAGTTTTCCTTGTCGACGAAAGCCGTGTGTTCGCTCTGAACGCCTCCGAGCGCAGAGGCCGTCACTTCGCCAAATAGGATGGTGCCGTCCGGTGCGGCTGGCAGGGTCGTGGCGAGCCCGGTGTCCATCGCGAAGTTCACTTGAACGACCGTACTTTCACCGGGTGCCAGCGAAGCCATGTTCCAGGCCATGAGCTGGCCGAAACGACAGCCGTTTGCCGGCGTGAAATTCGCGCAAACGGCTTGCGGCGACGTCTGCGCGACCTCTCCGAACAAAGGGACGTTCGCATGAAGCGTGAACGCGCCCGTGGCCGCCGAGCTCCGGTTGGCCACGTGGATCTCATAGATGACGGCGCCGCCGGGAGACGTAGGGTCCGGCGAGCGGACGACCGACAGCGACAACGGGACCGTCGAAGCGACGAGCTCCGCGCTCGTGCGACGGACCAGCGTCGTCCCGCTCGTCGGATCGAGCAGCTCGGCGCGGGCCGCGACCAGGGTGCCCGCCGGCGCGGCGGAGTCGACCTTGAAAATCACGCGCCGTTCGTCGGCGAAGTTCGCCGAAATGGCGCCGAGACTCCACTCCACAGCGCCGGCGTCGAGCTTGCCCCCACCGCTGGCCGAGACGAACGTCGTCCCGACGGGTACCGGAACGGCGAGCGTTGCAGCGGCGCTCGAGTTGCCGGAGTTGCCGAAGCTCACGACGTACTCGAGGTTGCCGCCCGGGGCGACGTGATCGGGAGCGCCGACCAGAGCGAGTTCGAGGTGGCTGTCGTGCTCGACGAACACGACCTGGCGAGCGCGCACGCCCCCGAACGCCGTCGCCATGACGTCGTTGAAGAGCAAGGAGCCGTCCGACGGCGCGGGCTCGTTGCTA
>CAZDNG010000020.1:0-127419 GCA_964506835.1 uncultured Polyangiaceae bacterium
GCGAAGCGGCAGGGGGAGCGGTCGCGAAGCGAGCCGCGGGGGACAAGGTCCCCCATCAAATAGAGAGTGGGTCGATCGCGTCGGGATCCACGCCGAGCTCGTCGATCGCGCGTGCGACCTCGCCGGCGTCGGCGAAGCCGTCTCGCTGAAGCGCCGCGAGCGTCGCCACTACGACGTGTTCGGCGTCCACCTCGAAGTGACGGCGCAACGCTTCGCGAGTGTCGCTCATGCCGAACCCGTCGGTGCCGAGCGGCACGAAGCGCCCCGGCATGAATCGCGCGATCTGATCGGGCACTGCTTTCATGAAGTCACTCGCGGCGATGAACGGGCCGATCGCGCCTTCGAGCGCGCGCACCAGGAACGGCGTGCGCACGGGTTCGCTCGGATGGAGACGCGCGTGCCGTTCGCTCGCGAGCGCGTCGCGCCGGAGTTTTTGATAGCTGGTGACGCTGAATACGTCGGCCGAAACGTCGAATTTTTCGCCGAGGATCTCCTGCGCGCGGAGCACCTGATTCAAGATGGAACCGCTGCCGAACAGCGTCGCGCGACGTTTGCCTTTTTCGCCCGCGCGAAAGCGATAAATGCCGCCGAGAACCCCCTCTTTGACGTTCGGCGGCGCGGGCGGCATCCGGTACGACTCGTTCTGGAGCGTGATGTAGTAAACGACGTTTTCCTGCTCGGCGATCATCCGGCGGAGGCCGTCTTCGATAATCGCCGCGAGCTCGTACGCGAACGCCACGTCGTACGACACGACGCTCGGCACCGTGCTCGCGAGGACGAGGCTGTGTCCGTCCTCGTGTTGCAAGCCTTCGCCGTTCAACGTCGTGCGCCCAGCAGTCGCCCCGAGCAGAAACCCGCGGGTCATCGCGTCGCCCGCAGCCCACATTTGGTCGCCGGTGCGCTGGAACCCGAACATGGAATAGAAGGCGTAAAACGGGATCATCGGTTCGCCGTGCACCGAATACGACGTGCCCGCCGCGATGAACGACGCGGTGCTTCCCGCCTCGGTAATCCCCTCTTCGAGCACCTGCCCGTCTTTGCTCTCGCGGTAATAAAGGAGGTGCTGCTTGTCGACCGGCTCGTAGAGCTGGCCTTGCGACGAGTAGATCCCCACCTGACTGAAGAGCGCGTCCATGCCGAAGGTGCGGCCTTCGTCGGGCACGATCGGCACGATGCGCCGGCCGATCTGCTTGTCGCGAAGGAGCTTCGAGAGAAGACGCGTGAACACCATCGTCGTCGAGGCTTCGCCGGTCTTCATGCCCTGGTAGAACTCCGCGTAGAGGTCTTCTTTCGGTAGCTCGATCGGAACGGTCGACCGCGCACGCCGCTTCGGAAGCGGACCGCCGAGAGAACGCCGCCGTTCGATGAGGTACTGCACCTCTTCGCTGTTCGGACCCGGGTGATAAAACGGCGCGTCGGCGATCTGCGAATCGGGGACCGGCAATTCGATCACGTCGCGGAATCGCTTCAGCTCCTCGAGATCCATTTTCTTTTTCTGGTGCGTCACGTTGGACGCCTCGAAGCCCTCACCGAGCGTCCAGCCCTTCACCGTGTGCGCGAGGATCGCCGTCGGTTTCCCTTCGAACCCCACGGCGGCCTGATACGCCGCGTACAGCTTCCGGAAGCTGTGTCCGCCGCGACGAAGGCGGCGAATATCGTCATCGGAAAGGTGTTCGACGAGCTTCAAGAGCCGCGGATCGGTCCCGAAAAAGTGCGCTCGCGTATACGCGCCGTCAGCGGTCGCGTATTTCTGGAGCTCGCCGTCGACGACGTCGTTGCAACGACGCACGAGCACGCCGTCGGCGTCGTTCTGAAACAGCGGGTCCCACTCCGGGCCCCAGATCACCTTGATGACGTTCCAGCCCGCGCCGCGGAACACCGCTTCGAGCTCTTGAATGATCTTGCCGTTCCCGCGAACCGGGCCGTCGAGTCGCTGCAAGTTGCAGTTCACGACGAAGATCAGATTGTCGAGCCCTTCGCGAGCCGCGATGCTCAGGCTGCCGAGCGACTCCGGCTCGTCGGTTTCGCCGTCGCCGAGGAACGCCCACACGCGCGACTTCGATGTGTCGACGATGCCGCGATCGCGGAGATAGCGATTGAACCGCGCCTGATAGATCGCGTGGAGCGGGCCCAGTCCCATGCTGACCGTCGGAAATTCCCAGAACGTCGGCATGAGCCGGGGATGCGGATACGACGAGAGTCCCTTGCCTCGCTCGACCTCGCGCCGGAAACGCTCGAGGTGTCCGACGTCGAGCCGCCCTTCGAGAAAGGCGCGCGCGTAGATCCCGGGCGCGGCGTGACCCTGGAAGAAAACTTGGTCACCAGACCCTTCGCCGTCCTTGCCGCGAAAGAAGTGGTTGAACCCGATTTCGACCAGGCTCGCGCTCGAGGCGTAGCTCGAGAGATGCCCGCCGATGCCCGCGCTGCGGACGTTCGCTCGCTGCACCATGGCAACGGCGTTCCAGCGGATGATCCGCCGGATGCGCTTCTCGATCAGCGAGTCACCCGGATGGTCCGGCGATTCGTCCGGGGGGATCGTATTGACGAAATCGGTCGTCAGCGGGCCGTCGGGCAAGACGCCACGCCGTCGCGCCGCCTCGATGACTCGCTTGATGAGGAAGCGGGCTCGCCGCTTCCCCTGCCGCGCCACGACGGCTTCGAGCGACTCGATCCATTCGCCCGTTTCGTCGGGATCGGCATCGAGGGGCTCGGGTCTGAAAGTGTGCAAGGGACCTCCGAAGCGCTGGAAGAACGAGACCGATACCCTCGAGATTCAACACGAAGCGGGCGGACCCGCAACTCTTGCCCAGTCTCGCCCGACAAAGGCCCCTCTGTCGTGCTCCGATGGCGGTCGCGGCGCGATTTCCGTTTCGCACATGATGAATACGGATCGGTAGATCTCGTCCATGAATCGATGTGCACGGGGTCTTGCCATCGAGCCCGCGACGAGCCTTGTGCCTTCGTCGGGAAGCTTCTACGGTGCGGCCCCGTGAAGAGCCCGACCACCCCTCTTGCCGATAGGTAGAGGGCGAGCGCCGTCGATGCTTTTTGGGACGCTACCGAATCAGGAGAACTGGAAAAGATGACGAAAGCGAAATGGATTGGTGCCTTGGGCGCCTTGGCAACCACGGTGATGGCTCCGGCGGCGTTCGCCGACAGCGGCCTCGGAACGACCGGGCAAGGCTATGGAACGGTTGGCGCGCTGCTCGGTTTCGGCACGTCGGACTACGACTTGTTCGGGCTCGGCGTTCGCGGCGGCTACACGTTGCCCATGAACGTCTACGTCGGCGGCTTGCTCCAGTACAACTTCGGAAGCGACCACTTCCACAGCTTCGAGTTCGGCGCTGAAGGCGGCTACGACATCGACGTCGGCCCGGTGGTGATTCGCCCGTACCTCGGGCTCGGCTACTACAACATCGGTTACAGCGTCGATATCCCGACCGTGAGCGTCGCCGGCATCACGGCTGGCGGCGGCAACATCAGCGGGTCGCAGGGCTACTTCGCGCTCTGGCCCGGAGCCGTCGTCATGTACCCGATTCAGAATTTCTTCGTCGGTGGCGACGTGCGCTTCAACATCGTTCCGTCCGCGAACGAGGACGCGGTGAGCTTCGGCGTCTACGCGACCGGCGGTCTGCAGTTCTGATTGCGTGACGCTGACCACGTGACAAAAGGGCGCGGCGCCCTATAGGGTTCTCTGCTCCATGGCGCGCCGCGCATCGTCGTTTGTCGTGTTCATCGGGATCGCGCTATCGATCCTCGGGGCCGTACACGGCTACATCTGGGTTCGGCTGGTCAGTGAACCGGCGTTGCCGATGGTCGCGCGTGCTCTGCTCACGCTCCTCGTCGCCGCGCTGTACCTGAACATCCCGATCACGTTCTTCCTGTCGCGCACGCGGGATTTTCCGCTGCGCAAGGTGGTGACGACGATCGGGTTCGTCTGGCTCGGCGTGCTCTTCATTCTGTTCACGCTCCTACTCGCAACCGACGCGGTCCGGCTCGTCGCGGCGGTCTTGTCGTGGTTGTCGGGCAGCGCGCGCGTCGGCGACCCCGATGGGCGGCTCACCACGGCGCGTCTCTTCGCGACGTTGGTCGCGCTCTTGGGCGGCGGCGCGGTGATCGCCGCGCTGAGATCCGGGCTCGGCCCGGTGCGCGTCGTCGAAGTGCGCGCGCGGCTCGCGCGGCTGCCGAAGGAGCTCCACGGCACGACCGTCGTGCAGCTCTCCGACGTCCACGTCGGCAGCGCGACGATCGGCCGCGCCTTCATCGAGCGCATCGTCGCGAGCGTGAACGCGCTCGCCCCCGACGTCGTGGCGATCACCGGTGACCTCGTCGATGGACCGGTCGCCACCTTGCGCGACGCGGTCGCACCGCTGGCCGATCTGAAGTCGCGGTACGGCACGTTCTTCGTGACCGGCAATCACGAATACTATTCTGGCACGGAACCCTGGTGTAACGAGCTCACGAGCCTCGGCGTCCGCGTCCTTCGAAACGAACGCGTGCTCATCGGCGATGACCGCTCGAGCTTCGACCTCGCGGGCATCGACGACATCGAATCGCGAAGGTTCGGCGGCGGTCCCGACCTCGGCAAAGCGCTCGAGGGCCGTGACCCGAAGCGCGAGCTCGTGCTCCTCGCGCATCAACCCCGCGCGGCATTCGAGGCCGACAAGCACGGCGTCGGATTGCAGTTGTCGGGTCACACGCACGGCGGCCAGATCTGGCCCTGGAATTACCTGGTGTACTTGCAGCAGCCCATCGTCGCGGGGCTCGCGAAGATCGGGCGCACGTTGGTCTACGTGAGTCGCGGCACCGGTTACTGGGGCCCGCCCATGCGCCTCCACGCGCCCGCGGAAATCACGCGCATCGTGCTCGAAAGCGGCACCTGATCGGAGCAGCGAACCTCGCTCTTACGGCTCCACGCCGAAGAGCGTCGCAACCGCGCGCCCTACCCTGAGGCCGTCCATCGCGGCGCTCATGATGCCGCCGGCGTGTCCCCCGCCCTCGCCCGCCGGATAGAGTCGTTCGAGGTCCGGCGATTGCAAGGTGTCCGCGTCGCGCGGAACGCGCAGCGGCGAGCTCGTCCGGGTCTCGACGCCGACGAGCACGGCGTCTTCACCGACGTAGCCGCGCAGGCGCCGCTCGAAAACGCCGAGCGCGCGACGGAGCCGCTCCGCGAAGCCCGGCGCGACCGAGTCGAACAGATCGTTGAGATCCGACGGCGTGACGCCCGGGATGTAGCTCGTCTTCGGAAGCGTCGTCGACGAGCGCCGTGCGACGAAATCGGTCGCTCGCGTCGCGGGAGCCTGCAAGAGCCCGCCGCCGCGCTCGAACGCCGCCGCTTCGAGCCGGCGCTGGAGTTCGATGCCGCCGCGAACGCCGGCGAAGCCGAGCCGCGCGAGGTCTTCCGGTTCGACCGCGACGACCAAGCCGGAATTGGCGAACGGCGAATCGCGCCGCGACAGGCTCATGCCGTTGACGACGACGCCGCCGGGAACCGTCGACGCGGGTACGATGAATCCGCCCGGACACATGCAGAACGAAAACACGCCGCGTCCGTCGATCGTCTCGGCAAGTCGATACGCGGCGGCGGGTAGCGCGGGATGCCCGGCGGCCGAGCCGTACTGCGAATGATTGATGAGGGGTTGCGGGTGTTCGATGCGCACGCCGAGAGCGAACGCCTTCGGCTCCAGGCGAACGTCGTTCTCGAGCAACACATCGACGATGTCCGACGCGGAATGACCGGTCGCCAGGACGAGGGCTTCTCCCTCTACGACGGTGCCGTCGGCGAGACGAACTCCGGTGACCCGGCGAGAGCCTTTCGCGACGACGAGCGCGTCGACGCGAGCACCGAATCGAAATTGGACGCCCGCGGCTTCCAGCTCTTGTCGCAGGTGCGTGACGACCTTGGGCAGCTGATTCGAACCAATGTGCGGCCGAGCGTCGGTGAGGATCGCCCGCGGTGCGCCGTGTCGCACGAGGACCTCGATGACGTCGCGCACGTCGCCGCGCTTGTGCGCGCGCGTGTAGAGCTTGCCGTCGCTGTACGTCCCCGCGCCGCCTTCGCCGAAGCAATAATTACTGTCGGGGTCGACCTCGCCGCGTTGGTTCAGTCCTTTCAGATCTCGCCGGCGCGGCTGCACCGGTTTCCCGCGATCGAGCACGACGCTACCGATGCCGCGTCGCGCGAGCGCGTACGCCGCGAAGAGCCCCGCGGGCCCCGCTCCGACGATGACGACGCGCGGCGCCCCCACCGCGCGAGGATGCGGCGCGCCGAGATCCGCCGTTTCCGTCGCGCCGACTTCGAACGACAGGTGAAACCGCACGCGACCTCGGCGCGCGTCGAGCGAGCGCTTGCGGAGCACGACGGGCGGAAGGTCGCTTTCGGGAATGCGAAGTCGCGACGCGATGCGCGCGCGCATCGACGCGTCGTCGGTCGGCTCGTCGAGCCCGACATCGAGCGTGAGCTCACTCTCGGCGTTGCGAAGGGGCTTCAGTGACAGGGAGCGACGCTTACGCCGGCAAAATTCAGACCGGAAGCCCTCGCTTGACGCCCCCTTCCGCCTGCCTCATGGTCTCGCCTTCGAAGACGGCGGGGCGCGCGGAAAACGACGCGGATCGTCGGCGAAAACCTCGAGGAGTACGGAAATATGGCGGAGCTTCGCACCGGCGCGATCGACTGGAGGGGACCGACGGATCTCCTCGGACCCGAGATCAAAGTGGGCGATCACGCCCCCGCGGATTTTTCACTCGTCGCGACCGACATGAAGGAAGTCAAAGGGAGCGATCTGGCGGGTCACGTGCGCATCCTCTGCGCCGTGCCCTCGCTCGACACGCCGGTGTGCGACGTGGAAATGCGGCGCTTCAACACCGAGGCGGCGAAGCTGCCCGGAGTCACCGTCGCCGCGGTGTCGCTCGACCTCCCGTTCGCCGCGAAGCGGTGGTGCGGCGCGACGGGGAGCGACAAGATCCAGGCGCTCAGCGACTACAAGTTCCGGAACTTCGGCACGGCCTACGGCGCGTTCGCGCCGTCGAAGGGCCTCCTCTGCCGCGCGGTCTTCGTCATCGGCAAGGACGATCGGGTCCGCTACGCCGAATACGTCGCGGACGTGACCAAAGAGCCGAACTACGACGCCGCGCTCGCCGCGGTGAAGGCGCTCGTCTAAGCCTCGAGCCATGACGAAAGGCGGACCGTGACCAACGACCTCCGCCTCTTCGTCTATGGAACCCTCCTCGAAGGCGAGCGCGAGCATGACCTCCTCGCGGGCGCGGAGTTCGTCGGGAAGATCCGCACCGAACCGACGCACACCCTGGTCGATCTCGGCGTGTATCCCGCGCTCCTCGCGCGCGGCACCGTCGCGGTTTCCGGTGAGCTCTATCGAGTGAGCCGGAAACATCGCTTCGCGATCGACGTCAATAAGGAGTGCCCGGTGCTCTTTCATCGCATCGAGGTGCGGCTCGAAGACGGCACCGTCGCCGAGACGTACGCGATGCGCGACGACCAGGTCCGCGGCAAACGCCGGCTCTGGCAGGGTGATTGGCGGCAACGGTTCGCGCCGCGCCCGCGCGCCGAGGCGACTCAGCCGTCGAGCCCGTTCCGGCGCGGCTCTCGCGGTCGCGTCACGTCGCGCTGAATCTCGCCGCGGGACAGCACGTGCTCCACGGCTCCGGTCGGGCCGAGCACCGCGCGCGCCGCGTCCACGACGTGCGCGTGGTGGGTGAACAAGAGCACCTGCGTCTTCTTCGCGAGCGCGCCGAGCACGCCGAGCGCGGCGCGCGTCCGATCTTCGTCGGAGTGCACGAGGATGTCGTCGAGCACGACGGGCATCGGTTCGTTGCGGAGCAGATAGCGTTCGATGCTCGCGAGTCTCAGTGCGAGGTAGAGCTGATCGCGGGCTCCGTCGCTCAACCCTTCCACCGGCACGCGCGCGCCGTCTTGCCGTACGGCGTAGAGCGCGGCTTCGTCGTCCTCGCTGCCGAAATCGACGGTCAACCCGGCGTAGCGTCCGAGCGTCAAGGCCGGGAGCAGCTCGCCCGCGCGCGACACGAGCGGCCCCTGATTCTCCTGTCGATACCGCTCGACCTCGCGATCGAGCAACGCTGACGCGAGCTTGAGCCGCAAATAGTCGCGCGTATGACGCTTCAGGCGGGTGACGCACGCCGCGAGCTCGTTCGCCGCGTCGGCCGCCGCAGGGCGCTCGAGCAGCGACACCCCGGCTTCGATGGTCGCGAGTCGCGCGGCGCCTCTTTGTAGTTCCTCGGTGAGCTCGTCGATCGCCGTCCGAAGCTCGTCCAATCGATTCCGTTCGACGTCGAGGTCGATCGCGGCGGCGTCACGGACCAAGTCGTCGAGCGACGCCCCTTCGCACAGCTCGAGGAGCCGCGCTTCGACACGGCCGAGCTCGCTCCGGAGCTCTCGCTCGAGCACCGATTTTCGCTCGACGGCTTCGAGCTCGTCGAGATCGCTCACGCGGGCGGCGCGCAGCAACGCGGCGACCTCGTCGTCGGCATCGGCCTCCGCGATTTCGAGCTTGGCGAGCCGCGCGCGGCGCTCGTCGATTTCCCGACCGAGGCGGGCCCGCTCTTTCTCGGCTGCGACCGCTTCGTCACGCGCCCGTACGAACCGCGCCGCCGCCTCGGCGGGTGCAAGGGCCCCGAGCTCCGGCAAGTGCGCCCCCACCAATCCAGCAACGACGCTGACGAATTCGTCCGAGTCGCGCCGCATGGCGTCGATGCGGCGCTGAAGGCTCTCGCTCTGTTCGACCAACCGCGCATATTCCGAGAGCGCGTCCAGCACGACCATCGCTTCGTCGGGCGACGCGCCGCCGCTGACGCCGAGGGATTCGATCGACTCCGACCAGTTCCGTTGCCACTCGGCGCGCCGCGCTTCCGCGCCGCGGATTTCGTCGGAGAGCCGCGCGCGGGTCGCGTCCACGTCGAGGAGCTCGCCGAATCGCGCGACCCAGGGACGCATTTCTTCCGGCGAGAGCGGCCGAAACCCGGCGCCGTCGAAGAGCGCGACCCACGCGGCGTCGCTGCGCCGCACTCGTTCCCCAAGGCTCTCTGCCTCGACGCCGAGCGCCGCGAGCCGCTCTTCGTGCGCGCGTTCTTCGGAGAGCAACGCCGAGAGTCGAGCGACACGGTCCGCTTCGCGTCGAAGCCGATCGGACACGTCGTCCGCGGCGACGACCAGGTCTTCGAAAGCCTTCGACGTCGGTGCATCGAACGGCCCGGTCGCCGTGCGGAGCGATCCCCACAGCGCATCGCGACGGCCGCGGAGCGCCGTGAGCTCGTCTTCGGTCGGAATAGCGCCCGCTCGCTCGAGCGCGTCGATTTTCTGACGGGCATCGCGGCGCTTTTCTTCGAGGCGCGCTTTCGCTTCGGCGAGCGCTTCGGTCTGCTGCGCGAGCTTTTGCTGCTCGCCGCCGCGTCGAACGACGGTTTCCGGCGACGGAACGACGAGCTCCGGCGCTCGCTCGAGCGCGGCGCGCACGGCCGCGGCGCGGTCCGTGCCGAGGGACGTGGCGAGCCGCGCGGCGAGCTGGGTACGCTTCGCGTCCTCCCGGGCGAGGTCACGTCGAAGTCGGCCGAGCTCGCCGTGAACCTCGGCGTGGTCGGTGATCAGCCGGCGAACCTTGGCCATCTGCGACGGACCGAGCCGCACCGGCGCCGGCTTCGGCGCATCGCCGGTCGGATCGAAGGCACGGCGCGCGATGCGCAGCTGAGCCTCGAGCGCGTCATATTCGGCGCGACGCTTCGGCAGATCGACTTGCGCCGGGCCATAGCGGCTCCGTCGATCGTCGAGATCCTTGATCACCGCCTCGTCGATCGCGATGAGCGACTCCTTCACCGTCAAGTTGCGACGCGCCGCCACGAGGCGCTCCATGTCCTCGGCAAGGCGCTCGCGGTTGCGCGCCACGTCGTGGCGCTTTCTCACCGCGGCGAGCCGACGCGCCGTCGCGTCCTCCGGCAAAATGACGACGTCGCCGTGGGCGGCGAGCTTGCCGAGAATATCGGCACGCCGCGAAACGTCGGGCTTCGCCTGAAGCACGCGCTGGAGCTTCGACTGTTCCTTGACGTGCGCGGCGTGGCGCGCGCGAAGCGCGGCCTGATCGCCGAGCACGCGTTCGCGCTCGCGAACCTGCTCGAGATACCCGGCCGCCGACACCGAGAGATCGTCCACGCGCTGGCGAGCGTCGCGCACGTCGGCGATCGCGCGCACGACGAGCCGCTTGTCGCGGCCGCGCGGCGTGTAGAGCATTTCCGCTTCCCGCGAGAGGCGCTCCCGAAGCCGATGGATCGTCGTCGCGCCGGCGCCCGCGGCGAACAGGCTCTCGCCGACATTGCCCTTCCCTTCGAGCATCGCCTCGGCGCCCGAGCGCAAGCGTTCGTGATCGAGCCCGAACATCGCCGAGAAAAACTCCGCGGAAATGCCGCGTAGCGCCTCGAACAGGATCGCGTCGTCGAACGGTTTCCCGCTGCGATCGGAGAGCGTCTCTTTTCGGGCTTTGCGGCGCACGAACTCGAGCCGCTCGCCGCTCGGCCGCTCGATGATTCCGCCAATTCGCAGATCGCCTCTCGCGTGCGTGTGCGCGTCGACCGTCTTTTCCGGAATTCCGAAGAGCAAGCCGCTGACGGCGCGGAGGGCCGTGCTCTTGCCGGCTTCGTTCGGACCGTAGACGATGTCCACCGCGCCCGGAACCTGACCGAGCTCGAGGCGCGTGCCCGTGAACGGCCCGAACGCCAGAAGGTCGAGCTCGCGGAGTCTCACTCGTCGGCTCCGGCGGACGCGAGCCCCGGGACGAGCATGCGCTCCACGTCGTCGAACAGCGCTTCGATGAACCGCGGATCGTCGAGCAAGATCGGGTCGGGTCCGTCGCGCACCTCGAGCGGAAGCTTCTTTTTCAGCTCATCGAAGACGCGAACGAGGCGTTCGTCGCCCGTTTCGCTCCGCGACGCGCGGATCGCGCGGATCACCTGCCCGACGGCGTCGTCACGCGCCGCGAGATCGCCCGCAGCGAGCGCTTGCGACGTCGCAAATCGCACCCGTTCGATCCAGAGATCGGCGCCGTGCTCGGCGGTCGCCTCGAGACGGATCTGATTTTCCCATCGCTCCGGTTCGGCAAAGAGCGCGGCGTGGGCCCGCGTCGCGCCGCGCAGAATGACGCGGGCACCGAGCGGACGCCCCTCGGCTTCGGCGACTTCACGGTCGAGCGCCGCGCGGGCGAGGTCGACCGCGTCCTCGGCGCTCGCGGCGTCCGTCACGTCCACGTCGGCGGTGCCGAAACGAAAGACGTCGAGTACCCGCGCTTCCACCGACGCGACCCGGCCGTCGCTTACGGTAATGACCGTTGCCCCCTTTGGTCCCGTTTCTTGGTGATGCCGTCCTTGGAGGTTCCCCGGGTAGACGATGTACGGTGCCTCTGAAACGATCTCGCGACGGTGCACGTGTCCGAGCGCCCAGTAGTCGTATCCGCGAGCGCGCAAGGTCTCGACCGAGCACGGTGCGTAGTCGTGGTGTCCCTCCCGACCGGTGAGCGACGTATGCAACAGGCCGACATTGAAGAGCCCGGGAACCGGCGGCGGATAGTTCGCAGCGAGGTCGACCTGCACCGATCGGTCGCGAAAACTTTGTCCATGGACCGCGACGCCACGGTCTTCGAACACACGCGTTTCGGCGCGCGTCGTCGAGAGCTCGATGACATGTTTCGGCAAGCTCAGATGGCGCGTGATGTTGCTCGCGGCGTCGTGATTGCCGCGGACCATGACCACGTCGATGCCCGCGGTAGCCAGACGCGACAGCTCCGCGGCGAAGAACAGCCCCGTGGAGTAGTCCTTCCAGTTCCCGTCGTAGATGTCGCCCGCCAGGAGAAGGAGCGCGGCCTCCTCTTCCAAGCAAAGCGACACCAGATTCTGAAACGCGCGACGCGTCGCGCTGCGAATCGTGTCGACCGGCGCACCCTCGTAGGCCTCGAGACCCGTGAGCGGGCTGTCGAGATGCAGATCCGCGGCGTGGACGAGCTTCACGATTCCCCTCGGGCTCATAGCACGCTACCCCGACGCGCCCCGGGACCACCGATGAGGCGGCGCGACAGACAATGACCGGGCGAGCGCGACGCAAGCGGCGAGAGCGGCGGCTTTCTGAAGAAATTCGCTGGGCCTCGGGTGCGCTGCTCTGGTATTCCACGAAGGCGATCCCGAAAGTGTGACGCGACCGACACTCCACCGATTCTCCGCCCTGTTCACGCGCGTGCGAGCGTTGCTCGAAGCGCGACGGGTCGCGGCATTTGCGGTGGTACTCGCCGTGGTGCTCGTGTTGCCGTCGGTGGGCAGCGGCCTCGTCACCGAGGAGTTCGTGCAGCGCGATCTCGTCCGGCACGGCAAGTACCACCTGCCGGGTTACGTGAATCTGTTCGGCCATGAACATCCGTGGTCGGCGGTAGACGTCGCGCAGCGCAATTACCAATACGAGCTTTTCGGCTGGTTCCCGTGGTTCACTGACAAGCGCTTCGACGCCTCGTTCTGGCGGCCGCTCTCGTCGTGGACGCATCAGATCGACTACCGGCTCTTCCCGAACGCGGCGGCCTTGATGCACGCGGAAAATCTCGCCTGGTACGCGCTCCTCGTCTTCTTCGCCGGACTCCTCTATCGGCGTCTGCTCCCGAGCCGTTGGGTCGCAGGTCTCGCCGCGGTGCTCTACGCCGTCGACGACGCGCACGGACACGCCGTCGGTTGGATCACCAATCGCAACGGACTCATGGCCACGGCGTTCGCGGTCATCGCGCTCTGGGCGTACGATCGCTTTCGCCGAGACGGGTGGATGTGGGGCGCCGTGCTCACACCGGTGTTCATCGCGCTCGGGCTCGGTTCCGCCGAGTTCGCGCTGTGCGCTTCCGGCTATTTCCTGGCGCACGCGTTGTTCGTCGATCGAGCGCCGGCCGGACGTCGAATAGTGGCGTCGACCACTTGGGCGGTCGTATTCGCCGGGTGGCTCGTTCTCTATCGAGGGCTCGGCTACGCCACGCACGGCTCCGGGCTCTACATCGACCCGCTCCACGACCCCGCGCAATATCTCTCCGCCTTCTCCGAGCGCGCGGCGATCTTGATCACCGCAACGCTCGGCGCGCCCCCGGCCGACCTCTGGACTCGCTCGGGACCCTATCTACAGGGTTTTTTGGTGCTCTGGTCGGCGGTGTTCGTCGCGGGTGTGGGCTGGGTGCTCTGGCCCTTGTTTCGCACGAACGCCCGCGCGCGGTTCTTTGCGGCGGGGCTCGTGCTGTCCTTGCCGCCCGCTTGCGCGACGTTCGCCGAAGATCGGCTCCTCTTGTTCGCCGGGCTCGGCGCGATGCCGCTCGTCGCGCTCGTCATCGCGTCGCTGTTCGAAGACGCGCCCTGGACGCTCGAACGTCGCGGCTCGAGCCAGGCCCTCGGCGTGGCGTGGCTCGGCGTGCACCTCGTCGTGGCGCCGCTGCTGTTGCCGTATCGCTCGCTCCACATGTACCGCTATCAACACGAGCTCGACGACGCGGACGCGAGCCTCTTTTCGCACGTGAAGTTCGGCGCGAACGAAGCGCTCGTCGTGGTGAACGGCCGAGACGACTACTTCGCCGGGGTCTTGCCGCTGCTCCGCGCGGCGCGCGGGTTGCCCGACGTCGGACGGCTCATCACGTTGTCGGGCTCGCTCGACGACGTCGAGATCCGCCGCCTCGACGAGCGTCGAATCTGGGTGCACCCCAAGTACGGCTTTTACTCCCGCGTCTTCAATCGGCTCTATCGCGGGCGCGACAATCCCCTGGTGCGGAAGAGCGTCGTCGAGCTCGCGGGCGTCAACGTGATCGTCGACGACGTCGATCAGTGGGGCGAGCCCACGGCGGTCGTCTTCGAGTTTCAGTACCCGCTCGAAAATCCGGCTTACAAGTGGGTCGTCTGGCACGACGACCGCTACGATACGTTCGTGCCACCCAAGGTGGGCACGTCGGTCACCGTCGAGCACGCTTGACCGACGAACGCCCATGAATGCGCCACCGGGACCCGTGAAGACGGAGAGCGATCGCGACGAGAGCTGGGCGCGGGCGCTCTTATTTCTGCTCGCCGGATCGTATCTCGTCTTTCTCTTCTTTTATGTCCCGCGGCTGAACAACTACGTCCTCAGCGACCGCGAATTCACCGGCTGGGTCGGACCCATCGCCGAGCGCGTCGCCCGCGGCGAGCGCCCCTACGTCGACTTCGTCCTGCCGATTCCACCCGGAAGCTTCTTGCTCCTGTCGTGGATCCAAAAAATCGCCGGCCGCGCGCTGCTGCTTCAGGAGCTCTGGGTCGCCGCGCTGTCGCACTTGACGATGGGGCTCATCGGGTACGCGATCGCCCGTCAGTTCTCGACGCGGCGAGTGAGCCTGCTCGTCACGTTTTCGACCCTGGTGCTGGTCACGCAAACGCCGAAAGAGTGCGTGTACGACCACACGTCGCTCATCGTCGCGTGGCTCAGTATGCTGTCCGGGTCGGCCGCGGCGCTGGCGCCGGACGGCGAGCGGCGTCGCCGGCTGTGGTTCGTCACCGGGCTGCTCTCCACCTTCACGCTCGCGTTCAAACAGAGCACCGCGGTCGGCGTGGTCGCGGGATGGCTCCTCGCGCTCGCTTACCTCGCGCTCGTCGAGTGGCGCGATCGTTCACGCGGGTCGCTTCGCGAGCGCCTTCGCGAAGCGGCCGGCTGGGCGGCGGGAGCCGCGGTGGGTCTCGTGCTCTGCGTCGGGGTTCTCCTGTGGGTCCGAGCGTCGCTCGTAGGCTTCGTCCAGGCCGTTCTCGTCGATGGGCCGTCGCTCAAGGGCGGCACGCGGGCCCTCCTCCTGAATCTCTTCAATTTCACGACTCGCCACGACGCGATTCGAAACGCCATCGTACCGACCGCCGCGGTCGGCGCGATCGGCTACGCAGTCGCGCGCCGTCGCGGAACCCTCCACGTCGGCGACGAGCGCGACACCCGCGCGCCGATCACACCCGCCGCTGGGATCGCGTTCGCCGTGATCGTGCTCGGTATCTACGGGGGCGCTACGGCGCTCCTCGCGTCCGAAGTCAGGCAGCTCAATCTCACCTTCACGGCGATCGTCGAAACACTGAAGAACGTGCCGCCGTACGGGTACGTGTTCGGCATCGTCTTTTTCGTGTCGCATCTGACCATCCGCACTCCGATGCCGGAGAGCCACCGAAGAGCGGGCCACGCGTTGAACGCGCTCCTCCTGTCGTCGGTGACGTGCTCGATGATCTACGACACGTCGTTCGTGCAGTACTCGGCGTTCTACTACAACGACCCGAGCATCCCGATCGTGCTGCTCTGCGTCTACGTGGCGACGGAGCGGTCGGGCCTTTCGTGGGCGACGCCGGTGGCGCTCATTCTCTCGGTCCTGCCGACGTTCGGGACGAAGCTCGATCGTGCGCTTACCGCGGACGTCGTGGTCCGCTCCGGGCAATGGGCGGGCCTCCGAGTGAACTACCGCGGCGTCGAGGTGCTCCGCGCCGCGTTGCGCGCGCAAGAACTCGCAGGCGCCACGGGGACCGTCCTCGTCTTGCCGGAAGATCTCGAAATCGCGGGCGTGGTGCAGCGTCCCCGGCCACCGGTCCTCGGCGCGATCCTCTTCGTCGATCAATATCCGAAACGGCTCCTGGCCCACGACCTCGACGCCATCGATCGGCACCCGCCCGACGTGATCCTGATCCACCCCCGTCGTCTCGAGGATTGGCAGGGCCTGTACCACACGTGGACCGTCGACAGCGCCGCAGAGCGGATGCTCGGCCACGTGCTCGGCAAGATGATCCCCAAGGACTACGTGCTCGATAGCACGTACCCGACGATCTACTTCTTCGACCAGGGCCAGCTCGACGTGTACGTCAGGAAGCACCGAGGCGGCTCGTGACCGACGCGAAGGAACGGCGCATCGTCTGGGCGCTCCTCGCGCTGACCGGCGTCGTCTATCTGGCGTTCAACGCGGCGTTCTTGCCGCGTCTCACGAACGTCAACTTCGGGGACGTCGAGTTCACGGGCTGGAGCGGCGCCATGGGCGCGCGCGTCCTCCGCGGCGAGCGCCCGTTCATCGATTTCGTCCTTCCGATCCCGCCCGGAAGCTTCGTGCTCCTCGCCGGGCTGCAATGGCTCGTCGGCAAATTCATGCTCCTCGAGGAGCTCTGGCTCGACGCGATCTTGCAGTTGATGATGGCGCTCCTCGGCTACTTCATCGCTCGGCGCTTCACGACGCGCAAAACCGCGCTGCTCACCGCGCTCGCGACGCTGATCACCCTCATCGAGCTCAACAAGGAGTGCGCGTACGATCACACGGCCGAGCTCGTCGCGTGGGCGAGCATCGCCGCGGGCACGGCAGCGCTGTTCCCGCGAGGCCGAGCGCGGAGCGATCGCGCGTGGCTCCTCTGCGGCGCGCTCGCCGGCTTCACGTTCGCGTTCAAGCAATCGACGGGGCTCGGCATCGCCGTGGGTTGGGCCGCAGGGCTCGCTTATCTCGTGCTCGCCGAGCTCGGCTCGGGGCGGCGCGCCGAGGCAAGTGCCTATCGACTCCCGGCAATTCGCTATTTCCAGGGGCTCGCGATCGGCGGAGCCGGAGTCTGGTTCGTCCTGGTCGCGGTGGGCAGCACGTTGCGCGCCTTTTTTCAGGCCACCTTCCTGGACGCTTCCGGGTTGAAGGGGGGTCCGGGTCTCCTCGCGCAAAACCTGATCGCGTACTTGTTCGCGGATCCGGCGTATCCCGCCTCGCTCGGCACCGTGCTCGCCGTCGTCTTGGTCGGCTTCGCCATGGTGAAGCGGCGTGGAACGATTCACCTGGGCGACGAACCGAAGCGCGCCGAACCGATCGCCACGTGGGAAATCGTGACCATCGGAGTGGCCACCGTGGCGACGTTCGCCGGCGGCGCGGTGCGGCTCATGAAGGGCCCCCCCGGTTATTCGCCGATCTACATTCCGCTCTTCGACACGTTCAAGCAGATCCCGCTCTTCGGGCCGGCCCTCGTGGCGCTCTTCTTCGTCGTCCACTTGATCGCAATTCCGAAATCGGACGGAGACGACGCGCCGTCGGTCGATGCCGCGCGAGCCGGGCATGCTTTGAACGCGGTCTTCATCGCCGCCTTCGCGTGCACGTTGCTCCACAATACGTCCGCGCCCGAGTTCCGACCCACCTACGACAACAACCCGATCGTCGCGCTCGGGTTCGCGGTCATCTTCGTCGTTCTCGACCGCGCGCGGCTGCGCTGGTTGAGCGCCCTCCTGCTCGTCTTGGTATTCGGCAGCTTGTTCGGAAATAAGTATTTCCGGGCGATGACCGCGACCACGAAGGTCACCTCGTCGAGCTACCTCGCCGGCATGCGCGTGAACGATCGCGGCCTCGAGGTGGTGCGCGCCGCGGCCCACGTTCGCTCGCTCGCCGGACCGAACGATACCGTGCTCGTGCTCCCGGAGGATCTCGAGATCGAGTCGATCATCGGCCGACCGAGGCCGCCGTTGACCGGCGCCATCGTGTTCGTCGACCAGTACACGCGCCGCGTGGTCGTCGCCGACATGGCGCGGCTCGACGAGCATTTGCCGAAGGTCATCGTCATTCACCCGCGGCGCGCCAGCGAATGGCAGCGGTTTTTCCGGATCTGGTCGGGGAGCAGCGGCGCCGAGCGGATGATCTGGCACGTCCTCGACGACGTGCTGCCCGCTCACTACCGGCGCGAATCGAGCTATGCGACGAGCTTCCTCTGGCAACCCGGCGTGCTCGACGTCTGGGTGCGGCGCGATCCGGGAGACTCGGCGGCGCCGGAAGAAGACACCGCAGGCGTTCGACAAGACGTCGGAGACACGGAGACCGCGTCGGGGACCCGATGACGGAAACCGGAAGCGAACGCGAACCCGCGCGGGCCGACGAGGCACCCCCCGACCGCGTCGCTCGCGCGTGGGTCGCGGTGCTCGTTCTGGCCGCCGCGCTCCACGCCAGCCTGCTCCGCTACTTCACGCCGAGCGGGCTCGTCTTCTCGGGGAAGCCAATCCACGAATACGACTACGCGCTCCACGTGTATCAAGTCGATCGCGCGGTTCGTGCGTTCGACTCCGCGGGTCATTTCTGGAGCTACGATCCGTTCGTGCTCGCCGGACAGCCGGCGGGCGTCGTCGAAGACGTCACCAGTAAGAGCCTCGAGTTTTTCGTCGTCGCGGCGCATCGGCTCGGGCTCGACCCCTGGAAGGCATTCAACGGCTACGTCTTTTCGATCCACTTGGCGATGCCCTTCATCGGCTTCCTGTCGGCGCGACTCTTCGGTCTCTCGCGCCTGGCCTCGTCGCTCACGGTGCTCTTCTGGGTCGTCCTCTGGTACTTCGACTCGTTCCTTCACTGGTGCTGGTACGTCGGCATGGTCTCCTGGGGCGCGTCGAGCTGCCTCATCGTGCTCGTCGTCGCGCTGATGTACCGCGCGCTCCGCGACGGGCGCGCGTCGTTCTACGTCGCGCTCGGCGCCACGGCGGCGGTGGTGACGCTCGTTCATCCGTTCGCGCCGGTGTCTCTGGTGCTCCCGCTCGGCGCGCTCTACGCGCGTTCGTTCTCGCGGCTCGAGTGGCGTGAGCACGCGATGCTCCTCGGCGGTACGGTCGCCGCCGCCGCTACGACGCTGACCTGGATCGGTCCCGCGATTCGCTTCCGGCACGACATCGGCCAGGTCGACGCATTCCTCTGGCCGACCGTGCCGTACGTGTTTCTCGACTGGATGGACCTGTTGAAGGACGTCTTGATGACCGGTCAGCCCGTTCGCACGGTGTTCCGCGTCCTCGCGCTCGCACTGGCGGCAGTCGGCGTCGCCCGGTGGCGTCGCGACCACGACGATCGCGCACTCCCGCTCGGCGTCCTCGTCTTCGGTTCGTTCGCGCTCGCGTACGGGAGCGGCTACTCCGCGATCCTCCGGCAGACCCAGCCCTATCGAAACATCGGGCCGGCGACTCTGGCCGCCGCGCTGGTCGCTGCCGTGGTCGTCGCGGATGCGCTGGAAACGGTTCGACTCCGCGAGCTATCGAGAAATGCTCAGGTCGCTCTCGCGGTCGCCGCGGCGCTGATCGTGCCGTCGCTCGCGCGAACGGCGCTTCAATTTCTGCCGACGTGGGTTCCGTCGCGCGAACCGTCGCGAAGCGCGCGACGACCCGGCGCTACTCCCGGCGAGACGAACGACGAGCTTCCGCCGGTCGTCATGGGACACGAAGGACCGAGGCCCGAATACGCCGAGATCGCGTCCCTGCTCGAGCAATCGCTCGGTCAATCCGGTCGCGTCGTGGTCCTCGACTGGGTGCTCGGCGAATACCTCGCGACGTTCACCCAGGTTCCGATCCTCGGCGGCATTCCCCAGCGAAACGTGCCCCAGGTCGACGCGCACCCACTCCGCCACTCCTTCGTTCCGCGGGGTCCCGGTGACGATCCGCTCGGGCGCTATTTCGACGAGTACGCTGTGTCGGGCGTGGTCGCGTCAGGACCGCTCGGTCCTATCGATGCGCGTAGCGATTTACTCGTCCCTCTCACGGCGATCGGCGATCTTCGCGTCTACCGGGCTCGGCACACGCCGACCTATTTCGCCAAAGGGTCGGGCTTTGTGGGACATCAGGCGCTCAACCACGTTTCCGTGACCGGCGCGAGCCCTGGCGAAGTCGTCCTCAAATTTCATTACCTCGAAAGCCTCCGGTGCCGGCCCGACTGCGACGTGACGCGGAGTGCGAGCACCGACGACAGCGCGGGCTTCGTCCGCGTCCCGAGCGCTCCGCCTGCATTCGAAATATTCAACGCCTACGACTGACGCGGTGCGGCCGGAGAATCAGTTGCAGGATACGTGCGTCTCATTTAGGGTAGCCCTGGCGCTACTTCCCCTCGATGAGTTGGGCCTTTAGAGAACGTCCGCTTCGTCAGCTCAGGGGCTCGACCGGAGGCACTGCGTGGCCTCGAGACCCGAGCCTTCCAGGCGGCGTTGCGAAAGCCGAGAGCGCACACCCAGTCGCCGGGTTCTTTGCGGAACCCATCGGCCGCCGTGTGTTTCACGGTCCTCGACTTGGCTCGCCAGCCCGACCCTTCGAATTGCGCTGCCTGGAGCCGTTTCCAGCAGCGTTTTAAGAGACGAGACAGCCCATGGCAGGTTCAATGAGTCCGACGGAAAAGCTTCGACCCGGCGTAAGTGGCATGAGCCTCTACGTGCCCACGTTGCGCGTACCGCTCGAAGCGTGGTGCGAGTGGACCGGTAACCAGTGGCCGAAGGTACAGGCCGTGGTCGGAAATAGTTTTCGCGTCACGGCCCCGGACGAGAACGTCTACACATTGGCCGCGACGGCGGTCCTCCGCCTCATCCGTCAATACGGCATCGACCCCACGCGCGTCGGCTCGCTGGCTCTCGGAACCGAGACCAGCACGGACAACTCGGCCGGCTCGGTCATCTTGCGTGGCATGGTCGACCGCGCCCTCGAATCACTCGGCATGCCGCGCCTCTCGCGCTCGTGCGAAGTGCCCGAGGTGAAACACGCTTGTCTCGGCGGCGTGTACGCCATGAAGGCGGCGACGCGGTACCTCGCCCTCGACGGCGCCGACAAGGTCGCGATCGTGGTCTGCGCAGACATCGCCGAGTACGAGCGCGGCAGCACCGGCGAACAGACGCAAGGCGCCGGTGCCATAGCGTTACTGCTCGAGCCCCGCGCTCGCCTCTTCGAGCTCGACCTCGCGCACGCGGGCAGCGCCTCCGACTATCGCGGTCCGGATTTCCGGAAGCCGCACGCGCGCCACCTCGTCGAGTCGTACGCGACCCGCACCAAGCGCCAGCACGATTTCCCGGTGTTCAGCGGCAAGTACTCGACGATCGCGTACCTCGAAGAGACGATGCGCGCGTTCGAGGACATGTCATCGCGCTTCGGCATTCCGAGCCTCGAGCTGTTGCGCGGCGCCGAAGCGCTGTTCTTCCATCGCCCGTACCACCACATGCCGGCGCAAGCTGCGGCCTTCTTGTATTTGCGCGCCCTGCTCGAAGCTCCCGCCGAAGGCACGACGGTCCTCGCGCTCTGCCGCGAAGCGGGCGTGTCGCGTGAAGCGCTGGATGCCGAGTCGCGATCGCGGCCCGATCTGTACTCTCGCGTGCTCGAAGGCAAGGCCGACGTGGATCCGTTCCCGGTCACCAGCCAGGTCATCGGCTTGTTGCGCAAGAGCGGCGAGTTCAAGAAGTTCCTCGAGACCAAGATGAGCCTCGGTTCGCGGGGTGCCGCCGAGCTCGGCAACCTCTACACGGCCGCGCTCCCCGCGTGGATGGCCGCAGGGTTCGAAGAGGCGCTCACGCGCAACATCGATCTGAGCGAGAAGCGGCTCCTCGCGCTCGGATACGGCAGCGGCGACGCGGCCGAGGCGGTTCCGATTCGGATGGTGCCGAACTGGACCGAGGCCGCAAAGAACATCGGCTTCGCCGCGTCGCTGAAGGGCGCGCACGACATCACGCGCGACCAATACGAGTCCCTGCACGACACCGCGTCCGCCCTCGACTTGCCGGCAATGCCCGGCAACCGCTTCCGCATCGCCAGCGTCGGCCAGCGCTACGAACCGAACTTTCAGGATCTAGGCGTCGAGTACTACGAATACGTGAGCTGAGCCCCATCGTGCTCGCGTCCGCGACAGGCCCGATTTCGGGCCTGTCGACGATCAAAACTCACACTGATTCGTGACGGTGCTGCACGTCGAGCCAGGAGCGGCGAAGGGGCAGATGTCACCGAAGAAGTTCTCGCACGGGTCGCCACACGCGCTGACGGTGTCCGTGTAGCAGAGCCCGCTCTCGCAAGTCGTGTCGTCGGCGCAGCGGCACGCAAAGTCGTCGATGATGCCGTTGCCGTTGTCGTCCAGGCCGTTGCAGCACTCCGTCGGGTACGCCTCGCTCGCGTGGCAGTCGCTGTCGGCGCAATCGATCTTGCCGTCGCAATCGTTGTCGATGCCGTCCGTGCAGTTCGCGACGCCGAACTCGGCGACCGGAGGCGCGCCGTTGTTGCAGTTCAGGCAATTCGGCGCGCTCGCGCAATCGGGGTCCGCGCAATCGGCGAAATGGTCGCCGTCGTTGTCCTTGCCGTCGTTGCAGATCTCCTTGGGGTTCTGATCGATGGTGACGTTCAGGACGTACGTCCCCTGGTCGGGGCCGCGGTTCGCATCGACCGCGAACCCATCGACGTAGACGAAATAGTTGCCCGTGGGGAGCGTATCGAACGCGAGCTTCGAGGCGTGGTCGACGCCGCCGCTGTCGTCGTCGCAGCCGAGCTCGCGCCCGGCGGTGCACGAACCGACGCGGACGTAGAGGGTCGTGTCGAAGTTGGACCCGATCGTGTCGAGCGACACTTCGGACGGCGCCGTCAACGCGAGCCGGAACACCGCTTCACCGGCCGCGCCGCCGCAGGTTCCCGTGGTTTCGCCGACGTTCCCCGTGGTGTCGCCGGTGTACGAGCCGCTGGCCGTGATCAGACGCGCGGTGAGGCAGTTCGACTGCTTCTTCGCGCACGTCGGGTTGTTCGCGCAGTCGGGATCTTGGCAGTCGATCTTGCCGTCGTGATCGTCGTCGATGCCGTTGTTGCAAATCTCGGCGACCGGCTTGCAGTTCGGCGAAAAACGGCAATCGCTGTCCGCGCAGTCGATGGCGCCGTCGCAGTCGTCGTCGACGCCGTTCGAGCAGTTCTCAGGGGCGCACTTCGCGCAATCGGGAGACGACGCGCAATCCGTGTCGGCGCAATCGATCGCGCCGTCGCAATCGTCGTCGCGGCCGTTCGAGCAATTTTCGGCGGTCGGCGGGGTCGTGCACACACACGCGGCCGTACCCTTGCAGTCGGGGTCGGCGCAATCGACGAGGAGATCGCAATCGTCGTCCACGCCGTTCGTGCAATTTTCGGGAGTGCTCTGGCAAATGCACCCGGCGTCCATGACGCAGGCGGGATCCGCGCAATCGGTGAGCCCGTTGCAGTCGTCGTCGATGCCGTTCTGGCAGTTGCCGAACTCCGACGCGGCGCAGCCGCACGGCCCGGTGCCGATGCAATCCGGGTCGTTGCAATCGACGAGCCCGTCACAGTCGGCGTCGATCCCCTCGCCGCAGAGCTCGGTCGGCGACTTGGGGACGCAGGCGCAAGGCACCACTCCAGCGCACGCCGGGTCGAGGCAATCGGTGAGACCGTTGCAGTCGTTGTCGGCGCCGTCTCCGCACACCTCGGGCAAGCCCGGATGGGCGTTCGGATTTTCGTCGTTGCAGTCGTCCCCACCGCACGCCGCGTCGATGTGCCCATCGCCGTCGGCGTCGCGAAGCAGCGTGACGCAGCCACCGGGCACGCATTTGCCGACGTGGCATGCGTCGTTGGTCGTGCAATCGGCGTCCGCGCCGCACGCACCGGCTACACCCGCGCTTCCTCCGCTGCCGCCCGCGCCGGCGAATCCGCCGGTTCCGCCGCCGGAAACATCACCGAATCCGCCGAAGCCTGCGAACCCGCCGTTGCCGCCTGCCCCCTCGCCTCCGCTTCCCGAAGCGCCGGCCGCACCCCCCGTGTTCGTGACGGCGCCTGTACCGAACCCGCCGAAATCGTCGTCGAGCACACCGGACCTGCTGCACGCCGCGGCCAGGAACAGGACCAGACACTGCCACCCTCGAATCGAGTTCACTGCACTCCTCACGGGTCGACCTTACTGCGCTTGCTGGGTACGGCAACCGTAGACGACGTCGAGGGTAGCATCTGCCATTCCGCGAACCGTCTGGCAGGTGCTCGGGCAGAGCTCGATGTGCGACGCGCCGCCGTCGCCGGCGGACACGTACCATTCGAGGTTCTGTGCGGTCGGGTCACAGACCGCCAAGGACTGAACCCTCGTTAGATTCGTTCCGGCGAGCTCGACGTTGACTCGTCGATTTTTCAGCGCCGACGCGTCGACGTCGATCTCGCACGGCAGGGCGCTCGTTCGAATCTCCTCGAGCGTGGCGAGAATGTCCGAGTGTGTGGGATCGGTCGGAACGGCGTGTGCGGACCCCGTGCCGCCTGCGAAGGCGATCTGGTCCATATCGGGTTTATCGCCGATCGCGAGGACGTACGTCGCCACGCTCGGAATGCCAGCGACGCCGGTAGCGGCGGCGATGATCGCGCCGAGCTGAGGCTGGTCGCACACCGGCGGTGAACCCGTATTGTCGATGCCGGCGCTCACCAGAAGGACGACCGGCCTCGGGTTCGCGTCGGCGTTGCGGGTTGCCCATGCTTGCGCGCCTTGAATCGCGCCCGACAGCGCGATGTCGATCGGGCTCTCGGGGAGCGACGCTCCTGGGCTCTGCGCGACGAGCTGCGCGATCGCATCGGGTCCGTGCGCAGCGATCGACGCGAACAGTGCGTCGTGATTGACGGGCGGGGCGATCGCCACGTCCGGCACGACGTACGATGCGGCCGTGCACGCCGCGGTCGTCCACGTCGACGATGGCGTGCTCAGATTCGGGGTCAGCGCGAAGTACTGAATCCCGACGTCCACGTTCAGGAGCGTCTGGCTCTCGTCGATGAAGCCCTCGAGCGTGCTCACGACGGTCGACCACTCCGACTCGATCGACTTCGACTGATCGACGATCAAGTAAATCCCGAGCGGCTGCGGCCTCTCGGGGTATCGATCGGTCTCGCACGTGCTGTAGTGATCGACCGCGGCGGCTTCGGACGGAGGGGGATCGGCGTCACGCATCCCCGTGGGGGGTGGCGGCGGATGCTGCCGCGTGCCGGTGTCTTCCTTTTCGGGTGCCCCGCCCGCGCTGGCATCGCTGATCGATGAAGCCTTCGTGGAACGGGGGACCAGGTACACATCGCGATCGTGGCACCCCGGCGAGGCGCCGAGCACGACCAGCGAGAGAGAGGCACGGCCGAAGCCGCGAGCTATTCCTCGGAAACCCAGCGACGCGCGGCGCGAGCCTGGGGCGACGACGGCCACTTCCCCATCAGCTCCTCGGCCAGCTGTCGCGCCATCGCGACGTCGCCGCTTTGCCGATACGCCCGCACGTCGATCCACAGCGCTTCCGGTGCAAGCGTACCTTGTCCGAACCGCTCCCGCCGCCGCTTTGTAGCTTCGAGCGCCAACGTCGAGTGCCCGAGACCGAGCTCCATCCTCGCGAGCGCGACCCAGGCCGCCTCCGCAGTCGGCCCTTCTCCCTCGGCGGCTTGGCGATATCGCTCACGCGCACCGGCATAGTCGCCCGCTCGACGCGCCGCCTCGGCTTCCGCAAGCCAATCGACGGGAGCCGACTGAGCGGGCTGGTTCTTGACGGGCGAAGCCGGAGCATCTGCGACGCGCTCACGCGGCGCGTCGTCGGCAGCGGCGACCTCGTTGCTCGCCGATTGAGTCGAAGGGCGAGCTGCAGAGACCGCCGACGTCGACGCCGCACGCGGCACTTCCGTCGCGCGAGGCGCCGCGCTCGGCAGAACCGGATGCTCGTCGCGCGACGCCGCGGGCGCCGAGAGCGCGTCGAACCCGACGACCTCGGGGGCGCCCACCAAAGCGCGCATCTCGTGTGCTCGTGTCACCTCGACTGCGCCGCGCGCAACGCCGAGCTTCGAATACAGGAGGCGCTCACCGGCGGTCAGCACTTGCACGCCTTCGGCGAGCCCGACCTCGACTCGGCCTTGCGACACCTCGACGAGGAGCGTGTCGGTCGACTCCGTTACCGCGAACACCGTTCCGTGGACGGTCACGTCACCGTCGCGCGTACGAACGACGAGCTCACCGCCCCCGAGATCCTTGGCGTGGACCGTGACCGTTCCGGCGCCGAGCGAGATCACGGTGCGGCACGGCGACGCCTCGGCGAGACTCACCTCGGCGTCGCGACCGCTCACGGCGAGGGCCGTGGCGCCGAGATCGAGCTGGGGCCCCGCGGCGCCGGCGACGAAGCCGGCGTTCGCCGCGGGTCGTCGCGACGCGCACGCCGGCTCTGCGACGTTGCTCGCCGGAGTGACCAGTGCGGCGGTCGGTTCCGCGCGGTCCCGATGACGATGCGCGACCATGAGCGTGGCCACGGCCGCCGCTGCGAGGAGGGGTCCGACGAACAGAGCAGCGCGCCGGGCGCGGCGCGCACTCCGCACCACGGCGGGGCCTTCCGCCACGAGCCGTCGAATGATTCGCTCGCGCGCCTCATCGTCGAGCTCCCCGCCGTCCGAAAGCGACGTCAGCTCTCCGACGCGGCGGCGGAATCCCTCATCCAACATCATTGCCCTCCAGGAGGTCGCACAGGTACGGGTCGCTTTCTGCGATCGCCTTGAGTTCTTTCTGCCCGTAGTGGATACGAGACCGCGTGGCTGGGATGGAAGCGCCGACCATCTTCGAGATCGTTTCGACGTCTCGACCCTCCACCGCCCATAGAACGAACGCAATCCGCTTATCTACGGAGATTCGCGCGAGCGCTGCGTCGAGGCGACGCAATTGCTCTCCCGCGACAGCGTTGTCGTGCGGGCGATCGGGGCCGGCCGGCGCTTCTTCGGGCATCGGCGAGCGCAGTCTCGACCACGCGGTGGGTCGCATTGCTCTACGCGCCACGCGCACGGTAATGCCGCCAACGAACGTGGAGAGCGTGCTGTCTCCGCGGAAGTTCGGGAGCGCCCGGCACATCTCGAGGAAGACGTTTTGAACGAGGTCTTCCATGTCGCCGCGCGGCCCGAGGAGCCTGCGCAGGAGTCGTTCGACACGGGGCAGCTGCTGGCGCGCGATGGCTTCGAGGTCTCGCGGTTCGCCCGCCCGCGCACGATCGAGGGCCTGCGGCGCCGAGCCCGTTCCCGGGCGCGCCGTGTCCAAGAGAAGTGCGCCAGCTTGGTCCACTTCTGGGTGAGTCGCCTGAGCCACCCTCGGCGATGAAGCCAAGGGATCACTTCGCCCTTTGGCGGCACGCGAAGGGTCGTCGACAACGACCTGAAGTTCTTCCGTTTTTCGCGCGCTCATAGGCCAGAACTCCACGCGAATCCGGCGCGAGCACGAATCTCGACGCTGCCTTCGGCGAGGGCGGGAACGGTCGCGGATGGCCCGGGTGGTGACGTGTAGAAACTCGAAGGCGATGGCAACCAGGCGAGGCCAGCACCGACTCCGAGTGACACGCCGGCCCACAACCGATAGCGAAGCTCGGCACCGAAGCCGAACCACGGCGTAGCCCGGTTATCCTCGGCAACGAGGTCGGCGCGGTGATCGATCGCCTTCACGTCGATGAACGCCACGCCGCCTTCCGCATACCCGAGCGCCTCCGCGCGGCCATAGCGTTGACCGAGCGCGACACGCAGCGAAAGTTCGTTGCGCTCGTATTCGAGTCGCCCGTGATCGTCGGGCCCATTCGGAAGCACTAGCACTTGGTCACGCTGGAGAGGGACGAGCCCGGAAACATGAAGGCCGATGCCGAGCCAGAGGGACGATGCCCGAGGTGAGACGTCCAAGTCTACGCCGGCGGCGGGCCGGACGAGACCCACGTCGCCGTTGATACTCACGGTCTCGAGCACTTCGAGACCAATGACCCACCGGGTCGTGAGTGGGGGGGGCACCGTGGGCACTAGCGCCGCCGCGCGGGCGGAGGGCGCGTCGCGAACGATCTCGAGAAGTTCGGCGGCGGCAAGCGCCACCGCATAGGGGGCGGCGGCCGCCGGTGCGTCGAGTCGGCGAGACCCGACCGTGCCGTCCCCGGGACGCAGAACGCTGACGACGGCTCGGTCCGCGTCGAGAACCACCACCAAGGCCTCGGGCCACGACGTCCGCGCTTCACCGACCAGGGCGTCGAGGTCCCGCGAATTGTGCGACTGACGCCGGACGACGGGCAGCTCGGTCTGAGTCGAGAAATACCGCGCGGCAGCTTCGGAGCTGGGCGATGCCGTGACGAGAGCCACGGTCTCGGCCTGGGCGGGGTCCGTGTGCAGAAACGCGGCGCCGAACGCCGCGACCACGGCCGCCGTGACGAAGGGGCGCACCCCTCCATCCTAGAATGCCCGGTTACGTTTCGCGAACCCACTCGATGCGAACTTCCCCTTTCGAAGGGAGAAATGAGCCCGTTCGTCGGTAGAGCCTTCGGGTATCATTCCGAGTGCGGCCCCGTCGAACGAGGCGTGGGGCCGGACCCGCCCCTGCTCACCCCCCTGTCCGATGTCGAGGCTTCCCACCCGCAGCCTGTCCGCGCTCCGCGACGAGCTCCAGCTCCGCGGTCAGCGCCGTTCCATGGTGTTCCCCTCCGCGACGCCTAGCGTCATCGAGGCCGTCAGTATCGTCGAAGAGTACGGGGCCCTTACCGAGGCGATGTTCCTCGTCATGGCCGTCGAGCGCCGCATGCTCAACGTCCAGCGCCAGCTCCTCCGCGGCGCGCTCGACGTCTTGTCGAACGGCCGCGTCCGCACCGCTCACATGGAGGCGATGCTCGACGCTGCGTCCAGGCGACTTGCCGAAGACGGCTGGGAGAAGCGCTGTCAACGCGTCCTCGAATCATTGCGTCGCGACGCGATTCACGGCGAAAGCACCTTGGTACTCGCCGCGGCGGTCGCGGCCGCCGAAAGGAAGATCACCCCCGCCGAGCGGTCGGTGCTCGAACGATTCGCGCGCGAGCTGGGGGTTGCCGAGACGCGTCTCGACGAAGTGCTGCACGAGCTCACCGAAGACGAAGAGCCGCCGCCCGCCGGATAACGCGCAACACAAAACCCGCGGGCAACCAAAGGTTGCCCGCGGGTTCGAGAATCGCGCGGCGCGCGCCCCAGGGCACGCAGTGAGGAGGAGAAAAACCGCTGGGGCGTTGGCCCACGACTTAGGGCCAGACCGAGGTTGGGGTGGGGACGGCCCGCGCTCTACGGAATTAGTAAGTCCATTCTGAGGGCCTCGCCACCCCCGAATGACGATCCCTCAGCGCGACAACTCGCCGCAGGAGCACGCCCGCCGGACGCTCAGGCCGGTGAGCACCGGTGAGCGTTCACTCACGAATGCTTGGCGACGAAGTCGGGAGGCAACTGCGACCCCTCGCCATAGAAGTACTTGTCGCATTCTGCCATCCAGATCTTCTGGCCCTGCTCGCTGGTCAGATCGAGACGGAATTCGTTCACGAGCATCTTCGAATGCTCGATCCACATGCGCCAAGCTTCCTTCGACACGTTGTCGAAGATTTTCTGTCCCATCTCGCCCTTGAACGGGGGGCGGTCGAGCCCGGGCATCTCTTTACCGAACTTCACACACTGAACCAGGCGCGACATTCGACGTCTCTTAGCGTGAGCGGCGGCCGCCGGCCAGGGGGGTTTTGGCAGGCGCGACCGCGCATGGAGGGGCGTCCTCGGTACCGCAGGCTTCGGTGTAAGGTCGGGCCATGAATCGCGGTTTCCCGAGCTCGATTTGGATCGCTCCGGTCGTCATTTACGGTCTCGCCTTCGCCTCCCCCGCAGCGGCGCAGGCCACCATTCGCCATCCGGGTGATCATCCGAACTACTCCTTCGAGGCCGAGCCGCATCTCGCGCTGAACCCGTACCTGGACGACGCCGGGGTCGGCCCCGGCTTCCGCGGAACCGTGCAGATTCTCGACAACGGCTTCATCCCGTCGATCAACGACTCGATCGGCATCGGGTTCGGCCTCGACTTGCTCTTTTACGGGAACCCCTGCAACCACTGTGGCACCGCGACGGAGGTCGTGGTGCCGGTCGTCCTTCAGTGGAACTTCTGGCTGGCACGCCAATGGTCGGTCTTCGGTGAGCCCGGGTTCGATTTTCATTTCCATACGGGCCCGGCGCACCATCACTTCGACTTCGATCCGTTCGCGTTCTACGCGGGCGGTCGCTTCCACTTCAACGACAGCGTCGCCCTTACCCTGCGACTCGGCGCGCCGTTCTTCGACGACCAGCCGTTCTCGATCGGCGTGTCGTTCTTACTGTGACGAGCGCTTGTTGCCGCGGCCCGCGATGTTGCCGAGCGCAGTGAGGTCGGCACGGCTGACCTCGCCGAGCACGACGAGGCAGACCGCGTAGATCGCGGCAACGAGCGCGCAAAAAACCAAGGTGACGATTTTTCCGCCCGCGGGGAGCGAGCGCGCGGCGAAAATGGCGACCGCCATCGCGACGACGACGCGGAGCGCGGTCGTCTTCGACACCACGGTGCCGGTCGTTCGATAGACCAGCACCGCGGCACACGCCGTGGACAGCACGAGCCCCGACGACGTCGAGAGCGCCGTTCGCCAGAGGATCTGTTCGCCGAACGGCACTCCGCGCGCCCACGCGAAGCACGACGTGACGACGAGCACGAACGCGACGAAGATCACGATCGCGCCCGCGCGCTCCCTGCCGAGGCTGGAGAGCACCGCGGTGAACACGCCGAGAATCGCGAACGCGCCGAATCCGAGCGTCAAAATCTGCATCGACCGAGTGCCGAGCTCGGCCGCTTCCACGGAATAAACCAGACGAATGAGCGGCCCCGACAAGCCCGAGGTGACGCTCACCATGGCGCCGGCCACGAGTAGCGCGACGCGCACGCCGGTCGACACGTAGCGCGCCACCGCCGCGCGATCGCCGGCTTGGTGCGCGGCGGCGAGCATCGGGAACAGGATGAACGTGACGCTGATGAGCAACTGATACGGCAAGAACGAATAAAGCTGCGTCGCGCGATAAGCACCGACGAGCGGATCGGCCGCCGACGAAGGCAACCCGATCCCCTGTGCCGCCTCGCCGGCGAAGCGCCGTAGCAACGTCAAATCCGCTTGAAGGAGCAGATTGAGGAGCACCTGACCGGCGAGGAGCGGCGCGAGAAAGGCGAGGTGCTTTTTCACCGAAGGGCCGCCCGCGCCGCGCTTTCCGAAACCGACGACGAACGCCGATGCGACGAAGATGCCGCCCGCGACGACGACGAATCCGGTGACCGCGCCTTCCACGCCGCGGCCGGAGCGCGCGAGAAAGGCGCCCCCGGCGATGAGCGCCGCCGTCCGGAACGTCGCGAACACGACGTCGAACGACGCCTGCGCGACGAATCGCCGGCGGCCGTTGAGCACGCCGATGAGCGGCGAATAGACGCCGTAAAAAAGGAGCACGAGGCTGACGACGCGAAGCGACGCGACGATGTGCGGCGCGTGCATGAAATCCGCAATCGACGGGGCCGCGGCGAAGAACGCGGCCGACGACAGGACGGCGAGCGCCGCGTGCAGCGCGAACACGCGACGGACGGCGGCCGGTTGCTCCTCTGGCGTCGCGCGCGCCACCGCGTGGCTCACCCCCTGAATCGACGCGGTGACGATCGGGTTGTACGTGATGCTCGCCGCCGAGAGCACGCTCGACAGCGCGCCGTACCCGTCGAGCCCGAGCACCCGCGGCAGCGCCACTTGCTGCACGAGCCCCTGAAGAATGAAGTAGACCTTCGCGAAGGTGATGGCGAGACCGCCGCGACCGGCGGTGCGCGCGGCTTCGTCGGCCGAAGCATTTTCCGGCGCGACGGGGTCCGGGTCTCCCGCGGCGAACGGGTCACCGCCTCGTATCGCGGACGAATCGTCGCTGGGCGTCGCGTCGGGCAAACTGCGCCCCCTATCGCACCGGGGGGGCGGAGGGGTCAACTGCCGGTTGCGGAGTGCAAGTTCGAATGTGGAAAACCGCGGCCCCGCCGATTGAAGCTTTCCAGGACCGCCGGCAAGGTAACGACGGCCGTCGTCAGGCACGCGACCTCGCCGAGCACCGCAACGACACCGAACAGAAACAGCGCGCGGTTCTCGGCGAGGAGCAGCGACGAATACCCGATGATCGTCGTCATCGAACAGAGCCCGACGGCGCCGCCGGTCGAACGAATCGCGCGCGCGACGTCCTTCTTGCCGTCCTGGATGTAGCGCGCCATCACGTTCACGGCGTAGTCGATGCCGATCCCGAACGTGATCGGGAAGGCGATGAAGTTCGCGAAATTGATGCGCACGCCGAGCGCGACGGTAGACGCCGCGAGCCAGAGCACGCCGATCACCAGGGACCCGAGCACGAGCATCGTCGTCGAACTGAACCCGAACACGAAGATGACCGTCGACGCCGCGCCCACGAACGCGATCAAGCTCGCGAGCGGCCCATCGAGCCGGATGCCATGAAGAATATCGGCGGACAGCGGCAGTGAGCCCGCCACGCGCGCCGGATGGTGCCCGGTCACGGTCGCGACGTCGCGGAGCGCCGTCACGAATTTCTCGATCGCCGGCCCTTCCCAGAGCGCGTGCGACGGCTTGGGGAACACGAGCACGGCGCGATCGATGCGACCGTCGCGCTCACGCATGCCGGCGGTGAAGGTCGGCGGCAGATCGGCGGCGGTGATCGGACGGGCGTCTTTTTGTCCGAGGAATCGATCCAGGGTCTTTCGCTGCTCGGCGGTGATCTCGGCGCGGATGCGCGGCGTGATGACGCGACGAATCGCCTTCGCTTCGTCGAGCTTCGCCTCTTGATCGTGCGGGAGCACGTCGTCCTCCGAGCGAATCGTGGAGATGAGCCCCGAAAGCGGCTCTTCCTTCGCCGCTTTTCGCAGCCGATCGACGACCGCCCGCGTTTCGCCCGGACCGTCGGTGAGCACCACGATCGGCGTGAGGTACGTGCCGAGCAAGGTGTCCATCTTGCGACCCCAGTATCCCTCGCCGGAGACCCACGTGTCGGCGCGACGGAGCTTCGAGAAATCGTACTCGAGCGACGACGACGAAATCTGCCGCACGTGCCAGATCGCGAATCCGGTAACGATCACGCTGAGGGCGATGATCGGCGCGGGGATCCGCGTCACGACGCGCGCGACGACACCTGCCGGCGTTCGCGAGCCGCCGGCGCGACGAGCCAGGAGGGGAACGCCGCGGTCGACCCAGCCGAGCAGCGGCGGCATGAGCACCTGCGCGGTGAGCCACGACATCACCATGCCGATGCCGCCGATCATGCCGAATTGGCGGAAGCCCTGAAACTCCGTGATCGACAGCGCCGCGTACGACGCTCCGGCGGCGAGGGCCGCGGCGAGAGTGCCGGCGCGCGCGCCCCACGCCGCGGTGACCAACGACTCTTCGACACTCTTCTGTGCGCGACGCTCTTCGACGTAGCGCGCAAGCAAGATGATGCCGAAGTTCACGCCGTTCCCGACGATGATCGAGCCGAGAAACGCCGTATTCGAGTTGAGCTCGGTGATCCTGAACGGCGGGAGCGACGCGACGGCGAACGAATAGAGCGCGGCGAGCACGAGCGGCGGCACGAGCACGAGCACGCTCCGCCACCAGCGGTAGTAGACGATGATGACGCACGCGACGGCTAGAATGACGATGATGGACGACAGCGACAGATCGGAGATGAGCGCGCTCGTCTCTTCGACGGCGATCGCGACGTCGCCGGTGTAGCCGACGTGCATGCCCGGCGCGTAGTGAGCCGTCCCGCCGAGCGACGCCACGTCGTCCTTCACCCGCCGCATCAATTCGCCGGAGTGTGTGTGTCCATTCTCGTTTTGGCCGACTTCGACGAGCAGCATCGTGAGATGCAGCTCGGGGCTCGAGAAGCGATCACCCCTCGCCTTCGCTTCTCGAACGCCGAGGCGGTCTTCGTATTTTTTCTGGATATCGCCGAAGTCGAGCGATGGCACCGGCTCGTCGTCGTCGATCGCGAGGTCCATCCCCTTGGTGACCTCGTAGTCGCGGCGCCGTTCGATGCGATGGCGGATCTCGACGAGATCGTCGACGTCGACGTAGAGCGCCGCGTTCTTCTCGAGGAACTCACGCTCCGCGGCGTCGCCGGTGCGCACGCGGCGCACGAGCTCCGCCGGATAAGCGCGAAGCTTCGCGGCGAGGTCGTCGATGAACCGCTCACCGGCGGGAAGGTTCTTCGCGTCGCCAGTGTCGACGATCACGCCGAGGAACTGGAGCGCCGGACTACGTGCGCGGAGCTCGTCGACGGCGAGCGCGCTCGGGGCCTTGCGCGGCAGGAGCGCTTCGATGTCGCTGTTCAGGTGGCGATAGAGCCCGACCGTGCGATACGCGGCGGGAATGGCGAGCACGAGCGCGCAGATCCAAATCGCGCGCCCGTGGCGCAGGGTCCACTCCACGAACCGGCGCGTACGCGGTCCGGGCCCCGTCATGGCGCGAGCCCCGCTCGCTCGGACGGATCGAAGGCAATGAATCGTGACAAGGTTCGGAACACGGTGAACGCGACGAGCGCGTAACCGATACCGACCACGACGTCGATGATCCAGTGATGGTCGAGGTACACCGCGGCCCCGACCATCCAGGCGAAAAACAGCGCGGCGACCACGCGGAGCGGCCACACCAGGAAGCGCGCGCGCCGGAGCTTGGCGAAGCCCCGGAACCCCTCGAGCGCGATGAGCAGCGGATAAGCGACGTGCAGCGACGGCACGGCGCCGTAGACGTCGTTCGAACGACCGTAGAAGCCACCGAAATACTTGAACCCGAGCCACGCATCGACGCGCGCGAGGTTCGGCCCTTCGCTGGCGTGCGCGCTCAGGTCGGCGGTGCAGCCGTGAGCGTGGAAGTACCACGGCGGTGCCGCCGGATAGAGGTGATAGGTCACGAAAGCAGCCACGTTCAGTGCGAGAAACGCTCCGGTGAACCGACGCATCGCCGTGTAGTCGTGGAAATACAGGAAAACCGCGAACAAGAACGACGCACCGATGAAGGTTCCATAGGGAACGGCAAAGAAGACGTCGAGCGGCAGACTCGGATGAGCTTGAAATACATCGTGCAAGGTGACCCGCTCACCGTGCAACGTCGTGCCGAACCAGCGCATTTCGACGGCTCGAAGGTCGCAAATGTGCACTCGTTCGGGGGTTAGGCCCCAGTTTTTTACGAATCGCATCGAGTCGTAGAGAAGGCCCACGAGCCCGACCGGTAAAATCCCGAGATAGAGCCGTTTTCCCGAGATCCCGAGATACGGCAGGACGCCGCCCAGAAACAGAACGACGAGGAACTCCCAGCGATATTCGCCGCGGATGAGACAGTAGACGGGCCACGCGACGAACGGCGCTGCGGGCAGGAGGGTCCACTTCGGCCAGAGCGCGCGCATTCGCGCCCATTGCCGGGCGAGCGGGCCCTCCGCTCGGGCCGTCATGCGGGATCCCAGAGCCGCTTCTCGGAGACGAAGTCGAACACTTCGCGGAGCACGGCGACGCCGTTTCGCGCCGTTTCGAGGTCGATGGTGAGCGCAGGCTGGAGCCGGAAATGGGGCGAATACGCCATGGTGAGCAGCCCTCGCTTCACGCATTCGTCGAAGATGCGGGTCGTCACGCCCTTCGATAGCGGCTCTTTCGTCTTCTTGTCCTTCACGAGCTCGACCGACAGAAACAAGCCGCGACCGCCGACGTGACCGACGAACGGGTACGCATCGACGAACGGCTCGAGCTCGCGCAGCATCGCCGCACCGACGGTGCGCGAATTCTCGACGAGCCCTTCTTCGTCGAGGATCCGGAGCGCGGCGGCGCCCGCGGCCGCGCCCAGCGCGTTGCCGCCGTAGCTCGACGAAGACCCCGACGGCACCGACCACGGACGCGCGGTGGAAATCACGTCCGTCGTCAGGACCCCGGAAAGGGGGAAACCACCCCCGAACGCTTTGCCGATCGTCACGATGTCAGGAACGACGCCCGCGTGATCCATGCCCCAGTATTTTCCGGTGCGACCAAACCCCGTGAGCATCTCATCGGCGATGAAGAGAGCGTCATGGTCCTTCGCGATCGACTGCACCGCGGGCAAAAAGTCGTCGGGCGGAACGACGTTGCCGGCCGTGCCTTGCATCGGTTCGACGATGACGGCCGCGACGGCGCCGGCTGAAGCGACCTTGAGCTGCTTTTTGCCGAGCTCGACGCAACCGAGGCCACACTTCGGATACGTCGACCCGATGGGACAGCGATAGCAGTCGGCGTACGGAATGAGATGCGCGCCGGGCACCATCGGACCGAGGTGCTGCTTGGACGTCGAGCCCATCAGCGAGAGGGTGCCCATCGTTTTGCCGTGAAAGCCGCCCCAGAAGCTCACGAACTCGTACTTGCCGGTGTGCGACTTCGCGAGCCGGAGCGCGCTCTCCACCGCCTCGGCGCCGCTCGAATAGAGTTGAAGACGGTGTACGCTCCCCTTTCCGGGCGCATGCGCCGCGACGCGCTCGGACAGCTCGACACGCGCCGGACTCGTGAGCGAACCGACGCTGATCTTGGCGACCTGCTCGGTGATCGCACGCGCGATCCCCGGGTGGGAATGGCCGAAGGCGTTCACGCCGATACCGCCGATGAAATCGAGGAGGGTGTTGCCATCGACGTCGGTGACGGCGCTGCCCGCGGCGCTCTCCGCGACGACCCCGGCCATGGTCGCGTACCCCTGAAGGCCCGGAGCGATGTGCGCGTCTTCGCGACGGCGAAGCTCCTGGCTCTTCGGCCCAGGAACGATGGTCTTCAGGTGGACCTTCTGGCCCTTCGGGTGCGTCGGCGTCATGGGTGCTTCGGGGCCGAGCCGAACACGTACGAGCGATGCATGGGGAAATTCCACGCAACGCTGACGATGATCGCGACGACGAGGCGCACCGCTAGATACGGTGCGCGCAGCAAGGAAGTTCCAAGATATTCGCCGATGGCGTTCAGCCCGGCGCTCGCACCGGAAACGCCGGCGTAGCGAAGGGCCTGCCGTCCGACGGCTTCGTCCGCCCGCGCAAACGTGAAGTGACGGTTCATCATGAAATTCACCACGGCCCCGAAGGTCGCCCCGCACAACGTGGCAAGCGTCGGGCTGCGGTGAAAGTACTCGACGAGGAGTATCATCGTCCCGAAATCTGCGACGGTGGCGACAACCGACGCGAACTGATGGCGCACGAACGCCATGCGGCCGGCCGCGCGCGCACCCGGGGCAGACGTCAACGGACGACCGTGCCGAGACCACTAGCGTCGGGCTCGGACGGAGGCCGTCCGGCGGCCACGCGGGCGCGCTCCGCGTCCCTCGATTGCTCGCGGAGCGCGGCGAGCTGCGCGATGCGATGGAGGCGTTGCACGGCGGAAATGTTCGCGACCACGGCCACGACGAGGAGCGCGACGACGACGGGGACGTCGGCCACGATGGAGACCTGTACGAAACGCGGCGCCGCGGCGGCGAAGGGTGCGAGCGCGACGCCCGCCGTGAGATAGACCGCGCGCTCCTGCCGTCGCATCGCGCCGCGCGGGGCATCGACACGAAGCGCCTCGGCCTTCGCCGTCGCGTAGCTCACCATGAAAGAGCCGAGGAGGGTGAACAGCACGAGCCCGAGGAACAGCGCGTTCGTCCGGTAGAAAATCGCGAGGCCGCCCAAAAAGAAGAACTCGTTGTATCGATCGACGGCCGCGTCGAACGTTTCGCCGGCGTCCGATGCCGTGTTCGACTCGCGAGCGACGAAGCCATCGAGCGCGTCGCCGAGCGCCGAGGCGGTAGACAGCGCCGCGCCGATGCCGAAGTGGCCACCGATGAGCGCGACGCCCGCGCCAGCGCCGAGCACCAGGGACAACAGCGTGATCGAATTCGCGGTCACCCCGAGCCGCACGAGGGCCTTGGCGACCGGCGACAGTGCCCAGTAAGCCATTTCCATCGCGGTGTGCCCGAGCAGCACCGACGAGCCCGCGGCATCGACGCGCGCGAACCTAACGGCACCCTGAAGCGCGACGCGAACCGCGTATGCCGCCCCGAGCGCGAGCAAGGCGACGACGAGCGCTGTGGAAGCGGCGAGATCCAATGGCCCCCGTCATCCCGCCGGAAGCGCGAGCTCCCTCGTGCCCTGACGCAGGGGTTCGTGCAGTGGAAGCTCGCGTGAGCCCTGGCGCGCCGACTCGTACGCCGTCTCGATGAGCTCCACACACTTGAAGCTCTCGATCGCGTCGCGACCGACGTACTCGCGTCGATCGATCGCGTCGACGAAGCGAGCGAACACCGATCGGAACCACTCGACGTGGCTCGCGTCCATCCAATTCGACGGGATGCGTTCGCGTTGAAAATCCCAGGTCGTGCGCCCGTCGGCGTCCTTCTTCGCGACCGACACTTCGACGTCGTCGTCTTCAACGCGGATCGCGCCTTGGTCGCCGTGGATCGTGTAGATCACCTTGCGCACGCCCGCGTTCCACGTGAGGTGCGCATTCACGATGCCGCGCGGGAACGTGATCGTGCACGACAGATCGTCTTCGGTGTCGAAAGCGCCGAGCGTCGAGGCCTTCGCCGTGATCGACGTCGGGAAACCGCCGAGCCAATCGAAGGCGAGGTAGAACGTGTGGCTGCCGTGATCCATCGCGATGCCGCCGCCGGAGTAGCGACGCTCGCGGCGCCAATCCGGCCGCCACTCGGCGACGCCTTTGGCGTGCGTGTTGCGGAAAGTCTGAAGCGTCACGAGCTTCACCTTGCCGATCGATCCTTCGTCGAGCACGCGACGCACCGCCCGCACCACGGGGGCGTGCTTGTAGTTGTGCGACGGGAAGAGCACCCGACGCGCACGCCGCGCGTGATCGAGCATCGACACCGCGTCCTTCGCCGTCGTCGCCATCGGCTTTTCACAGAAGACGTGAAGACCGTGGTCGAGCGCCGTATGCGCGAGGGCCGCGTGCTCCGACGGTGGAGTCGAGATGTCGACGAAGTCGAGCTCTCGCTCGGCGTCGAGCATTCGGCGGTAGTCGTCGTAAGCGCGAAGATGAGGATAAGCGGTTTTTGCCTTCGCTAAGCGTGGAGCGCAGGAATCTGCGACGGCAACGATCTCGATCGGCAAGCCCGCCGCTCTCGACGCTGCGTACGCCGGCAAATGCCCATGTTCTGCGATGAAGCCGTACCCAATGACTGCTCCCTTGAGCATTGTCGGCGCCTCCAATGCGCTCCCGTTCTTCATTCAGCCGTACTGGATCAGTGCTCGATTTACCGGCTGTTCATGGTTCCAGAAGGCTCGTCCTGTCAATGGGGGCGGTCGGATTGTCGGTCGAAGTATGTCTTGTTTACGTGCGTAGAAACGTTCGCAGGACAGTCGTCCCGCGCTTCCGGCTTCGCGGTCGTCGGCGTTAAGATCACGTGCACACGAGATGGCCCCCACGGTTTTTCTGCTTCCTGGCCTCGGCAACTCAGGGCGCGACCATTGGCAGACCAATTGGGAAATCCGTTACGGCTACCACCGCGTAGAGCAAGATGACTGGGACCGCCCGAAGCGCGCCGCGTGGATCGCGCGTCTCGAAGCCGAGCTGTCGGCGGTGCGCACCGGCGTCGTTCTCGTCGCGCATAGTCTGGGTTGCGCCCTCGTGACCCACTGGGCACGCGAATACGGCGCGGGACGCGTCGTCGGCGCGCTGCTCGTCGCGCCCGCCGACGTGGACTCCGCGCGACGAACGCCCGACGAAGTGCGGGACTTTTCGCCGCTACCGATGAGGCCCCTGCCCTTCCCGTCGATCGTCGTCGCGAGCACCACCGATTCGTACGTGGAACACGACCGCGCCGCGCAGTTCGCGACTCGATGGGGCGCTGGATTTCGCAGCATCGGCGCTGCGGGCCACATCAACGCCGACTCACGCCTCGGCGATTGGAACGACGGACATCGGTTTTTCACCGAGCTCCTGGTCGAGCTAGGCGCCCCAACAAAAAATATTTAGCACGTGCGCGACGGCTTCCAGGCGCCGCGGATTTCTTCAATGTTCGAGCTCAATCCGGCGCGCTCGCGTCCGGACGCGAGCCGCGTTGAAGATGCTCTCCGGCGATCGCGAGGTATCTCGCGCGCGCCTCGGCGTGATCGACGATGGGGCGCGGGTAATTTTTACCCAACGCGACCCCGGCCTGGACGAGGTCGTTCGTCGATGCCTCCCACGGACGATGGATCCACCGCGCAGGCAGGTTCGCGAGCTCGGGGATCCAGCGTCGAACGTACGCGCCGTCAGGGTCGAATTTTTCACCCTGCGAGACCGGATTGAAGACGCGAAAGTACGGCTGCGCGTCGCACCCGGAACCGGCGCTCCATTGCCAGCCGAGGTTGTTCGGCGCCCAATCGCCGTCGGTCAAGTAGCGAAGATAGTGGGCTTCGCCGCGCTGGTAGTGAATGAGCAGGTGCTTCGTGAGAAAGCTCGCCGCGATCATGCGCGCGCGGTTGTGCACGAACCCTTCGCCGAGGAGCTGGCGCGCGGCGGCGTCGACGACGGGATAACCCGTCGTGCCCGAAGCCCACGCTTCCCATTCCGCGGGCTCGAAGCGCCACGGAAAATCGACGAAGCCGGCGCGAAACGGCTCGCGCAACACCTCCGGTCGATCCCAGAGCGTCGAGAACGCGAACTCGCGCCACACGAGCTCGTTTTGAAACGTCGCGAGCGATTCGCGAGCTCGAGGATGGCGTTGCGCATGACGACGCGCCTCGTTCCAGACGACGCGCGGCGAGAGAACGCCGAATTTCAAATCCTGCGAAAGACGACTCGTCCCCGGCCAATCCATGCGCTCACGCCCTTCGTGGTAAGAGGCCGCCGCGGACGAAAAAAAAGTCTGCAGTCGCTCGCGGGCCGCCGCTTCGCCGCCGCGGACCAGGCGCGGATTTTCGTCGATGCCGAGCTCGCGGAGGGTCGGGATCGCGACGCTGTTCGCTTCGACGTCGAGCGGCAGCGACGGAAGCCGCGACGGCGCCGCGAGCGACTCGCCGATGTCGTCGCTCTTGGCGAAGAACGCGCGAGAAAATGGCGTAAACACCGAGTACGGCGCGCCGTTCTGAGTGCGGAGCGAGCCCGGCGCGAGCAAGGTCTCGCCTTCGAACAACTCGAACGGAATCGAGAGCGCGCCCTGAACCCGGCGATCGCGCTCGCGCCCGAAAGGCTCGGTCCAGCGATGCGCGACCACGCGATCGGCGCGCCATCGCGCCGCGAGCTTCGGGACGACGTCGGTGCTCTTGCCGCTCACGACCACGAGCCGCGAGCCTTTGTGCTCGATATTTTTCTGGAGCGATTCGAGCGACTCGAGCAAAAACTGGATCCGATGCGGAAACCGTCGTGCGCGTTCGGGCGCGAAAAAATAGGGATCGAGCACGAAGAGCGGCACCACTTCCCCACCCTTCATCGCCTCGTTGAGCGGCGCGTGATCTCGCAGGCGCAGGTCCTTGCCGCGAAACCAGACGATCGTCCTCACGCCGCTCCTTGCATCACCAGGGAAGCGTCTCGCCGTTCGCGTGAAGGAAGTGGCCGGTGGTCTCGAGGCGGAGCTCGTCGATGCGCTCGAGCAACGACGACGCCGCGACGTGCGCGTCGATGGAGCCCTGATTGCCGGTCATCGCGGTTCGGACATAGCCGGGATGCAACACCGCGACGGCGATGCCGCGCGGCTTCAAGTCGCGGGCGAGCGACGAGCCGGCCATGTTGAGCGCAGCCTTCGACATTCTGTAGCCGTACATCGAGCCCGACGTGTTGTCGGCGATCGAGCCCATGCGGCTCGTGATGAGCACGATTTTCCCACCCGCCGGCACGAGCGGCAAGAGGCGTTCCGTCACGCGCAGCGGCCCAATCGCATTCGCCTCGAACTGGCTACGGATCGAGTCGTAGTCGATGGAGCCGAGCGCGTCGTACCCGAGCATCCCGGCGTTGTTGATGATGACGTCGAGCGTCGTCCCCTCGAGAGCCCGCCCGAGCGCGTCGACCTTGGCCGCGTCCGAAACGTCCACGCCCGATTCGACTCGCACCCCGAGCCGCACCAACGACGGCGATGGAGTGCGACACACCGCGACGACCGAGTCACCGCGAGCATCCAGCGCTCGGCACAATTCGAGTCCAATCCCGCGGTTTGCGCCCGTAACGAGCACTATCGCCATGTCTTCACCGGTAGCACAGCTCGAGCGCCGCCTTCACCGGTCCGGCGGACGGCCTTCTTTTTCTAACCCTCGCCCGCGTGGATCGTCGCGCGAAGCTTCCGGACGGCGCGCCGCACCGATTCATCCGTCGCGAAACGATCCACCTCGTCGAATGAGACCCACCGCGCGCCTTCGACCTCGTCGTTCGGCGCGAGGGTGCGCGACGTCGCGACGAAGCGAAATCGCGCATCGAAGTGCTCGTGCGCCGGTTCGCCCGGACGCGCCGGGATCGTGTGAACGTCCACGTCGAAGAACGCCGCGGCGCAGTCGGGTTCTTCCACCGGGACGCCGATCTCTTCCGCGACCTCGCGACGAGCAGCGGCGCACAGCGACCCGTCGCCCGGCTCGACGTGACCGCCGGGCTGCACCCAGATCCGCAGCTTCTTGTGGAAGATCAGTGCCAGCGCGTCCCGCTCCGGCGAAAGGACGAACGCGCTCGCGGTGAAATGTCCGGGCTCGTGGCTCCGCCGGTCGAACGGCGCGTCCGAATCGAGAAGAGCGAGCATCCGCGCGCGGTGGTCCTCTTCGCGTGGGTCCGCCGCGACGTGGCGACGTAACAACGCGCGCACCTCGTTTCGCATGCGGGTCCCCCGTTACCCACGGCGGCGAGCGGCCGCAATGGCCGCCCCATTCTCCTGTGTGAGTCGCGCTAAAAGCGGAGGCCGAGCACCACGCGAACGAACGGCCCGGAGCGTCCGAGCGAGCCGAGACTCTGATCGACCGTCGTGATGCGCCCCGACGGCTGCGTCGGGGTCGGCGTGAGCTCCATCGACGACGCGAGCACGGCGCCACCTTCGACGGTGACTCCGAGGACGAGTCGGCGAAGTGCGCTCTGCTTCGTCTCGAACGTACCCGTGGGCGTATGCACCGTGATGCCGCCGCCGAGCGTCACGAACGGGATCGTGCTGTTGCTCTCGAGCTCCGACGGCCCTCCGCTCGGATTGAGCTTCGCGTGCACGAGCGAAAAACCACCGGTCACGCGCGCCTCCGGCTCGAGAAACGAAAGGAGCGCGTAGCGCACGCTCGCGCCGGCGTGAAACGCGTTCGTATCGAGCGACGTCGAGGTGATCGCCCCGCCGAACAGCGCGCCCGACGATTGCGAATTCGTGCTGAATCCGAGCTCCGGCACGACCGAAATCGGTCCGCTGGCGTAGACCGCGTATCCGACGTCGACCGCGAGTGAATGCGCGACGTCGGAGTCCGAGAACAAATCGAACCCCTTCTGCGTGTACCAGGTCGAGTCGACGCCGAAATCGACGTTGAACCGACCTTCAATTGGGGGGGCACCCGCAGCGACGGGGACGTCGGCGGTCGGGCCGGGTGCGGCGGTGGCGACTACGACCACTGGAGTGGTCGCGACGGGGGGGACGGGAGAGCTCGAGCTAGAGGAGGGGCTAGAGCTAGAGCTAGAGCCAGAGGCAGAGGCAGAGGGGACGGGCGCCACCGTGGGGACGGGAGAAGTAGAGGTCGAGGGGGCGGGAGCGGGCGCGGTAGGGGGAGCTGGAGCAGGGGCAGCGACGGGAGCGGGGGCGGGAGCGGGCGCGGCAGCCGTCGGGGGGGGCGATGCCGTCGCGGGCGGGGCGGCTTCGCTCACGCCGCTTTCGAAGAGGGCCGCGACGCACGCGACCCACGACGCGAAGCGGACGAGACGCACACGGCTCGTGCGTCTCTCGAAATCGACCCGGCGTTCGAGACGGCGTTCGCGTTCGATGCAACGTTGGCGTTCGAGGTGCGTCGACGGACTCACCGCGGGCTCCTGGCTGAGGCGGATCACGCGGTGCTCGCGGTTCCTGCCGTTTCCGCGATGCTCCTGATTCGGCCGATTCATGGAGACGCCTCCCCGGTGACACCCTGAAATAAGTAGCCGCGCATCGCGTACGCGGCGCCGAGGTTCGTCGGATCGCGTGCGTCGAGCACGGTCGCGTAACCCATCGCGTCGGGGTGCGTGACGACGACCCGCGGCGTCGACGCGGAAGGAACCGGAACCAGGGTCACGATGGGCGCATCGACGTGAACCTGGTTCGGCCTGAAACCGTCGAGATCGAGATACGCCACTTCCTGGCCGCCCTGGGGGGCGAGCCACAGTTTCTTCGCCAGCGGATCGCTGATGGCCGACGCGAGCGAGGGCCCGCTGATCGGGGTCACCGTGCGATCGCCGAGATCGACGACACTCAAGCCCGTCCCCGAGTGCACGAATAGGGCGAGATTGCCGTCGAGCGACGTCACGGATGCGAACGGCTGCTCGATGGTGAGCGTGTCCACGTTGAGCCGGCCGCGCTCTTCGATGCCGACGAGGTCGAGAAACGTGACGACCGTCGTCCCGGTCGAATAGAGGAGCGCGCGCGGCGCGACGGTCGGATCGGAGGGCTTCGGTCCCTGATAGAGGAGAATGTTCGTCTCCGACGTCGGGAGCGGCACTTCCGTCGTATTGCTCGAATCGGCGTCCACGATGACGGCCTCCGAGGTGCCCGGCGAGAGCGCCAAGAGACGCGTCGCCGTGCCGTCGGCGTAGAGGGCGATGTCGGTCGGTCCAGTTCCCGCCGGAAGCTGATTCAAGGACGGCGTGAAATCGTTCAGGGCGCCGCCGTCGGCTACCGGGTTCGCTTCCGGCGTTGCCCCGGAGAGCGTCACGACGAACACGTCGTCGGAGCCGCTCGCGCGAAGATACATTTTCGGCTCGGTCGTCGAGAAGACGACTTGCGACAGGGTGATCCCCGCTGTGAGCTGCACGCTGTAGCGAGCCCGCTCGAGATGCGAGAGGTCGAATATCTCCAGCGAAGAGGCGAAGAGCGCCACCGCGAGTCGACGCGAACCCGTCGAGATCGGCACGTCGGCGGACGAAAAGGCGACGGCGTGCGGCGTGTCGCCGAAGCTCCGGAGCGTCTCCGAATAGGCCTGCTGCCCCTCGAGGTCGATGAGGGCGACTTCGTTCGGATTGAAGAGCACTGTGTTCGCGGCTTGCCCCGCGTTCGAGTCGAAGAACAGGAATACGTAGCGACCATCCGGCGACTGAGTCATCGCATTGAAGCTCGGGTCGTAGCGGTAGGTCGCCACGACTCCCGACGCCCCGAGTACGGTGAGTCCGGGCTGGGCCGGCGTGACGCCCGCGCCGTCGGCTTGCCCCGCCGAGAGCACGAGGAGCTGATCGGCGTGGCCGTTGCGAGGTTCGGTATGGACCGGATGAGTCACCAGCGAAACGACCTGGGTCGTATGTGGCGCCGTGGCGCCGGAGACGTCGAGCAACCGCGCCTCGTTGCGCGCGCCGTCGACCAGGACGAGCCGGTCGTCGATGGCCGCGGGCGGCAAGAGAAGCGGCGCGTTGTAGTAGCTCGCGGGGCGGCTTCCGCACCCGAACGCCGCGAGCGCCGACAGCGCCGAGATGACGGCGAGCGATTTCCCCATGAACCCTCTCATTGTCGAATCCGGCTATTCAGCTCGAACCCGGTGACCGACTGAATGGCCCCCGTCGTCCAGTCGATGAACGAGATGCGACCATCGGTGTGGTCTTGTCCGACGAAAACCCGATTCGTGGCCGGAACCGGTCCGACCGAGACAGGTGGACTGCCGAGCTCGAGGGTCGCGATGAGCAGACTCCGGAGATCGACGTCGTCGACTTGATGAAGACCGAGGGCGTTGAAGAGAATGAAGAGGTGGCTGCCGTCGGGCACGGCCGCGAAAGGACCGAGCGGCGCCGCGGTGACTTCGAGCTTCGGAAAGCCTGCGGCGATCGCGACGACGCTGTAGCCGTATTGCCGATCCAGCTTCGTTCCGAGATCGATTCCCGTTTCGTTCGGATCGCCGTCGAGCTTCTGATGCACGACCAACGCCGTCTGATCGTCGGGTGAGATGGCGATGGCCTCGACGGATTTCTCGAGCTGAATGGTCCGCGGCGGCGCGCTCGTCGTGAGATCGAGGATGGTGAGGCGCTCGTAGGTCGGCACCGCCGTCGTGTAGAGCAGCGCGTAGTGGCCGCCGGGCGACAAGGTCACCGAGCCGATGATTTCATTCGGGACCACCGTGGTGGTCACCTGCGACGGATCGCCGCCGAACGCGCCGGGGATCGGAATGCGGAGCACGGCGCTCCGATCGCGCACCACGGCCATGGCGTAGGCGCTCGACGGCGCGAGATCGAGATCGGTCACGATGGCGTTGGCCGGCGCGGGCGGCGGCGGCGTGCCCGCGTCGCCCGGGCGAGCACCTCCGTCAGGCGCTCGCGATGGGCCCGCGTCCCCAGGCGCACCCGCGTCGCCGGGAGGGGGCAATGGGATCTTCGAGAGATCCAAGGTCGCGATCGTCCCCGTCGACAGATCGACGAGGCGGAGCTCGCTCCCGTTCTCTTCGCGGGCGAGCGCGTATTTGCCGTCGCCGGTGACCGACACGTCGAGCGCGCTCTGATCCGTCGGCGCGGCGCCGAGCGCGATGGTTTGCGCGATGCTCGCGCCGTTCTTCTCGATGTCCGCGAAGTCGAGCACCGACACGCCGGCTTGAGTGACGACGAAGCCCTTGGCGCCATCGTCCGAGAAGAACACCGCGGAGGGACGAAACCCGACCGTCATCGGCGTCGAGGTGTCACCCGCCGCGTCGAGCGAAACGACGGTCAAATCCTGGAACGAGCCGGGTTGGTCGGTCGGGCTCGCGAGCGTCTCGTCGAAGTACGCGACGGCGTGCTTGCCGTCCGGCGCGACGGCGATCGCGTTCGACCCCTGCTGCACCTTCACGCTCGAGGTCGTCGAAACGCCGTTGACGGTCCGGATGATCGTCGCGTCGTTCGAACCGACGTTCAGGACGACCGCGCTATCGGTCCCCGCTAGAGTCTGGAGATAGCGCGGTTGATCGCCGGCCTCGACGGTTTGAATCGCCAAGGTCGCTGCGTCGATGACGGCTACGGTGTCGCCGTCGGGGTTCGCGACGTACACGTAGTGCTGGCCGGCCTGCGGAAGTTGGAAGCTCGCCTTCGTCTCGGTCTCGGGCGGCAGCACGACGCCGGCGTCCGCAGAGGGAGACCCTATCGAGAAAGTGCCGCCGGCGCCCGACGCGGCCCCGAAGCCCCCCTGATCGTTGCCCGAAGGCAGCTCGGGCGCACTCGAGAGCGAACCCCCGTTGCCTGACGAAGAAAGACTGCCGCAGGCGGCGACGGTCCCCACACCGACGACTGCGCACAAACAAGTGTGCCACCCCAATTTCATGGACGGCACATTGAGCAGGAAGCGCGCCAATACCTGGCACGACGTCCGCGAGGGTTCGAAAATCCCTCGAATCAACGCTGAGTTGTCCGTCCAGCTGCACCTCGAACCGGACGCCGCTCAGGCGTGGTCCACGACAGGCGCGTCAGGTCGCGGCACAACTCGTTCGTCGAATGACGGTGCCCGAACGCCCCGGGCGCCGCTCGCCCGCCCGCGCTCAGAACGTCATGGCCCGAAGCGCGTCGCGCAGCGGGCGTCCTGCGGCGACGCCGAATCGCTCCTCGTATTTCGACGAGTCGAGGCTCAGATCGCGCGCCCGGGGCTCGGGCGCAGGAACGTCGTGGCGACTCACGGAGCGAACGTCGTGCGCCGTCACGCCGAGCGCGTCGGCGAGGAGCAGGCCCATGTCGAACCGCGACCATCGTTCTCGACCACCCGCATGGACGATTCCAGTGAGCTCGCTCTCGGCGGAGCGAAGGAGCGCCGTGGCGGCATCCTCGAGCCAGAGCGGCGTGCGGAATTCGTCGTGAAAGAGGTGGAGCGGCTTTCCCTCTCGGAGCGCCTGCACTTGCGACGCGAACGTCGTGGGTCGAGGCGTCGCGGGCATTCCGTAGAGGAGCGGCAAGCGCACGACGAGCGCGGCGGTTTCTCCGAGCGCCGCGCGTTCGCCGTCGAGCTTCGAACGACCGTACGCCGACAGCGGTCGCGGCTCGGACGATTCGGAATAGGGCGCGGCTTCGCCGTCGAACACCATGTCCGTCGACACGAACACGAAGCGGCCGCCCACGCTCTCGGTGGCGCGCGCGAGGCACGCCGTGCCGAGGACGTTGATGCTCTGCGCGTGGGCTTCGTTCGCGTGCGCGCCGGCCACGCTGGAAATCGCGGCCGCGTGAACGACGAGGCGCGGCCGGCATTCGCGAACGAGCGCGGTGACGGCGCTCGCGTCCGCGAGCTCGACGCGCACCGACTCGCCGAACGACGGGATCGGACCCGACGGCGAGGCGACGCCGAGCACTCGAGCGCCGTCAGCGACGAGCTTCCGAAACAGCACACCCCCGAGTTGGCCGCCGACGCCGGTCACGAGCACGGTCATGGCCCGGGCCATTTCACCACGAGCGCCCCGTCGCTGTCGATTGACGAACGGAGCGGGCCCACTCTGTCCCGTCACGGCTTCGTGCGGGCGTCGAGAAAGGTAACGGCGCTCGACAGGTCGGACACTTCGTTGAACGTCGCGGGAAGCGCGAGCAACGTCGTGAGATCGATCCGGGCGACCCATCGAAAATCCTTGCTCACCGTGATGCCGAACGGCGGAGATGCCGTGGTTCCGGGAGACACCGCGGCGCCGTGCGAACTCACGACGTTGGTCCATACGCCGCCGTCGGGGAGCGCCGGCAAGAGACCGAAGGCGTAGTCCGGGGCGCCCGCATCGAGGACGCTCGCGTCGCGGACCCCGCCGTCTCGGTCGCCGCGCGGCGCGAGGGTCGACAAGCGCGCGACGGCGACGTCGGACGCCGCTTCGCCTTCCCAGAAACCGAGGTGCGTCGCGGAAGCCACGGCGACGTCGGTGAGCCCATCGCCGACCAACGTCGATTCCGGCGCGGTCACGGTGTGCGTGGTCTCGTCGAATCTTGCTTTCGAAAAATCGAGGATCGACTGGTATTGCCGGCCCTTCGACGGCACGACGACCAGCCCGGTGGTCGGATCGACGGCCGCGCCGGAGGGCGACGTCCCCACGGGAGCGTCGGGATTGCCGGCCGTGGCGTTCTGGTAGGTGTAGAGGGCGCCGTTTCCGAGATCGACGACGTTGAGGCCGTCGGTCATCGGCGTGCCGTCGGCGGCGTGGGTCGTCGAGCAGGTCGAGGGCGTGTGTCCCGCGGCGTCGAGGCTCGACGCGCAATCGTAGAACGGCGCGAAGAGTCGCTCGTGAACCGGGTCGAGCGCGAAGTTCTCCGACGGCGGTGCGGCGATGACGCGCGAGACCGTTCGCATCGCGAGATCGACGATCGCGAACCCGTTCCACACCGCGAGGATCGCGCGGTCGTTCGCGGCATCGACGACGACGGCGGTGACGTAGCCGCCGTCGCCGGAAAAACCGGATTGCCCGTACGACGCATCGAGCCGGGTCTTGCCGATCAGCGTGTCGGTGACCGGATCGATGAACCATATCGAAGGGTTCTGAGTCGATGCGGCCACGACGATGGTCGCATTTCCTGCGGTGGTCGTCGCGTACTCGAGGGCGCCCCCGGCTGCCCCGAGATCGATATCGGTGACGAGCGCCGGCGCGCCGCGGACGCCGTCGCCCGCGGCGTTCGCGTCGACGACGGCGATCACCGAGTGACCCGCAGCGTTCGCCTGGTACTCCGGCAAGTAGAGCTTGTCGGTGCCGCCGACGGAGACGATCGCGAACGCGCCGGTCCCGCCGCTGTCGGCGATCGACGCGGGCGGAACCGGTTTACGAGTCGCGTTCGCCGCAGGCGAAGCGTCGCACGCTTCGAGCAGTCCGAAACACGCGAGCCCTGCGACGAACCGCGCGAGCCTCAGGGGAAGCGACCCTCCTCGAACAGATCCGCGAAGTCGTGGTCGGCGGCGACGGTCGCGAGATACGGGAGCCCGAAGATCCGTTCGACCGATTTGATCAGCGACCGGTGCGTGTACGAAACGGCGCCCACGTAGTTCTTCTTCACGCCGGGCCCGATCGCCAAGAACGGGATCTTCAAGGTCGCCGAGCCTTCGTCCCACACGACGAAGATGACGCCCTCGTGGCCGTTCACGTAGTCGATGAGCGGCGGGAGATTCGCGCCGAGCCAATCGTCACCGGAGCGGATGGTGTTCGAGTTCGGGCAACCCGCCGCGCCGTGCATGTCGTTGCAGAGGTTCGGCGTGATGAAGTCGTAGCTCGCGACGGTGTCGTTCTTCACGTCGTCGGCGAGGGCGGTGATCGCCTTGTGATGCGCTGCGCAGAACGCGTTCGTGGACGACGGGGGCGAGCCCGAGACGTCCTGAAAGAAGATGAAGGGGTCGTGCTTCGGCGCGTAGAACCCATCGGCGAAGATCGGGCAATCGCCGGTCGTGGCGTCGAGCCCCTCCTGGTACGACATCCAGCTCACTGGAGTGGTCGCCGCGCCCATCTGCGTCACGAGATGCTCGGTCGTGGCGGTGCTATTCGCGGCGCTCGGGTTGTCGTCGGTCGTGAACGTGAGGTTCGAACCGGCTTCCATCAGCACGTAGTGCGGCTCGCTCGGAATCGCGAGCGCCAGCACGTCGTTGAAGTTCGACGTGCTCGCGTACGCCTTGAGCAACGTATCGTTGATGTACGGCGCGTCGGCGGTGTCGCCGATGATCTGCGATTGGTCGTGATTTTCCATCGCGATCACGAACACGTGCTTGATGTGGAGGCCGCCGTCGCCGGTCGACCCCGCGTCGATCGCCGGCGCGCCCGCGCCGCCTTCGGTCGCTCCTTGGCCACCGGTGCCGCTCGCGCCGCCGCTGGTCGATGCGCCGCCCGTGCCGCTCGCGGTTCCGCCGCTGGCGTTCGCACCTCCGCTCGCGGTTCCACCGCTTCCCGGCCCGCCGCCGGTCGCGTTCGCCCCACCGGTACTCGTAGCGCCACCGCTCGCGCTGCTCCCGCCCGTTGCTGCGCCGCCACCCGAGCCCCCGTCGGTGCTCGACGTGGGGTTCGAGTCGCTACTGCATGCCGCGACGGAACCCACGAGACCCATCGCCACCAAAACTCCGACTCGTCGCATCTCGTTCATGCTCCCGTTCACGCGGATCGCTTCCGCATTTTAGTTGCCGAGCTGGACCCTCGCGCATCGCGAACGTCGCGTCAAAGGCTTCAATCGCAACGAAATTGTCACGAAGCTCACGACACGGAGCTCGGACGCAGCACGACGTGATCGTTGAAGGGACGTTCGACGACGTGCTCGACGTCGAAGCCTCCGCGGCGGGCGAGCGCGCGGAACGCGGCGGCGGCAACCGCCGCATCACGGCCATTGCATGGGCACCCATATAGATCTAGGTTGCATGGGTGCCCATACGAAAAACCTTCACCCCGCTCCGTTCGAGTCCCCGGGAGGTCACCGCCATTCTCGACGACCTTCGCCGGATCGTTCAGGTGCTTCGCGAGGCGTCACGCGACGCGGAGCGAAACCTCGGCGTCACCGGCGCGCAGCTGTTCGTGCTGAAAGCCCTCCTCGACACGCCTCGGCTCTCGCTGAACGAGCTGGCGGAGAGAACACATACGCACCAGAGCACCGTCTCGGTGGTCGCGAAACGATTGGTCGACCGGAGCCTCGTCACGCGGTCGGTGTCGCCTCACGACGGGCGTCGTATCGAGCTCTCGCTCACGGTGAGCGGACGGAGACTCCTCGCGCGCTCGCCCCTCGCCGCCCAAGATCGGCTGATCGAAGGCGTCGAAGCGCTGGACCCCGCCGAGCGCCGTGGACTCGCCGTCGCGCTCCGGCGCCTTACGGAAGCCATGCGCGTCGGCGACGAAGCCCCGGTCATGTTCTTCGAAGAAGAACCGCGGGACACCTCGCCCCATGCACGCGGAGAACCGACCCTCGTTCCGAAGAAGCGAAATCCATGAGCCCTCGGATTCCGGATTCCACCCGGCGAGTGCCGCTCGCGCCGTCGCTCGGTCCCACCCTCGAAAGCGCGCACATCTCGCCACCCGCAGCGACCCTCGATCGTCGCGTCGTGATCGTCGCGGCGCTCGCGATGCTCGTCGCCGTTGGCGCCGGGTTCGTCGCGCAGGCGCTCACGCGGCTCATCGGGCTGGTGACGAACCTTTGTTTCTACGGACGTTTCTCCACGGCGTTCACCTCGCCTGCGGAAAATCACCTGGGGTGGTGGGTGGTCCTCTTGCCCGCCGCAGGCGGCATCGTGGTCGGCGTCATGGCGCGGTTCGGCTCCCAGGCGATTCGCGGTCACGGCATCCCCGAAGCGATGGAGCAAGTGCTCACCAATCAAAGCCGCATCCCGGCTCGCCTCACCTTTTTGAAGCCGCTCTCGGCGGCGATCTCGATCGGCACGGGCGGCCCGTTCGGCGCAGAGGGTCCGATCATCGCGACGGGTGGAGCTCTGGGTTCCCTGCTCGGTCAGGTGCTCGCGACGACGGCCCTCGAACGAAAGACGCTGCTCGCCGCGGGGGCCGCGGCAGGAATGGCGGCGACGTTCGGAAGCCCGCTCTCTGCCGTCCTTCTGGCCGTCGAATTGTTGCTGTTCGAGTACCACCCTCGTTCGCTCATCCCGGTCGCGCTCGCGTCGACGATCGCGGCCGGCGTGCGACTCGAGTTCGTCGGGGGCGCGCCCGTGTTCCCGATGCCCGACTTGTCTGCGCCGCCGGGCGCCGCACTCCTTGCCTACATCTTCATCGGCGCGCTGATCGGCGTGGTGTCGGTCGGGGTGACTCGAGCGGTGTACGCCGTGGAAGATCGCTTCGAGCGGCTGCCGATCCACTGGATGTGGTGGCCTGCGCTCGGAGGGCTCCCCGTCGGGCTCATCGGGTACTTTGCGCCTCACACGCTCGGCGTCGGCTACGACAACATCGAGCACATCGTGTCGGGCTCTCTGGCGCTCCAGACCGTCGTCGTGCTGTGTGCGCTGAAGTTCGTGTCGTGGGTCATCGCGCTCGGAAGCGGAACCTCCGGCGGCACGCTCGCGCCACTCTTCACGGTCGGAGGCGGGCTCGGTGCGTTGCTCGGAACGTGGGCCAATGCCTGCTACCCAGCGATTGGCGTCGACGTTCGGATCGCCGCGCTCGTCGGCATGGCCGCTCTCTTCGCAGGAGCATCGCGGGCGCTGCTCGCGTCCGTGGTGTTCGCGTTCGAGGCCACTCACGCGCCCTTCGGGGTCCTTCCGCTACTCGGGGGCTGCACGGCGGCGTTCCTGGTGTCGCATCTCCTGATGGAAAACACGATCATGACCGAGAAGATCGCGCGCCGCGGCGTTCGCGTGATCGGCGAATACGGCGCCGATTTTCTCGAAAGCGTCCTCGTTCGCGAACGCGGCGTCCGACCCATCGTCAGCGTGAACGCGGACGACGACGTGCCGGCGGTCCGCCAATGGCTCATCTCCGACGCCTCCGACGCTCGTCATCAGGGCTTTCCGGTCGTCGACGCCGCGGGCGACCTCGTCGGCGTGATCACGCGACGAGAGCTACTCGACGATTCCGTCGCGGCGGACCACGTCCGCGATCTCCTGCGACGCGCCCCCGTCGTGGTCACCGATGATGCCACGCTCCGCGATGCCGCCGATCGCATGGCGCGCGAAGGCATCGGGCGATTGCCGGTCGTTTCACGGAAAAATCCGCACGTCGCGATCGGCATCATCACCCGAAGCGATCTGGTGAACGTGCACGCGGACCGTCTGCGAGAGCATGATCGGGAGAAAACCCGACGCCGGTCGAATGGCGCCACGCACGAGCACGGGCGGCAGCGCGCTTAAAGCCGTATGGTCAGACGAAGCGTCAGCGACGCTGCGATCGTGCTCGTCCGAAACACGACGTCCGGCGTTCCGTTGACGCTCATCGTGAAGTCGTCCTGGGTGAGCGGCGCTTCGCCGGCGAGGAAAATGTCCCAGCCGAACTTGGGTGTGAAATCGCCGCGCAGATCGGCGCCGACGCCGATTGCAAACCACGGACGGTACTCGGAGCGGTTGAACGGATACGACGTCGCAGCGCCGTGCAAGGACCCGAGGGTCGTCACGGCGCACAGGCTGAACTCGCCGTTGTGACGTCGCTTGAGCGGCGCGTAGCACCCGCGAATGCCGCCACCCGCGAGTGAGATGGCAATGCTGCCTCCGGGGGGGCCATCGACGTTCTGCGGTTGCACCCAGAACCCCGACGCGCCAAACGTCCAGCGCGTGACGCGGAGCTCGGCTTCACCGACGAGTTCGAGCGCGAAGTGCTGAGGACGCGAATCGTCGATGCCCGCGCCGCCGGTGATCCACGCCGTGGTTCCCACGAGCGAATCCGACGGCACGGACGGAGGAGCGACCGGCGGCGAAACCGGCGTGTCCGCGTCCATCAAGTCCGACAGCGCCGAGACGACCTTCGTCACGAGGCCGTCGCAGAGCGGCCCCGGCGCCGAGAAGTCGCGCGCGCCCGATTTGCGACCGCTCGCGGTCACCGTCGCCGCGTAACGGATGTTCGAGCTGAGCGAGACCGTGAGATGCAGCGGGGCGAGCGCGCTCGTATCGGCGTGCGTTCCGTCCGAGCGAAGGCGCCGCAGCGAGTCGGCGATCACGCCTTCGCCGGGACACCGCTCGGAGCCGATCGAGTGCACGACGTCGAGCGAAGTCCCCTCGACTTTCTCCATCGCGCTACCGACGCGAGTGTGCGAGAGCACCGCGAGAACGCCGAGCGTTCCGAACCCGCAACGCCGTGCCCGAGCGCTCCGAACCATCTCGGGCGCTCGAATAGCAGCGAGAGCCACGTGCCAGGGAAGAAAATAGCGCGCGAGGACCGCGCGGGGGCATTTGCCCCGCGCGATCGTCGCGTGAACCGGACTCAGTCGCGCGACGTCGAGGCGTCACCGGGATTGGAGCCGCCGGGCCCCGCATCGCCCTGCGTGCCACGCCCGCCGCTTCCGCGACCGCCGGTACCACCGCCGCGGCCGCCGGTGCCGCCAGTCGTCCCGCCGGTGTTCACCGGGAACGGCGTTCCGTCGCAATGAGTCGGGGTCGTATTCCCGGCGAATCTGCTCACCATCGGGTTCGAGGTATCGAGGCAACCGAGCCCGAACGACGACAAATCGAGACCACAGTCGTTGTTGGTGCAGCACCCCGCGTAGTTGCCGAACATGCTCATCGTACTCGGGCAGCGCGTGTCCGGCGCGGGAGGCGCGGCGCACGCGCCGTTCATGATCGGCGACGCGGTGCCACACGTTCCTGCCGCCGGATCGACGCAGCACGCCGTCGCGCCAAAACCGGGGATGATCGCCGGCGGCGCGGTGCACATCGTCGAACCGCACGGAACGGGCGCGGCCGCCGTAGCGCCGCCCGAACCGATCGCGCCGCCGGCACTGAAACCGCCGGAGCCCACCGGTACGATGCCGCCCGAGCCGCCGACCGGCACGATGCCGTCTCCGCCCGAGCCCGCGGCACCGCCGGTCCCATTATCGCCGCTCGTCCCGTCGTTGCTGTTGCTGCAACCACCCAGCGCGCTTGCGCTCACCAACCCGACTGCAACCGCGAGCCATCCTATTTGGCGATTCATCTTGCTGACCTCTTTCTCGTTCCGTTTCATACACGGCCGGCCCGCACGATCTCGAAAGAAAGCGCATTCGACGCCGTAACCGGATCTTTGCAAAAAGGGCGGATTATTGCCCGCTTCGCCTCCATCTCGACAGGTCGAGAGCCGCGCAGTCGCCCGGCGACTGTTATTGGCAGCGCCGCGTGCGGTTTCTGATCGAAATCGACGGAGGTTTCTATTTGGCGAACGCGGCAAGTACCCGAGCGCGATCGATATTCGCTAGTCGCGAAAAAGTTCGTCAAGCTCAGAAAGGCGATCGCGGCGGACCAATAACCAATACCCGTCCGCGCATCATGACAACGTCGACCTCCTCCGAAATCCGAGAGAAAACGTCGGACGCGTCGGCCTTGTCGGGCGGCCGCGACGGCGCGATGCCACCTGAGTGCGACATCGCGCGCTTCGTCGTCGGTGACCCGCGGATGTTACAGGTGTTCGAGCTCGCGCGGCGTCTCGGCGAGGTCGACACGTCGGTACTCATTCAAGGCGAGACGGGCGTCGGAAAAGAGGTCGTTGCCGAGCACATTCACCGGTCGAGCCAGAGAGCATCCGGGCCGTTCGTTCGCCTCAATTGCGCGGCGTTACCGGCGCCGCTCCTCGAGAACGAGCTCTTCGGTTCGGTGCGCGGTGCGTTCACGGGCGCCGAACGGAACCGAATCGGATACTTCGAGAGCGCACATGGCGGCACCCTCTTTCTCGACGAGATCGGCGAGCTGCCCCTCGTCGCTCAAGTGAAGCTCCTCAACGTTCTCGAAAATCGCGAGGTGCGGCGTCTCGGAACGACGGGAGGTCGCCGCATCGACGTGCGCGTCGTGTCGGCGACTCATCGCGATCTTCAAGCCGCCATCGAGCACGGAACGTTCCGCGCCGACTTTTTTTACCGGCTGTCCGCGTTCACGCTCACGGTGCCGCCGCTCCGCGAGCGCCCGCTCGACGTCCGTTTGCTCGCCGAGAAATTCTTGCGTGATTGCGCAAGGCGCGAGGGTCGACCCGTTCCGGTGCTCGACGCGTCGACCTTGAGTGCCCTCGTCCGCCACGCGTGGCCAGGCAACGTGCGCGAGCTCAAGAACGTGATCGAACACGCCATCGTCGTGGGCGACGAGAATCGAATCTTCCCCGAGGACCTGCCCGCGTCGCTCGGCGTGTGAAAAGCGGCGGGCCTGCGCGTCGTTCAAGGATGGAGAAACGGGGCGGGGCGTGACGGGGGTGCGTTCCGACAATCCGTCAACGCCACCGCCCCCTGTAAAAGGCGAAATACCTCGCCTTTCACCAGAACCATCCAAAACCGTGCCTTCCGACAGAACGAACAATTGCAGCGATCTGTTCCTTCGGAAAGGTCTACGTCGCATTCGAACCGAATCGCGCCGCAACGGCAGCTTCCGCGACGTCTTTTTCGATGAGCACCTCTCCTTCGGCGCCGCGGTGACCGCGCCCGGCGCCGGGGGGAAACGTTGCGGCGGCCGTCGTCTTCGACGCCCGCGACGACGACCTCGAGGCTGAGCGATTTCTCGACCCCAATGAACGGCGCCGACGTCTCGACGCTTTGCGGGTCGGAGCTCTTGCTGCCGCAGGCTACGACCAATGGCGCTCGTCGTTTGCTCGGGCACCCATGCCGTCAGGCGCGTCAATGAACATGAAAGTCGTTTTCAACAAGAGTCGTTAGCCGTGGCGGACGCGAGGTCCCTCATCGGGCCGTGACCTCGCGCACCCGCGCGCTCCGGTGGACCATTCCTCGGCCTTTCAACGGAGAGAGCCAGTCATGCGTCGCGTGATGACCGGGGCGCGAGTTGCAACAAGTACGCGTTCAACATCTCGGAGACGGCGTCGGCCCAGACATCGACCTGTGCGCGTGCGGGCGCTCGCTCCGAAACCTCTTTGCCGAGCGCGGTCACCGTCATGAAGAGAAGTTCCGCAGCGAGAGCGCGCTGTCGCCGGTTCGCGCGCGGCGCGGCGGCGGCAACGAACGCCGTGACGATCCGGCGACTGCGTTTTCGCCCCGCGCGAGACTCCGGCGCGTCGCGGTAGACCGGAGCCGCGGCGTCGAGCGCGAGGCGAAGCGGTGCCTCTTCACATTCGGAGTGGAAGAAGGCTCGAATCGTGTCGCGCAAGCGCTGCGCGACCGGAAGCGCGGTGTTCCCGAGGATCGCGTCGATCGTCGCGCCCGTTTGCTCCCACTCATCGAGCTGGAGCCGGAACAGGATCGCCTGCTTGTTCGGGAAATATTGATAGAGCGAACCGACGCTCACGCCGGCTTCTTCCGCGACACGAATCGTGGTGAAGCGCGCGGCACCCTCGCGCCGGAGAACGCGAATCGCGGCCTCGAGAATGTCGGCGACGAGCTGCGTCGAACGCGCCTGGACCGGCAATTTTCGGGGAGCAGTGACCGGGGATGGACGCTTCGGCATAGGGCGTTTCCAAACGCGAATTGCGAATGCGAATATTAATTCGTATTTTGTTCTTCATCAATCGACGCCTCGGAAGAACACCCCGGAAGAACCCATGAACGAACCGAAGAATCCGCACCTCGACACCTTGACCACCGCGCCCGTCGCCGCGCTCGTGACGCGCCTCTTCGCCGAAGCAGACGCCAGTAACGAAAAACTCCGTCAGATGTTCGGCGCCCTGTCGCCCGAAGAGCGAGCCGCGCGCATGTCGAACCCCAACTCCGACTATCGCGAGTTCTACGGCCGCGCGAAAGAGCTCTACATGGCCGTGTCGCCCGAAACGGCGCGGCTCTTGTACATGCTCGCGCGAGCGACGCGGGCGCGCGCCATCGTCGAGTTCGGCACATCGTTCGGCGTCTCCACGATTCACCTCGCCGCCGCCCTCCGCGACAACGGCGGGGGTCGCTTGATCGGAAGCGAGCTCGAGTCGACCAAGGCCGCCCGAGCGCGCAAGAACCTCGACGACGCCGGGCTCGCCGATCTGGTCGACATTCGCGAAGGCGACGCGCTCGAAACCCTCGCGCGCGATCTCCCCGAGTCCATCGACGTGGTGCTCCTCGACGGGCACAAGGCGCTCTATCCCCGAATTTTGGACCTCGTCGCGCCGCGCCTCCGCCCAGGAGCGTGCCTCGTCGCCGACAACGCCGACGCGAGCCCCGACTACATCGCCCGCGTCCGCTCCCCGAACGGTGGTTACGTCTCGGTTCCGTTCGCCGAGGACGTCGAGCTGTCGATCAAGGTGTGAGCTCGCGGGCCGGAAAGACCACGGCAACCTGGACACGAATCGATCGGCGCGAACGGGTCTTGACGATTCGGTTAGCATACGCTAACTATACCCCGTGACCACCCTGCCCTTTTACGTCGAGCCGACCGACCCGCCGTCGAAGCAGGAGTTGCTCAAGGCGGCGCTGAAGCTCTTCGCGCGCGACGGCGTTCGAGAGTCGAGCATCCGGGCGGTGGCCGAGGAAGCCGGGTTCACCAACCCCGTGCTCTTCAAGTACTTCGACGGAAAAGACGCGCTGGCGCTGCACCTCTTCGAGCGCTGCTACCTCCGAATGGTCCGTGAGGCGACGGTTGCGCTCGCTGGGGGCGGCACGTTTCGCGAGCGGCTGAGGCGGCTCGTCGTCGGCATTCTCGCCCTGCTCGACGAGTCGCCCGACGCCGTCCTGTTCGTGAACGAGGAGCTTCGCCACTACTGGCGGCGATTATCGCCGGCGACGCGGCGCCACTCGCTCATCGGCCTCACGATGCGATTCTTCGAAGACGGCGAAGTGACGAAGGCGATCGAGCCGACGCTGCTCGTCGCGGCCTTCTGGGGCCTCTTCGGGCAGTTCGCCCGCATGCACGCCTTCGGGGAGTGGAAGGGGCCGGCCGTGGATGCCGCCCCTCAGCTCGAGGCGCTGATTTTCAAGATGCTCGGGTCGTGACCCTTTTTTTGTCCCAGGAGTTAGCAAATGCTCACCCAATCATCCAATGTGTTCGATGTATTCGTCCTAGGAGCTTCGGGTTTCGTGGGGGCCGCTACGATCGACGCGGCGCTCGAGGCCGGTCTGTCGGTCGGCGCGTGGGCTCGCACCGAAGCGCAAGCACAACTGCTCCGGCGACGGGGCGTGCAGGTGACGGCCCCGCCGGAGATCCCGGTCGCCAAGGTGGTCATCGATCTCGTTCAGCCGAAGCTTCCCGCTCGGTTGAGTCACGCGGCACTTGCCCGCGCTGCCGAGTACCGCGTCGGCGTCACGCACTCGGTGCTTTCGGCGTTGCCGCGCGGCGCCCTGCTCTTCTCCGTCAGCGGCACCGACGACTTGGAAGGCGACGTGATTGGCCACCGCTCGCCGTTCGCCCTGAAGCCCAAGGGCTTCGCCTGCATCGGCGCGCGCGTGCGCGGCGAGGTGGTCGCGTCCGGGACGCCGTTCGCGTCGCTGCATCTGGGCACGGTCTACGGACCGGGGAAGGCATTCGCGGCGATGGTGTTTCCGCAGCTCGCGAAGGGGCGGCTGCCCATCATCGGCAACGGCGCGAATCGGCTTCCGTTGATTCACGTCGAGGACGCGGCGCGCGCGATGATTCACCTTGCTGCACTCGACGAATCGCAGCTTCGCGCGCACCCGTGGATCGTCACCGACGGCACGGCCACCACGCAGCGCGCGCTGCTCGAGCTGGGAGCGAAATTGCTCGGAGGGCCTGCGCCACGCGCGGTGCCACGCTGGCTCGCCTCGCTCGTTGCCGGTTCGGTCGCGGCGTCGTCGTTCTCGCGTGACGTCCCCACGGACGCCTCGGCCTTGTTCTCGACGGGATTCACGCTCCGCTACCCAACGATCGAGACCGGGCTACCGGCGAGCATCGCGCGCTGGGAGGCCGCGTGAAACGGGCACTCGTGACGGCGCTCGCGGTCGGCGCGTTCATCGTCGAGAACGGCTTCGACTTCGTCGGCTCGGTCCCGTATTTCCGTCGGCTCACCGGTGGCCTCGGCATTCTCGACATGCTGCCCTTGCCCGACCCAGCGCGGGCCCACCGCGCGCTCGCGCTGCTCGGTCACGACGGCCGCCACCAATACGCGATCCTGCTCGGCACGTTCGACGTGCTCTTCCCGCTCACGCTGGCGCTCTTCTTTCGCGCATGGCTCGGCGGACGCTGGCGCTTCTTGCCGTGGGTGACGCTGGGGCTCGACTACGCCGAAAATATCGCCTGCGGGGTGCTCGTCGCGACGTTTCCGAACGAGAACGCGACCGTCGCGTCGCTCGCCGGTGTGCTCACCGCCGCGAAGTTCGTCGGCTATGCGGCGTGTCTGCTCGCCGTGCTGTCGCTAGCGGTGCGCTCGCTGATCCGAGCGATTACTTCCAGGTCACGCGAATTGCAACGACCTGATTCGCATCCATCCAGGTGACGAGCAGCGTTTTGCCCGGGGCGTCGAATTCCGGATGCGGCGCGATGCAGTACCGGAGGGTGCTGACCGCCCTTTTCGAACGCCCGCGCGAATCCCTCAACGCATGAGGATCGGAGCGTAACGATCGAAGAAGGCGTAGACCCCGGTTTTCGAGAGCTCGAAACGGCTCCCGAATCGCTCGCGAAGAAGGTCGATGCTCGCGATCGACTCGCCGCGATTCATGGCCGTGAACTTCTCTGGCACAAGGCCCGGGGCAACGTTCATGAAGAATTGATGCGCCAGCGCACGCAAATGAAGCCGCACGTGACGGACGTCTGCGTCGTTCACTCGGAGGACCCTCTTCGCATCGCGCTCGAGCTCGGCGCAAAAGTGTTCGACGGCGTAGTACTCGCCTTGTTGGGGCCCGTAGTTTTCGCCGACGAGCGCAGCAGCGACGGCGCCGAGGGCGCCGTGATGGCGGAGCCCCGCGCCGAAGCCCGCCTTCAGCGCCGGCCCGACCCCGGTGTCGCAGAGCACGACCTCGCGCGGAAAGAAAAAGAACGTCCAATTCGAGAGTCCCCCGCGCGTCGTGAGGCCGGTCATCGCGAACGGCGGAACGAACATCGGCGCATTCTAGTACGCGCCGTCGGCGTATTGGTGAGTGGGCCTCGCCGAACGTGAGAACCGAATCGCGCTGGTCTTCAGTCTGTCGACGACGGCGATGCTCGTCGCGGGGCCGCTCGTCTTTTACAGCACGGTATTGGCCGTGATTCTCTGGACGGTGCTCTACGCACGCCGCGCGCGACCGCGCATCGTAGCCATCCTGGCCGAGGCCCTTCCCGACCGTCGACCCTTGCCGTGACCGGCGGGTAGCAATTCGAGCGAGGAGTTCGCGACGTTCCACCGGTTCTAAGTGAATCACGGACACGCGTGGCCTCGATGCGACGACATCCGGGGCCATGTTCGGCGAACGTGACGGCGCGATCGTCTTTCACCTCGCGATCTCTCCTCGTCGCGCCCCGCTCGATGCTAAGCGAAAGGACGGCGCGGGAGAGCAGGGTCCGATGCAGAGCATGGGGATACCAAACCGTGGGCTTCGCGCTTGGTCCGCCGCGCAGGGTTCGCGTCGCTTCGCGGTCGTCGTCGTTGCGCTCGCGGCCATGGGCTGCGGTGAAACACGCTCCGGTGCGTCGGACGCCGGCGCGCTCGCGTCGGGAGGCTTGGCCGGCGCTTCCGGTGCGGGCAGCGCCTTCGGAGGCGGGGGTCGTTCCGAGAACGGGGGCGCACCGAACGTTTCCAAGCCGTCGGAGACCGGTGGATCCGGCGAGCATCAGGATGCCGCCGCGCAAGACTCGGGACACCCGAACGGATCTCGGGACGCGTCGCTCGCGGACGCCGGGCCGCGCGACTCCGGAAGTGGCTACGACGGAGGCGCGTCGCCGAACGACGCGGCGACGGTTCCGTGCGCGCTAGACGATCTCGCCGACGGCGGCGCTCCCCAACAAAGCGACGGGCGAATCACGTATTTCGAACCCTCTTCTCTCTGCGACGAGCGCGGGATCGGCGGATTCACCGTAGGACCGGACGGCGACGTCTGGTTCACGGCCACTTTGGCGAGCGGGGCACTACCCAAGAGCTCGGTACCAGGTTCGTTCGTCGGGCGCTTGAGTCCAACGGGGCGCATCAGTCGATTCGCCGTGCCGGCGAACGACCCGGCGACTCCGCTCGGCCCCATCGTGAACGGCTCCGACGGCAACCTCTGGTTCCTCGACGGCTCGCGTATCGCACGCATCACGCCGTCCGGCGAGCTCCGTCAATTCGACTTGCCGGACCCTCCCGGGTCGCTGGTGGAGGGCGGGGATGGCAACCTCTGGTTCACGGTAAGCGCCAACTCGAGCGTCGGGCGGCTCACGACCGCCGGCGGGGTCGCCGAGTTTCCGGTTCCATCGGCGATCACACTCACCGCGACGTGCACCGATCCGAACGGAGGCATCGCATTGGCCGCCATCGGCAAAGCGACCGACGGCGGCTACTTCTCCGAAGTCGATCGCGTCGGTGCGGACGGGGCCATCCGGCACGCCAGCGACGCCGCACCCTCGGCGCTCTCGGTGGATCCTTCGGGCACGCTCTGGATGGCCCTCGACGAGCTTGGCGATGCTCACTCCACGATCCGAAGATTGAACTCCGGGGTTGCCCCGACGGATTTCTCGATCGCCGCCCACGTCCTCGGCCTCACTGCGAAACCCGGACACATCGCTTTCACGGGCCTTGCGGTAGGCTCGCAAGAATACCTGGGCGCCGTGGGCACGCTCGACGTCGTGACGGGCTCCGTGGACACGCACGAGCTCACCGGCCCTCCGCCGTTCGCAGGGTTGGAGTTCGTGTTCGAGCCGACTTCGCCGTCGTGGGCGCCGGACGGCAGCGTCTGGTTCGTCGTGACCGTGAACTCACGCCTCCTCCCGACTGGGCCCACTCAGGGGCTCTACATCGGTCGGCTCTCGCCTCAGTAGCGTTGCTGTCGACCGGCGCGGTCGAGCTCTACTCGCGTGGCCGGAGGCTCCGAGTCATGAAGATGCATCCTTGGACCGAGCGAACCGCAATTGATACGCTAGCGTAGGCCCGGACCAACACCTGAGCCGAGAGGACACCTTGGTCTACGACGTGATCATCGCGGGGGCCGGCCCAGTAGGCCTGTTCCTGGCCTGCGAGCTGCGACTCGCGAAGTGCTCCGTGCTGGTGCTCGAACAATTGGAGGATCCGCATTCGCCTCTGAAACGGGTCCCGTTTGGAATGCGAGGACTCTGGGGTCCAAGCATCGAAGCGTTCTATCGGCGCGGCCTCCTCGAGCGAATCGCGTCGCAACCTCGTGCCGACGGTGATGCTCCTGGTCAGCCGAGACCTGGATCCATGGCGTCCGGATCACCGCGCCGCGGTCCGGCCGGGCACTTCGCGGGCATCCAATTTGACTACAGCAACATCGATGCGTCGCGCTGGACGTACCGACTACCGGGCCCGGCCGACGCCCTATTGGGTCGCGAAATGGAGCATCTCGAGCGCGTCCTCGCTACTCACGCCCTCTCCGTCGGAGTCGAGATCCAGCGCGGCCACGGCGTCGAAGCCTTCGCGGCTTCGAACGATGAAGTCACCGTCAGCACCGGCGAGCAGCGCCTTCGCGCGCGCTTTCTCGTGGGTTGCGACGGCGGCCGCAGCACGGTTCGCAAGCAGGGGGGCTTCGAGTTCGTTGGGACCGAGCCGGAGTTCACGGGATATTCGGTCCAAGTCGAAATCGCCGACCCTGAGAAACTCCCTCTCGGCCGTCACTACACGCCGACAGGCATGTACACTCAGTGGCAGCCAGGAGTGGTCGCGATTGCCGACTTCGACCGCGGCGCATTTCATCGCACCCAGCCCGTCACCTGCGAGCACGTGCAAGCGGTCTTACGACGCGTGTCCTGCACCGACGTGACCCTCAACGCGTTGAACCTCGCCACGACCTGGACCGACCGCGCGCAGCAAGCAACGACCTACCGCAAGGGAAGAGTGCTGCTGGCGGGCGACGCCGCTCACATTCATTCACCGCTAGGCGGGCAAGGCTTGAACCTTGGACTCGGAGACGCAATGAACCTCGGGTGGAAGCTCGCAGCAACCGTCCGCGGCGATGCCCCCGATGGCTTGCTCGAGAGCTACACCACGGAGCGGCATCCGGTCGGCGTGCGCATCCTCGATTGGACGCGGGCCCAGGTCGCGCTGATGCAACCTAACCGGCACGCGCGCGCGCTCGAATCCATCCTCCGCGACCTCATCGATACGCGCGACGGCGCGACCTACTTCGCCGAACGTCTCTGGGGTGTGTCGCTCCGCTACGACCTCGGAGATGGACACCCGCTGGTCGGCCGCAGCTGCCCCGACTTCGAGCTGGAGGACGGAACGCGACTTGGCGCCCTGCTCCGAGATGGAAACGGTTTGCTGTTGGACTTCGGCCGGCGGGCGTCGCTCGAAGCGCTCGATGGCGTTTGGGGCGACCAGGTTAGGTACGTGGCTAGCGACGCCAAGGATCGCCTGGGCCTCAGCGCATTGCTGGTGCGTCCCGACGGGTTCGTTGCGTGGGCGAGCGATACGACTCCCCGACCCGAGGAAGTCACCCGAGCCGCGGCGAGATGGTTCGCGACCCGCGAACATCGCGCCGGTACCTGACTAGAAGCCGTTACGGGTTTGTCCCTGCAGGTAAGACACTTGGGGGTTCGTCGGGGGCCGCCGGGAAGCCGCGCTTACTTGGCAGCGCGCCCCTCGACTGGTTCAGGATACTTCGTCCCTCCCACGACTTCGTCCATGTTGATATCGCTCCAATTGAAATGCTCGACTTCCCTCGTCTTGCGCCCCAGAAATTCGCTGCCGCAGTAGAGCCCCTTCACGGGTCGGAATCTCAGACTATCGTGCGCGAGCTTCGAGAACCTTCCGACGATGGGGTTCGAAGCGCCCGCCTGTAGGCATTCGAAACCCAGAGCCGGGGAAAACAGCACCTTGAGTTCCATTGTCGCTGAACTGAAAGAAGTGCCAAGGTCTTTCATGGGACCCAAAGGAAAAGTGCGTCGCGACGAGCACCGTGCCCCCAACCTTCAGCAATTTTGCGATCTCGGTGGCGACGACCCACGGCATGGCGAAGTGTTCGAACACTGCGACTGAATAGATGACGTCGAAGTGTTGAGCGTCGAAATACTGGGACAACTTGTGAGCGTCGCCGACGACATCCACGTTCGCCCCTGGATGAAAATCAAAACCGACGTATTCAGCCTTCGAAAATCGTTCACGAGCATTCGATTTGCCGGTTACCTCGCGGCTCCCAATCTCGAGAATCCTTAGCTCCCTCGTGATTTCCAACATCGACCAGGTGTTGAAAATAGTCGAACTCCGGAGTCGGGACATTGGGGTCCAGGTACCCACGATCCGCAAACGATCCGAATAGCCCCATGAACGTTCGGTAGCCCGCCAGAAGAGCCTTCTTGCCGACTCCGGTTGTTTTGCTCAACGGTTCGTCTTTCTTTTGTGACGCTTCGAGTTCGGCCGCAAAGCGCTCGGCGAGCTGGAATTTACCGGCATTTCCACCACTCCTCCGCGATCAGAAACGCGAGGGTAACGCTCTACCATGCGGAGTTCAAGAAGACGCGTCGTCGTTCGCGGTCTGACACCGCGGAGCGCCCCTGCATCGCGCGCCGAGGAAACGCTCCAGCGGCGGGGCCAACGCTCGTCGGGAACGCGGGCGAGGGCTCGCCGCGGGCCGAGATGAGGGAATTTCGCGCGCGAGAGTGACGCAGATCATGCGAGCACTGACGAAGCTGCGGCGACGACGAAGCATCTCTGGCCTGGGAAGGCGAAGGCTGGAACGCTCCGCGGAATCGCGACCGAGATCGTTCTCACGACCGACGACGGAATGCCGACAGCGTGCGCGCTGAACTTCGACCACGTAGCGCTCCCTCGACGCGACCGGCTTGGCTCCGTCATCACGAACCTTCCCTCGTTGCATTAGGGCGAAACCGAGCGGGCTACTCATCGCGTGCGGTTTGACGCAGCCGTCGCCAGAGGACGTCTGCGGGTCTTGTTGCCTTCAGCGGCAGGTGCCGAACAGAACCGTGTGGTTCCGTGCCGTTGGTTCCCGAGGCTGGACTCGCCCGGCCAAGGCTTCACGCGAACGAAGCTCCCGTGGCCGCAGGCTCCGAGTCCAGGCGACTTGGCTCGACTTGGTCGAGCAGTTGGCTCCAGAGGCTGGACTCGCCCAGTCAAGGCTTCACGCGAGCTCTGCTCGCGTGGCCGCAGGCTCCGAGTCCAGGCGAACTCGCGCGAGTGCTTCGCACCTCGCGCAGTTGGCTCCAGAGGCTGGACTCGAACCAGCGACCCGGCGGTTAACAGCCGCCTGCTCTACCAACTGAGCTACTCTGGAATCGGGGCGGGAGACTAGCCGCGCGGTTCGCGACGTCAAGCACGACGAACGGCGGCGTGAAGGGCGGCTCGGGAGGGAGCGGGGAGCGTCGGTTCGGGGCGGGAATGGCGCCGAAACGGCTCGATCAGAGGCCGGATGCGTACGCGACGTCGCCGCTCGCGGTGAAGTAGAGGCGGGTACAGGCGGCGTTGGGTTTCGCGTCGGGGAACGCGCCGATGGTGACGGCGGTGTCGAAGGGGATCCCGGGGACGTCGCGCGACGCGGCCTTTTCGGCGGGTGTGGCGGTGTCGAGGAAGTACAGCGTGAGCTCGTCCGAGGAGATACCGGTCGGCAACTGGTAACCCGTGGACCCGCTCGAGAAGAGGGTCGCGCTGAGGTATTGCGAGTCGCCCCAGCTGCCGCTCGTCTTGGTCGCGGTCTTGACGCTCGCGTATCCGAAAATGTCGGTGTGGTAGTAGAGCGTCGCTCCGTTCTCGGAAACGACCGGCGCGCTGTCGAGCTCGCCGGCCTGGATCGCGAAGACGTTGAACGTCGCGAACGGCGCTTCGTCCGCGACGGCAACCGAGGCGTCGAGATCGCCCGCGTCGACGGCGGGTGCGCCCGCGTCGGAGGCGGCCACGGAGCCATCGAGGTTCGCCGTCGTCCCGGGCGGCGGTGGTACGACGCGAACTCGACCACTACCGACGAATGGATCTGCGAGCGTGTGCCGCGCGATCTGCGCGAAGCCGACGTGGGTGTCGCGAGCGCCGATCAAGACGAGCCCATCGGCGCTGAGCGCGAACCCCTGCGACGGATCGAGGTTCGCGAACGGGTCGATCACTCGGGGAGTGCCGAAGGCGGCCGCGGCCGATGCGCGGTCGGCGTAGTAATAAGCCGTCCCGCCGCCGGTGGTTCGCGAGAACACGACCGTGGTTTCGCTCGGCGTGATCGCGAGCAAGCGCGCGCCGGGCCCGAACCCGAGCGGCACCGAGGACGACGACCATTTGCCGGTCGGTGAACACGCGGCCTTCGCGGGCTTGAGCGCGTCGTAGTCGACGTCGACGGCTTTGACGTCGGGGAGCGTGCTTGCGTCCGACGGCGCATCCATGGAGGCGTCAGTCGACGCTTCCGTCGTGCCGCCACCGTCGGTCGGCGACGTGCCGCCGGCACCGCCGCTGCCCGCGTTGCCCGAGTCGTGACCGGCGTCTTTTTCGGGGTGAGAACCGCCGGCCGCGTCCGGCTCATCGAGGAACGGCGGCGACGAACCGCCGCCGCAACCGAGCACGATCAGGGCGCCCCAACCAGAAAGCAGAAGCGAAGCAAGAGGGCGAGCCATGATCATTCCGAGGGTACGCAGCTATAGGAGACTTTCCAATTCGAAAGCGACGGCGTGGAAAGCTGATCGGCCGCCGGTGAGAGCCGTATCGTGAGGTACAGATACGGTGAGTTCACGAGCGACTGGCCCGCCGCGCTGAGCGGTGTGAACACGTCGAGATCTTGCGGGCCGGTCCACGTCGAATCGAAGCGACCGATCGACACGACTCCGGACGTGGTGACCGCCGTCGGCACGACGGGGAGCTTGGCGAACCCCGTCGAGGTCTGGCCCGGTTGCACGTAAAACTCGACGTACGAGGTCGACGGCGCGACCCCGGTCCAGAACACGAAGTCCCATTGCGACGTCGTGCCCGCAGGACAAACCGCCTGATAGAGCCGCGTGAAATTGCCCGGAACGAAGTAGGTTTGTTGGTACGTGGGCGTCGGGGGCGGCACGTAGCACTGCTGCGCGACGCAGCTCGTGCCGCCGCAGCAATCGCCGTCGACCTGGCAGAACGCGCCGACCGGCGCGCAGCTCGTCGGTGAGGGCAAGCCCGCGCAATGGCGAGTGACGACACTCGTGAGCGGCAGATCGATGCGACACGTCGCGGTGGGTGACGTGCCGGTGCCGCCGCAGCAGTCGTCGTCGGCGATGCACGAGCCGCCGCTCGCCGTACAGGGGTCGAGCGTCCAGAAACCGCGCTCGTTGACGTAGCCCGTCGCCGGCGTCGATGAGTAATGCTGATCCGGTAAGAAGTACGCAGGGTGACTCCGATCGACGCCCGCGCTCGGCGTGTCGTCGATGGCGGCGACCCAGAGCATGCTCTGCACGCTCGAGGGAACGAGCATCGGCGAGAAGCTCGAGGGGTTCGAGTAATCTTGTTGATCGGTGAGGTTCAGGGTGTTGCCGTAGGGGCGCGTGCTCGTGAACACCACCCATCGATAACCACCCGCGGAGACCGGGAGCATCGTCGGTTGGAACGACTTGTTCGCGTCGAGCGTGCGCTCGCCGACATTCAGGTTCGCGAGCGGCACGGCCGTGGGCGTCGTGGCGGTGGTGTCGATCGACGTGAGCCAACCCGGTGTTTCGTAGTAGTCGGTCGGGCCCATGAAGCCGTAGTGGGTCCAGCTGTTGATGCAGCAATACGACCCGGGCGGCGTGTTGCTCACGACGAGGCTGTGTGAGTCGCCCTCGAACGTCGGCCAACGCATCACGTTGCCGGAGGGAAACGTGCTGGTGATCAGTCGTCGGTTCTTGAAGACCTGGTTCGGCTGATCATAGTCGAACATGCCGATGCCCTTGCGCCAGCCCGCGCCGTCCGATTCGTCGCCGCTGATGTACGCGAGCTTCGTCGAGTCCGGCGAGAAGGCCGGCACCATCATGGTCGCGCCTTCGAGTCCCCAGTTGCCCTTGGAGTTGGCGGTGACGTCGGTGGCCGCAGTCGTGCTCGCGGTCATCGAGAAGACGTTGTAGTTGTACCCGTTCGAGTCGTCGCCACCGTCGCGGGTGACGCCGGCGTACGAGTTGTACGGGCTCGGGAAGAGGTTCGCCGTCGGAATGTCGACGAACGCGCCGCTCGAGTTGCACGAGGTCGGCGGACTCCACTGAATGTCGATCGACGCATTGGTCGCGGTTTGCTGGTAGTCGACCTTGATGTCGTATCTCTGTCCGCCGTTGAGCCAGATCGCGCCGGTGTCGGTCGATATGCTCGAGACGTTCGAGACCACGCGCGTCGTGCCGACGTAAATGCGCGCGTAGTCGTCGTGGATCGCCCGGAATTCGTAGGTCCCGGTGCACGGCGCGAGTACCTGACCCGTCCAGCGCGCGCTCCACGACGTCGTCGTCGGGTTCCACGCGGAGTTCGAGCCGAACGTGCCGCTCATCGGCGGGGCTGCGCCCCAGTTGAAGTCGATCGTCGGGTCGATGCGCGTGAATGCCTTCACCGTGCCGTTCGCGACCTGCGAGCCCACGGCGGAGAGCGTCCGGTTGAAGTTCTTCCCGCCGCCGTAGTAGGTCGCGGTGAGACCGTTCGTCGGCGCGACGTACGAGGTCGGCGGGTAGAGGTGCTCCATCGGCACGAACTCTTTCGCGAGAAGCACGGTCGCCCCGCTCTTCACCGACCAATAGAAGAGGAGCATCGCCGTGCTCGACGTCTCTACGTGCGTCATCTTCAGCGGGTATTTCTGCCCGGCGGTGAGGTTCAGCGTCGTGGCACACGTGAGCGGAGACGCGACCGTGTGCGCGGTCGCCGTGTCGCAGACGACGGTGTTGTTCACCTCGACGTGCCCGGTGTCGTCGTTCGCGATGTAGAACGTGTACGTGCCGGTGTACGGGGCCTCGAGCTGGCCGGTCCAGACGTCGCTGAAATTGTCCACTCCGAGGGTCGGATCCGGTCCGTAGGAGCCCCAGTTCACGCCCGCGGTGGGCTCGATGCGCGAGATCGCCGAGCCGGTGAACGTCGTGTTGTTGTAGTAGCTCGCGAGGAGACCGTACTGCTGGGTGTTCGAATAGAGCTGCTCGGCAGGGACGACGGTGGTCGGGGTCAGCGTGCCACCCCACTGCATCTTGATGGATTGCGTGCCCGTCGTGTGCACGTCGGTCAGCGTGATGTTGTAGTACTGGCCGGCGACGAGATTGGCCGTCCCGGTATAAGCCGTCGCCGTCGTGGAGCCCGCCCACGCCGATTGATCGATCACCGTGGTGCCGCCGAGAACGAGCTTGAAAGCGTCCGTGCTCGTGATGGTGAAGGTGACCGTTTCCGTGAACAGCGCTTGGAGCTGTCCGGTCCACTTCACGGAGTAGTTCGTAGAAGGAGTCGGCCCGCCGGGGCTGCTGCTGCCCCAGGCGAAGTTGATGAATGGATCGGTGCGAACCCAGGGCGTCCCGGCGAACGCGGTGCCGGAATAGTACTGGCCGTAGAGACCGAGGCCGGTTCCGGCGGATTGGTAGGTCACGGGAATGCTGACGTTGTGGCTCCCGTCGATACCCACCACGGTCTGCGCGGTGTTGCCCCAGAAATTGCTCGCGTAGAGCAGGAATTGGCCGTCGGGCGACAACGGCGCCCAGGCGAAGCCACGCCAGTCGTTGGTGCCCACCTGGTACTGCGCATCGCTCGGCACGTCGAAGAGGTTCGTGAACGTGCCGCTCGCGGAGATGCTCGAGATGCCGCCGTTGGTGCTGTACGAGCGCTTCGACGTCGCGAACATCGCGCCGTTCGCGGACATCGAGTGGCACACGGGGCAGCCGTTGGTGAACACGGCGGTCGCGCTCGCGGCGCCGCTCGGGTCGACCGAGCGGATCGTCGCTGCTTGCGGCGAGCGAAGGTATTCCGTGTACACGATGCGCCCGCGGAGTGGCGCGGTGGAAAACTTGATGGGCCGCACGACGGAGCTCATGAGTGCGCCGGCGACGTAGCGCTGAACGACGTAGGCACCGGTCGAGCCCTTCGCGGTTTGCTCGAACGCGGACCAGACGGCGGCCGGGATTGTCGCTTGGGGCGTCGTTCCTTCGGCGATGACCTCGTCCCAGGAGAAGGACGGCGTGCCCGTCGCGGGATAGCGAAGCCCGACCTTCACGGCCGTCGCGGCGACCCCGCCGTTGCTCCATTGAATGAGCGGCGGCGCGGTACCCACCGGGAACACGGTGTTCGCGTACGGATAGAGCACGGTCAGCGTGGAATCGGCCGACGTGGTGCTGCTCGTGAACGTGGATGCGGTGATGCCGGCAGGCGCGTTCCGCGTGTCGACGACTGCGACCACCACGTTGACGGGAGCCGTGTTGAAGAGAGTTCCGGCAATGCCCTTCACGTTGAGCGTGCCGGCAACCGGGGACACGACCTGGAACAGGCCGGTGTTGTCGATCGTCGCCGTCGACAGCTTGTCGAGCGTCCAGGCCGCCGTCACGTTCGTCCCGCAGTGCGCCGCGGGGAGCGCGTTCGCGGTGTACGTGACCGTCGCGGGAGAAACCGTGATCGGCGGCGCCGACGACGAGGGCGGTCCGAGGTTCGTCGAGGGGATGATCTGATTGGTGAAGGTGCTCGACGACCACGCGAGGTGCACCTCGTCGCCGCCGGTCGCCTGGAAATATTCGACCCTGAAGTCGTACTTCTGCCCGGCGACGAGGTGTATCGACGCGGACGTCGTCGGGGTCACCCCTTGCGTGACCCACTTGTCGATGATGAGCGTACCGCTGAGCCACATGCGGCTGCCGTCGTCGGAGCTCAAGGTGAACTTGTAGTTGTCCGTCGTGGTCGGGATGATGACGCCGGTCCAACGCACGGAAAAGTTCGTCGTGCCGAGGCCGCCCACGCCGGGCGCGCCGCTCGACCAGTTGAAGTCGATGTTCGGATCGTTACGCGTGCCCGCGGGAGTTTGCGTCGTCGGAATGCTGGTGGGCTTGCCCGACGAGGTGTAGTTCTCCGCGTTGAAATACTCGCCGAGCGGATACGTCACCGGATTGATGTCCGTCACGGTGACCGTCTGCGTCGCCGGGATGACCTGAAGCCCCACGCAGGCGTTCGTCGTACCCGTTCCGGTACCGGTGGCCTTCACGATGCGCTGGTGCGGTTGAAGGACGAGACCGCCGTCGGCGCTCTCGCCGATGCCGCCGTCGGGAAGCTTCAACCCAACTGCCGTGTCGATATAGTTGTAGCAATAGGGGTTGCACGGATCGTCGAGACACGCCGATGACTTCCCGAGCGCTTCGGGGCGAAGCGACTCGAGCAGATTGTTGGTGTCGCGCGTGACCACGCCGTCGACGGAGCAGCTTCCCCAAACCCCGCCGGTGCACTGCATCGTGCCGACGCTGCAATCTACCGTGCCTTCACTCTTGCGGATCGCTTCACCGCAATCTTGCGTCTCGCCTTCCGTGCTGCACGAGCAACCGGGCCCAGGAATCCTGCACGATCCCGCTATCGGCGTCGGCGTGAATCCGCCCGAGGGAAGCGGCGGAAGATCACCGTTGTTCTGCGAACATCCACTGACGAACGACAATACGACGAGAGCAAGGACCTCGAGGGATCGCCAACGCCTCGACCCATGCGAGGGGCGCTCGAGCTTCTGCGCAAAGAAGACCATCCTTCCATCGTGATTCAGTGTGCCCCGCTATGCAATCACTGCCGGAGCTTGGCGTACTCACCTCGCAAAGTCTGCGAGGGCGAGTCCGTGGTAGGAAGTGGGCATGTCGGGCGAGCTTCTTCGAGACGGTCGCTACGAGATCGTCGGCACCCTCGGCGAGGGAGCGCAGGGAACGACGTTCGACGGCGTCGATCGCTCGAACGGTCAACCGGTGGCGATCAAGCGCTTCAGCGTGAAGGGCGCCAAATCGTGGAAGGACGTCGACCTCGCCGAGCGCGAAGCGAACGTTCTTGCTTCGCTGTCGCACCCCGCCCTACCTCGTCACGTCGACCACTTCGAGGAAGCGGGCGCGCTCTACCTCGTGATGGAGAAGATAGAAGGAGAGACGCTCGCTTCGATAGCGAAGCGCGGTGCACGATTCTCGACTGCCGACGTCGTTCGCTTCCTCGGAGATGCAGCCACACTGCTCGACTACCTCCATGGACGCTCGCCGCCGGTCATTCATCGCGACATCAATCCGAAAAACGTCCTTCAGCGACCGGACGGGTCGTTCGCGTTCGTCGACTTCGGCGCGGTGCGCGATCGCCTGAAGCCCGAGGGCGGAAGCACCGTGGTCGGCACGTTCGGCTACATGGCGACCGAGCAATTCCAGGGACGCGCCTTGCCAGCTTCCGACGTCTACTCTGTCGGCGCGACGGCGCTCCGCATGCTCACCGGCGTGGAGCCCGAGAACCTGCCGCACCGCGGGCTCGCGATCGACGTGCGCGCCGCGCTGGGACCGAGCATCGAACCCGAGCTCCGCCGGGTGCTCGAGAAGATGCTCGATCCCGACCCCGACCGCCGCGCCTCGAGCATTCGCCCGTTACTCGCGTCGCTCGCGAGCGCGCGGGCGAGCCGCCCGGCCCCTTCCAGCCGGAATGAAACGAGGCCGAACGCCGGCGATCGCGCCGGGCAGAGTCGCCGCCACGACAACCCCTGGGGCGGTAACCCGGTGGACTGGGAACAGTTCGCCCGGGACGTCACGGCGAGGGCGTGGGAACCGTACGCGCACTACGAACAATCGCGACATGCTCGACGCCGCGCCGAGCGCGACGCCAGGCGCGAGCAGAAGCGTGCACGACGGAGGCGCCGACGCGGTCCGCTCCGGGGTCCGCCGCTACTATTCGCGCTACTCGGCCTCAATGTGGCCATGCTCGTGGTCGCGGTGGCGGTCGGTTTCGCCGTGCCGCTCGCGCTCACCGTGCTGTCGATCTTGTTCGGACCCGCGCTCCGATCGGCCGCCCTCCGCGTGCGCGAGGCGGCTGGCCGCGCTCACGAATCGATGCGCGACGCGCGGCGCTACTTGATTGAGGGACCCCGCGCGTCGTCCGAACCGCCTCGGCCTTCAGGAGTGCGCGTCGACGCCTCGGACGTGACGGGCGCGGCGCGGCAACGCGTCGAGACCGACGACGACGTGATCGACACGACGGGCACGGACGTCGATTCGACGACGCGCGGCCACGCGGATCGTCAATAGCGGCCGCGCCTCGCCGAATGATCCGGCCGCGCGCGAGTCGGCGCTCGCGCGCCCTTCAGTGCGCTTCGGCAGCGGCCTTCGCGTTTTTCAGATCGGGCTTCGGCATCAACAAGACGAGGGGCATCGCAAGGAAGACGAGCACGGCCGTTGCGGAGAACGTGTCGGCGAATGCCATGACCATCGCCTGGATGTCTACGGTGTGATCGAGGAGGCTCATGGCCTTTTGGCGAGCCTCTTCGAACGGGAACCCTTTCGCCAGGAAGCTCTGAGTGAAGGCCGAGATGCGGTCCATGGTGAGCGAGTCACTCGGCACGATCTTTTCGATGAGCACGTTCCGGTGGAACTGCTGCCGCTGGCTCAAGAGGGTCGAGAGAAGAGCCACGCCCACGCTGCCGCCGAGCTGCCGAGTGAGACTGTAGAAGCCGCTCGCCGCCGCGACGTCCTTTTTCGGTACGCCGCCGAGCGTGAGCAAGCTGAGCGGCAGGAACATGAACACGGTCCCGAACGAACGAATGATGAGCGGCCAGAAAAAATTCGATTCGCCGGTCTGCGGCGTGAGCTTGTTCAGCTGTAAGAGCGCGACCGCGAGAATGAGCGAGCCTCCGACGAGCATCAGCCGCGCCTCGACTTTTCGAAGGATGCGCGCGCCGAGCGGCATGGCGACGGTCGACGCGAGCGCGCCAGGCAAGAGCAAGAGCCCGGTGTCTTGCGACGTGTATCCGAGCATGGTCTGCGCAAATAGCGGCACCGCGAAGAGCGCGCCGAACAGCGCCATCCCGACGACGACCGAAAGCACGCTTCCCACCCAGAGAGATCGATAGCGGAGCACCCGAAGATCGACCACCGGCCGCTCGGTGACGAGCTCGCGCCACACGAACGCCCCGAGCCCGACGACGGCGGAGATCGAGAGTGTGACGATGAACGACGACTCGAACCAATCGTCGGTCTGACCCTCCTCGAGGACGGTCTGCAGCGACCCGAGGCCCCCCGCGAGGAGAAAGATCGCGAGCCAATCGACGCGCGACGCGGTCCGATTTTCGGGATCCTTGGGGAGCGCCGCCATCGTCATCAACACGGCGAAGATGCCGACCGGCAGATTGACGAAGAAGATCCAGCGCCAGTCGACGTTGGTGACGAGATAGCCGCCGAGGGTCGGGCCGATCGTCGGACCGGCGATGACGATCGCGCCGAACAAGGCCTGCGCCTTCGGCTGCTCTTCCTTGGGGAACGTCTCGAAGAGGATCGCTTGCGCCTTGGCGAGCAGACCGCCGCCGGCGAGTCCCTGGATCACCCGCGCGATGACCAGCATGGGGAACGTCGTCGCCGTTCCGCAGAGCATCGACGCGATCGTGAATCCGATGAGCGAGAAGATGAAGTAGTTCTTCTTGCCGTAGCGCTGACCGAGCCACGCCGAGAGCGGCAAGATGATGACGTTCGCGATGGAGTAGCTCGAGACGACCCAGCTCACCTGCGTCAACGTCGCCCCGAGCGAGCTCTGGATGTCGGCCAGCGCGACGTTCACGATGCTGGTGTCGATCACCTCGAGGAGCGCGCCGAGCGACACGGCGACGGCGATCGCCCATTTGTTGGCGGGCCCCGCGTAGGCCGGAGCCGCTGAGACGGTCACGGTGAAGCTCCTTTACCGAGTGTCGATCGTGGCGTCGGCGCTCATGCCCGGCCGAAGCACGATCCCGGCGGGAACGTCGCGAACCCGAATTCGAACCGGCACGCGCTGCACGATCTTCGTGTAGTTGCCGGTCGCGTTGTCGGGCGGCAAGAGCGAGAACTTCGCGCCGGTCGCGCCGGAAATGCTCTCGACGTCGCCTTGGAGCTCGACGCCCGAGTACGCGTCGACCGTGAAGTGCGCCGGCTGCCCGACGCGCATCTTGCCGAGCTGCGTCTCCTTGAAGTTCGCCGTGACCCAGACGTGGGGCGTCACGAGCTGCACGATGGATTGGCCGGCGCCGACGATCTGCCCTTCGTTGATCGTGCGCTTCGAGAGGACGCCGTCCTTGGGCGCGAGGATCCGCGTGTACGACAGATCGATCGCGGCGAGGTCGCGGGCGGCGCGATCCTCCTCGACCGTCGCGTGCGCCGCTTGCGCCTTGGCCTGGGCCTGGCGAACGACGGGCTCGACGTTCTCGGATTGCTTCGCTTTCGCCGAAGCTTCCACGACGCGGCTCTTGGCCTGGGTGGCCGAGTCGCGGACGCTCGCGGCGTGGGCGCGCGCAGCGTCCACGTTCGACTCCGCGAGCGCGAACGCCGTGTCGGACTTGTCGAACTCGGCCTTCGAGATCGACGCGCTGGCAAACAACGAGGTCGCTCGATCATGGTCGAGCTTGGCCTGCGCGAGGCTCGCCTGCGCGGAACGCACCTCGGCGTCGGCTTCGTTGATCTGCGCCGCGTACGTTCGCGCGCCGACCGCGGCCGTTTGAAGACCGGCTTCGGTGATCCGCTTGTCGCCCACCGCGTCGGTCTCGGCGACCTGAACGTCGGCGTCGGCCGCCGCAGCGGACGCTTCCGCCGACGCGAGCGTGGCCTCGGCCTGCGCCATCCGCGCTTTGGCCGGAGTGGGGTCGAGCTCGGCGAGGAGATCGCCGGCCTTGACCTGCTGGTTGTCGACGAAATGAATCGCCAGGATGGTCCCGGTCGCCAGCGACGGAACCGCAATCACGTCCCCATCCGTCTGCGCGTCGTCCGTGCTTTCGAGCCCCCGATGCGTGACGTACCAGCCGAACCCCACCGTCGCCGCAGCGACCGCGGCCGCTCCAAGCACCAAATTTCTTCGGGACTTAGCTTTCTCTTGGGGGGCAACCTCCGGGGTTGCAGTTCGTTCGAGTGCAGGTTCTGCAGCGCTGGTCATCACGGCTCCTGAATGCGACGCGTCGTCGCGAGACGCGCTCAGTATTGGCTCACGGACTTGTAATGGCAACTGCTCGTTGCCATAATCGACCAGGGGCTGGACGAACTTAAGCCGTTCCGTTCGGGCTTCACCGATTGCCAATGACCACTCCCGAGAGCTCCCGAGAAACTCGCCGAACGGAAGGACGCCGCGTCCACGGGCGAAGTGCTCGGATCGTTTCGCGAGTTCTCACGACGACGGCCGAAGAGCTCGGGCGAATCGGTTACGCAGCGTTGCGAGTCGAAGACGTCGCGGCGCTTTCCGGCGTCAACAAGACGACGATTTACCGACGTTGGCCTACAAAGGTCGATCTGATCGTCGCCGCCATCGAAGAGTTCTCGCGGCCGCCCGACGTGCCGGAGAGCAGTTCGCTACGCGAGGACTTGCTCTGGCTCCTGCATGGCCTGGTCGCGCGCTCCACCTCGCCGATCGGGCGAGGCGTCATCCGCATGATCCAGCTCGAGCGCTCGCACCCCGACGTCGATCTCGTCGTGCAGCGCATGGGCACCGAACACCTCCGCGTCCGCCGCGAGGTCATCGAACGGGCCATTTCGCGCGGCGAATTGCCCGAGGGCACCAACGTCGACCTCATCGTGGAGCTGATTTTCTCGCCGGTCGCCAAGCGCATCCTCATTGCCGGCCAAACGACGCCGCCGGAATTCATGGAAGCCGCCGTCGACGTGGTGCTCGCGGGTGCGAAGAGCGGAGCCGCCGTATGGCCCCCGAAATCCCGGGTAGAGCTCGTGCGCGACCCCCTCCCCGCCGTTCGCGCCCGCAATCGACGCCTCGCCCGCTAAAGGGCCTCGCGACTCAAGCCATGTCGAAGAGCAGCACTTCGCTCGTCGCGCCGCCGCCGATCTGAACGCTCCCGTCGAGGCTTGCGCCGTCGCCGGCTTCGAGCCGCTGCCCGTTCACGTCGAGAGCGCCACGCACGACCTGCACGTACCCGTGTCGCCCGGTCCCGAGCTCGTGCCGCGCGCTTTGCCCTTCGCCGAAACACCCGGCGTACAGGGCGACGTCCTGGTGCAACGTCACCGAACCGTCGCGTCCGTCGCGCGACGCGACGAGTCGCAATTTCCCGTCCTTGTCTTCCTTCGTGAACGCCTTTTGCTCGTAGCTCGGCGTGTGTCCGGCCCGATCGGGCAGGATCCAGATCTGCAGGAAATGCACGGAATTCGCCTTCGACGGGTTGTATTCGCTGTGCCTGACGCCGGTGCCCGCCGACATGCGCTGCACGTCTCCGGGCCGGATGATCGACCCGGTTCCGAGGCTGTCCTTGTGCTCGAGCTCGCCCTCGATGACGTACGAGACGATCTCCATATCGCGATGCGCGTGGGTGCCGAATCCGTTGCCCGGGCTCACGCGATCTTCGTTGATCACGCGGAGGGCGCGGTAACCCATGTGCTTCGGGTCGTAGTAATCCGCGAAGGAGAAGGTGTGAAAGGTCTTCAGCCATCCGTGATCGGCGAAACCGCGATCCTTGGCCCGTCGAATGTCCATCGGCCGAACATAAGGCTTCTCGTGTCGAATGCCACGGGTCCTCTGTTGCGGCTCGCCGCCCCGCGCCGGCTGGAGCTAAGTCGGACCCGTCATCGGGAGCACACCGGTTCGTCGAAAATACGCGATCGCTGCGGCGATCCCCTCGTCGATCGGGCGGTGGGTGTAGCCGAGCTCGCGTTCGGCTTTTTTCGACGAAAACTGGAACGTCATGCAAAACCCCCAGGCGACTGCCCCCGAGTTCAAGAGCGGTTCGCGGTCGAACCAGCGCTCCTGCACGTCGCCGAGAAGCGCGAAGAGACGGGCGATCGGCCGCGGCAAGGCGAACCACGGCGGCCCGACGCCCGCGGCAAGCGCGATCCGGGTGAACACGTCGCGATAGGCGAGATTTTCGCCGCCGAGGATGTAACGCTCCCCTCGTTTGCCGCGTTCGAGTGCGAGCACGAGGCCGTGGGCCACGTCACGAACGTCGACGAAGTTGTTGAACCCCGGCGGGTATCCGGGAACCTTCCGTCGCGCGACGTCGATGATCATGCGGCCCGAGCTCGGCTTCGCGTCGAAGGGGCCGAGCATGTACGTCGGGTTCACGACGACCACGTCGAAGCTTTGCGCCTCGCGCAACGCCATTTCTTCGGCGAGGTGCTTGGTGGTCACGTAGCCGTCGGCCATGTCGAATTCGGGAAAGTTCCAGCGCGCCTCTTCGGTGCACGGCTCTCCATCCTCGGAGAGCCCGACCGCGCCGACCGTCGAACAATGGACGAAGCGTCCGACCCGAGCCGCCTTCGCGGCGTCGAGCGCATTGCGGGTTCCCGTGACGTTGGCGGCGTGGAGTGCGGGCGTCACCGAACGCCTCACGCTGACCTGCGCGGCGCAATGGAACACCGCGTCCGCACCGCGAAACGCCGACTGGAGTGACGCGGCATCGGCGATGTCGCCGTTCACCCATTCGATGGGCACGTGCGCGAGGTGCTCGACCCGCGACGCGCCGCGCTTCGTCGCGACGACGTGGTGCCCGCGCGACGCGAGCTCGATGGCGAGATTGCCGCCGAGCAAGCCCGACGCGCCGGTGATGGCGGCGCGCATTTATCGGCGCCCCGCGTACGTGGCGCGGAGCGCCTTTTTGTCGAGCTTCCCCGTCCCCGTGCGCGGCAGTGACTCAGCAAACTCGACCGACGCCGGGATCTTGTAGTTTCCGATCTTACCGGCGAGCGATGCGAGAAGATCGGAGCCGGTGACGCGCGCGTCCGGCACGAGCACGACGATCGCCTTGCCCACCTCGCCCCATTTTTCGTGAGGCACGCCGATGACCGCGCAGTCCTGCACCGCGGGATGCTCGTGGAGCGCCGCCTCGACTTCCGCGGGATAGACGTTCTCGCCACCGGAAATGATCACGTCTTTTAGCCGATCGCGAACGTAGAAAAATCCTTCGTCGTCGACGACGCCGGCGTCGCCCGAACGGAACCAGCCGTCGGTCATCGCGGCCGCCGTTGCCTCGGGGTCTTCCCAGTACCCCTTCATGACGTTCGGGCCTTTCACGACGATCTCGCCGGGCTCGCCGGGTTTCGCGTCGGTAAAGTCCGGGCGCACCAGGCGCACGTCGGTGAAGAACGACGCCTTGCCGGCGGAGCCGACCTTGTGGGTCGCGCGGGGGTTCAGAAAGAGCGCGCCCGGAGCCACTTCCGTCATGCCGTACCCTTGCAAGAACGCGAGCCCGCGCGCTTCGTAGTCGCGGATCAACGATTCGGGAACCGGCGCGCCGCCACAGAGCAAGACGCGCAGCGACGACAGATCGGCGGTCGCAAAGCGCGGCGAGCGCGCCATCGACTGGAACATCGCCGGCACGCCGAACATGAACGACACGCGGTGTTCGGCGATCGCGTCGAACACGCGGTCGAGCTCGAACGACGGGAGCGAGACCACCGTGCCGCCTTTCATGAGGGTCGGGAGACAGAGCATCCCGAACGTCGCCGAGTGAAACAACGGGGCGCACGCGAGGCTCACGTCGCGACTCGTCAGGTCCAGATCGATCATCGCGTTGACGGCGTTCCACGTGAGGTTCGCGTGGGTCAAGGTGGCCCCCTTGGGGCGCCCGGTCGTGCCGGACGTGTACATGATGACCGAAGGGTCATCGAGCGCGACGTCCTCGTCGAACGGCGTTTCCGGCGAGCGCGCGACGAGCGCCTCGTAGTCGAGCGCCCCGCGATGACCGTGCACCGCGATCGCTTGCGGGAGCGGCGTGGGCTCGAGCGCCGCATTCGCCCACTCCGCGCGCTCCGACGCGAACACGAGGATGGTCGTGCCAGAGTTCGCGAGCATGTACGCGAGCTCGGGCGCAGCCGAGCGGTAGTTCAACGGGACGAAGACGCCGCCCAGCATCCCCGTCGCAAAACACGTCTCGAGAAACGCCGGATGGTTCGGGCCGAGGTACGCGACGCGGTCGCCCGGGAGCACGCCGAGCGCAAAGAGAGCGCGCGCGAGCCGGATCGCGCGGCGGTGGAGCGCGTCGTACGTGAGCGCGACGGCGTGCCCGTCGGCCGTATTCGCGCCGGCATCGACGAGCGCCAGCGCGTCGGGAGTGAGCCGCGCTCGCCGTGCGAGCCAGGAACCGAGGCCCTCGTTCTGCACGCCCTACCCTCCGGCGTCGAGCGTCCGAACGAGCGCCCGCGCCTCGACGATGTTGTCCTCGATGGAGCAATAGGTCCAGCCGCCGTAGCGGCCGATGGAGTGGACGCCGTGCGACCGGAGCGCGTCGCCGAGCCGCTGATGTTCGGCGATCGACGAACGGGTGACGTGCACGTACGCGGGATCCATGACGACCGAGTGCGACGCGACGAGCCGATGTCCCTTCGTCACTCCGACTCGTTCGAGGTCGGCGAGGACCCGCGCGAGGAGCGCATCGGTGTCGACCGCGCCGTCTTTCGGAAAGCCGATCTCGACGTACAGGCTCAGCCGATCGGTGTCGAAAATGTTGTCATAAAAGCCAAGGCGATAAAATACCGTCTTTTTGTCCGGGTAGTAGATCCAGTGCACGCCCGTCGGGCCCTTGCGATCGAAGCCGAGATTGAACACGAGCACCTTGTTCCAGCTGAACACCGCGGGGTCGTGCGGAACGCTCGCGAGCTTCAAGAGACGGTTGAACGGCGCCGACGAAATCAGGCGTGAAAATCGGATCTCGCGGCGCGGCGTGCGGGCGACGCGGCGTTCGAGGTCGATGGAGACGAGCGGCTCGCCGCGCGAAATCGAGCCCTTCCGCGTCGCGCTTTCGATGGCTTTGACGTATTCGAAAGCGCCGCCCTCGGGGTACGTGAACGTCGAGTTGTAGCTCTGGTTGTCCGCGACCTTCATGTTGCGGATCACGTCGGTGAGATCCGCGTACGGGAAGAACCGGCCCATCGCGTCGCGGTCGAGCGTGACGAGATCGCAGGCGTAGAGCTTCTCGTTGTACGGAATGAGAAACTTCTCGGCGATCGAGCGACCGAACCGCGCGTAGAGCATTTCCTTGAAGTTCGTCTCGATCGCGGCGCGCTTCGCCGTCTCGCCGACGAGCTCCGCCGGAGCACGGGCAAAATACAGATCGTAAAGACAGTCGATGAACTCGTCTTTCGGAAGCTGGTGGATGTTCTTTTGAAACGGAAAATCGATGAGCGCGCCGGCGTAGGCGACGAACGACTTCTTCTCGACGGTGAGAATGCGCTGCCCGGTCATGCGCTCGCGGAGCCACGCTTCGATCTCGGGGTGCTTGAAGTGGAAGAAGTGCCCCGAGTAGTCCCAGACGAACCCGTCGCGATGGATCGTCTTGCAGTAGCCGCCGATCTCCGTGTCCGCCTCGAGCACGACGTAGTCTCGGTCGCCGAGCGCGGCCGCCGTCGCGAGCCCGGTGATGCCGGCCCCGATGATCACGGTTTCGACTGAATCCATCGCCGAGACCATACCGTAGAGCCGCGAGCGGTGTCGCGCCGCGGAAATCACGGCAATCTGCGACTCTTTTTCGCGCTACGCGAGCGTTACTGACGGCCGTGCGTGCGCAGATCGGCGAGCACGTCGCTCATCCGCACGTCCCCCGGACGTCCGCGGCGCTCGGGGGTGCGGCCGTCGAATACGTCGACCAAGTACGCGAGCGACTCCGGCCACAAGGTGTTCGAAAAGTTCCGGCGGAAGAAACCGAAATGGCCGATGGGCGTCCCGTCGAAATCGCGCGGTCCGCGACGCCGGTGCTCGATGGGCGCGGCAGAGAGCCGGCCGAGGAGGTGGTTCACCGCGCTCTTCGGCGCGAACACGTCGTCGGTGAAGCTGTAGAAGAGCGTCGGGCGATCGAACCCGGCGAAGCGCCCGATCGCGTCGGGGTGCTTCGAGGCCAGATATTCCGGATGACGGCACCACCCCGCCCACTCCTCGGCGACGCCGCGCGGCAAGTCTTCGCCGAGTCCGAACTTGCCCGGCAAGTACCCGAACGCCGCGGTGAGCGTCGGGATCGCGACGTGCACCGCGAACACGAACTTTGCGCGAGCCGCGCCTGGCCAGTTGCCGTAGTAACCGAGCTGAGCGCCGACGAGGACGGCGCAGTCCGCGTCTTCCATTTCGTCGACGAGCCCGATGAGTTGGCCGCCGAAGCTGTGCCCGAGGATCGCGAGGGGGCCGCCGCCGTGGTGCCTCCGCACGTGCTCGTGCACCGCGCGCGCGTCGAGCTTCCCCCATTCGGTCATCGTCGCGTGAAAGCCGCGCAATGACGTCGGACGCGAACGGCCGACGCCGCGATAGTCGTAGGTGATGACGCGAACGCCGCGCTCCGCGTAAAACTCCGAGAACGCGCGGTAAAATCGCTGCGGAACCGCCGTCGCGCCATGCACGATCAAGGTACCGCGCGCGTCGCCGTCGGGTTCATAGCGCGTCGCGCCGAGGAGTTGGCCGTCGTCCGCCGGGAGCTCGAAAGCCACGCCGCGCGACGCAGGACCGGAAGACGGAAAGCGAGCCTCGTCGTTCGTTCCTTCCATCGGATGGTTCTGGGGCTTTTCCTTTTCCGTCGCACGCGGCAAGGTTGCAGTCCACGCCGGCAGAATTGAGAGACCATGCTCGATTGGAACGACCTCCGATATTTTCTCGCGATTCAACGCGGTGGAACGCTCGCCAAGGCCGCCGCGACGCTCGGCATCAACGCGACGACGGTCGGGCGACGACTGACCGCGCTCGAAACGGAAACACAAGCGCGCCTCTTCGATCGCACGCCGGACGGCTACGCGCTGACTCCGGCCGGGCGCGATCTGTTGCCGCACGCCGAACGCATGGAAGAGGAAGCCATCGCGCTCGAACGCAACGTGCTCGGCGCCGACCAGCGTCCGTCGGGCGACGTCGCGGTCTCGGCGACGGAAATGCTCGTCACGCGATTCATCACGCCGCACGTGCCGGCGTTTCACGCGTCGTACCCGGACATCACCTTGCACCTCGAATGCACGACGCGCCCGGTGAGCCTCGCGCGACGGGAGGCGGACGTCGCGCTCCGCCTCTCGCGCCCGCGTGAAGACAACGTCGTCACGCGGCGCCTGGCCAACGTGCCGCTGTCGCTCTACGCGAGCACGAGCTACGTCGCGCGCTCGGGCGCACCCGCGAACGCCGAAGCGAGTCTCGCCGGTCACCACGCGGTGCTCTTCGCCGACACGCGCACGTTCACCGTCGAAAATGACTGGTTCGCGACGCGCCTCGACGGCGCGCAAATCGCGCTGCGGTCGGACAGCGTGAGCTCGATTTACGCCGCCACCGTTGCCGGCCTCGGGATCGCGCTCTTGCCGGACAAGGTCGCGGGCCACGATCCCGCGCTCGTCCGCATCCCGACGAGCACCTCGCCCGAGCCCCGGGTGATCTGGCAAGCCATCCACGCCGATCTACAAAAGAGCGCCCGAGTCCGCGCCGTCGTCGACTTCCTCGGCAAGATCCTGATCCCGATCTCGGCGTGAGGCGCTCGCGCTACATCCGGTCGGGCGCGTCGATGCCGAGCAAGCCGAGACCACGTTCGAGGATGCGCGCGGTGAGATCCGAGAGCGCGAGGCGCGAACGGCGTTCTTCGTCGGTCGCTGCTTTCAGCACCGGGCACGCCTCGTAGAACGTTGAAAACGCGGTCGCGACCTCGAACATATACGTGCAGAGCTGGTGCGGCTCGAGCACCTCCGCGACGCGGCCGACGACGGTCGGAAATCGGAGGAGCGCGAGCGCGAGCCGTCGTTCCTGCGGCAAGGAGATCGCGATGTGGGCGGGATCGGGTCGCTCGCCCTCGGCGCGCCGAAAAATGGAACGGATACGCGCGTGGGCATATTGCAGATACGGCGCGGTGTTCCCCTCGAACGCGAGCATCCGGTCGAAGTCGAAGACGTAGTCTTTGACGCGATCGCTCGACAGATCGGCGTATTTCACCGCTCCGATGCCGACGGCGCGCGCGACGCTCTCGCGCGTAGCGGGGTCGAGCTCGGGGTTCTTCTCTTCGACGACTCTTCGCGCGCGCACCACGGCTTCGTCGAGGAGGTCCATGAGACGGACCGTTTCGCCGCCGCGCGTCTTGAACATTTTCCCATCGGCGCCGAGCACCGAGCCGAACGGCACGTGTTCGGCGCGCGCGGGCGGGGCGAGCCATCCGGCGAGCTTCGCCGTCGCGAACACCATCGCGAAGTGTTGCGCCTGGGGCGAGCCCACCACGATGAGCACGCGCGTGGCGTGCAACACGCCGAGCCGGTACCGGATGGAGGCCAGATCGGTGGTCGCGTAGCCGTATCCGCCGTCTTGCTTCTGGACGATGAGCGGAACCGGAGCGCCGTCACGGCCGGCAAAGCCGGGCGGGAACACGCAGAGCGCCCCCTCGCTTTCGACCGCGAGCCCTTTCTTCCGGAGCTCGTCGACGACGTCCGCGAGGAGCGCGTTGTACGAGCTCTCGCCGGCGACGTGCTCCTTCGAGAGCGTCACCGCGAGCTTTTCGTACAGCTCCGTCGCGTGACTCAAGGTCGCGTCGACCAGTCGTTGCCAGAGCGAAAGCGTCCGGGCGTCGCTTCCCTGCAACAGCACGACGCGGCCGCGCGAACGCTCGGCGAAGGCCGGATCGCCGTCGAATTTCTTGCGCGCGGCCTGGTAGAACGCGTTGAGCTCGCTCATCGAGCGATCGGCGCCGTCCTCGCCCACGTCGATCAGGTGCTCGATGAGCATCCCGAACGGCGTGCCCCAGTCGCCGAGATGATTTTGCCGGAGCACCCGGTTTCCCTGCGCCTCGAGCACGCGGGCGAGCGCGTCGCCCAAGATCGTGCTGCGAAGATGCCCGACGTGCATCTCCTTCGCGACGTTCGGCGAGGAGTAGTCGATGACGACCGTGTCGGGCGCGGCGACCGTAACGAGCCCGAGCGCCGCGTCGGTCGCGACGGCACGGAGCGCGCCGGACAGGTACGCCGAGCGCAAGGTCACGTTCACGAAACCGGGGCCGGCGATCTCCGTTTTTTCGACGAGGTCGCCCGCGTCGAGCTTGGCGACGAGCGCCGTCGCGATCTCGCGCGGGGGTTTACCGAGCCGCGCCTTCAACCCGAGCGCGACGTTGGCCTGATAGTCGGCGTGCGACGACGGGCGGATCGCCGGATCCACGCCGGCAAACTCGGCGCCGAAGACGGCTTCCAATGCGCGACGAAATGCGAGGGCGAGCGCGTGCTCTGGGTCGGCCATGAACGGACCACGCTGTACCACGATTTCGGCCGGATTCCGCGCGACCGGCGCGCGCTTCCGATTCGAGGCGCGTTCAGCGAGGCGACTCGGCCGCCGGCGCGAGCTTCGACGGATCTGCCGCGGGCGCCGACTCGGCGACGACGAGCCGCGAGCGCGCGGCTTGCGGCGCATTCGGATATTCGGCGAGGAGCCGCTGGGCGGCCGCCCGCGCGCCGGCCTGATCTCCCTCGTGTTCCAGCGCTTCCATCCGCAAGTACAGCGCCTCGGGCTTGAAGCGGCCCGCCGGGAACGTCGCGCGATAGCGGTCGAGCGCCGCGAGCGCGCCGGTCGCGTCCCCGGACGACAAGGCCGTGCGCGCGCCGTCGATCGCCTTCACTTCTTCGAGGAGCAACGACTTGCTCGGCGCTTCGTCCACGTTGCTCCGAGGCACGTTCAGCGCCGGCTCACCGACGCGCTTCGCCGACCCCGCGAGGGCGACCGCGCCGCTCGGCGCCGACACGGCGCGCGTCGTCGCCGGATTCGCATTCGCCGCGACGGGTTCGCTCAGCGCATCCGGCGCGGTCTCGGGGAGAACCGGTGGCGCGACGACCTTCGGCGTGTTCGCCGCGAGCATCGCCGGAGTTTGCGCGACGTTCATCGTCGCGACCGGCGGTTTGGCCGCGGCCGCGGCGCTCTTCGCGCCGAGCCTCGTTCGCCCTTCGTGGACGGCGAGCGCCCCCACGACGACGCACACGGCGCCGACGGTGCCCCATTTCATCGCGATACCGAACGTGCTCGCCGCGATAACCTTGGCCGCCCCGGCGCCCGAAGCGGCGGCACGCGACGCGCCGGTAGCGGCGGCCGCGCCGAGCCCGAGCGCGGTCATCGTGCGCGCGACTCCGCGCGGCGCCGGCTCTTCGTCGCGAGCGGCTTCGAAGAGCCGCCGAATCGATTCGGGGGCGCCCTCGTCGTCCCAACGCTTCATGTCGCTCATGAACGCAATCCTCCGGCTACGGTCTTCGCCTGATGACGGAGAACGCGCGCCTCCAAATCTGCCCGCGCGCGGCGCAAGCGCGACGCGACGGTCCCCGGCGGCACGTCGAGCGCGTCCGCGATTTCGCTCATGGTGAGTCCCTCGATCTCGAAGAGCACGATCACCGCTCTCAGATCCACGTCCATCTCGTCGAGGACGCGATCGAGCAGCTCGCGCGCGCGGCGCTGATCGACGAGCTCGTCCGTCGACGGCGCGTCCGCCTCGTTCTGATCGCAAACGTCACCGGCGTCTTCAGGTCGCCGCCGGCGCGTGCGGTGCGCCTTCGACGCGACGTGCATCGCGGTTCGAAACAGAAACGCGCGCTCGCTTCCCGGATCGACGTCATCGAGCCGGCGAGACACGACGAGAAACACTTGCTGCGCGCCGTCGTCGGCATCGGTCGGCGACAAGCCGAACCGGCGAAGGATTCGCCACACGAACGCATATTGGTCGCGCACCAGTTCCGAGAGCCGCGCGTCGCGGTCGCCCGCTCGCGACAAAGCGCGCCGCTCGGGATCCGGCAAAGAGACGGCGCTGGTGGCGGACACTCGCTCGATTCATCCCCGGCGAACCCGAAACCGATCACGGAATCGCCGACCCGTAAGCATAGCGAGCCCTTTTGGGAGGCGCCGCGCCCCACGCTGCCTGGTGGACTTTGACGTCGTGAGATTGGTTTTTGGGGGGTGTCCCACCTGTCCCACCCCCCCTCGCCCGTTCCGGGCGGTCCCCCCGGTATTCGCTTCGCTCAAAATAACCGGAGCGCGCTGGTCCCTATGCTCGCGCAGCGAGCCCGCGAAGCGGCGGGGGGAGCGGTCGCGCAGCGAGCCGCGGGGGGCAAGGCCCCCCCAGGATTAAAACCGCACCCCCGCGCCCCCTGAAGCCCCCAACGCCGCGGGCGGCACCGTATAGACGAGGAGCGAGGGCTGCCCCGTCGTTTCGAAGACAAAGTCGCGACGATACAAAGGAAGTTTGAGATCGGCTTCGGCCTCGACGAAGACCCGGCCGAAGATCGCTTCGAGCCGCGCGGCGAGAAATGGAGCCACCCAAGGCCGCGTCACCGTGCCCGGCGCGGTGACCAGGTCCGACTTTTCACCCGCCGCGTGGAGCGAGCCGACCTCGACGCCTGCGCACGGAAGCCCATGAAATACATGAGAAAACAGGAAAGCGATCGGGCAACCCGAAACCCGTCCGTCAATCAACGAAAAATGCGCCGGTCGCCCGTCCGTCGTCACCGTGCCCGTGTGCAGCGCGTCGATGCCGAGCCGGATTTCGGGTCCCCTCTCCCACCCGAATCCCACGAAACCCCGCGGCCCCCACGCGAGCTCCGGCGACGCGCCCGTTGCGAGCGCGAGCGCCGCGCCGACGTCGAACCGCACCGACCGCGAACGGCGCGGCGAACTCGGTCTGCCCGCAGGTGCGATTCCAGAATGGGGGGGCACCGGGCTCGACGCGGCCGTCGTTGACCGCGCCGGAGTTGCGGCGGTGCTCGCAGCGGGTGCCGCGCTCGACGTCGAAGCAGACGACGTCGAAGCAGACGACGTCGAAGCAGACGGCGTCGTCGCCGGTGCACTCGGGCTCGTCGCGCCGGCACTCGCTTCGGGTCGCGGTGCGCCCGGACTCGAACCGGACGCAGGCGTCGTCGCCGTCTCCGCCGGGGCCGCCGCTTCGACGCCCGCGCCGTCGCTCGCGTCGGACCCTCCGGTGAGTCGCGACTCGATCGCGAGCGCCGTCACGAGCGCGATCGCCGACACGACCTCGTCGCACGTCGCGCCCGAGACCGCGCGATGCACGGGACGGCCGTTCTCGTCGACGAACGCGAGGCGCGCCGCGCTTTTCGCCGACTCGCGCACGACGGTGACCTGGACGGCGCGCGCCGGACCGTCGGGCGGCGCCTCCCACGCCGTTCCGACGCGTGAGCGGACGCGCGCGAGAAATGCGTCACGCGATGGACAGTTCGCCGGCGCGTCGTATGCGATCCTCACGAGCTCGGCCGGCTCGCGGGAGGGTTCGTCCGCCTGCGCGTCACGCGGCGTGACGGCGCCGAGCCATGCGACGTGGCACGCGAGCCACACGAAGGACCACCGGCGCATCGCGGGACAGCTTACGGTGGAGGGACGGGCAACGGGCAAGCGGTCGTCACGACGACGAGCCGCGTCGGGCCTGATCGGGCGCCACTCGCCCGGCGCGGAGCAGTTGAATCTCGGCGGGAAACCCGCCCACGTCGACGCTCTGCCGGAGCGCGACGAAAAATCCGGCGCGCTCCGCTACCTGCGCGGTGACGTCCGGTAACGGCGAGACCCACGCGACGCGCCCGTCCGAGCGGAGCACGTCGCGGATATTTTTCAACGTGGCGGCGAGCAGCGGCTCGATTTCGTGTCGCTCGAGCACACGGTGTCCGAACGGCGGATTCGTGAGCACCAAGGTCGGCGCTTCGCGCGGCCGCGCGGTGCGCGCGTCGCCGACGAATAGATTGGCGTCGGTGATCGCCGCGGCGGCGAAGTTGGTCCGCGCGGCGGCGAGGGCTCGCGGGTCGGTGTCGGAGCCGTACAGCGCGGCGTACGGGCCGAAGCGCGCACGCTCGATGAGCTCCGTTCCCGCCCCGGCGAACGGATCCCAGACCACGTCGTCGGCACGCCGCCCGGCGACGCGCGCGAGCGCCGCGGCGAGCGTCGGATGCGACGACGCCGGGAGCACGTCGCGGCGATACGTGAAGCGCGGATCGACGAGCGCGCGCGGCCAGAGCTCGACGAAGAGGCGTGAAAGGCCGTCGACTACGCGCTCACTGACGACGAATTCCCACACCGCTTCCGTCGAGTCGTTGACCAGCGCCGGCCGCCGCTCGCCGACGCGCTCCGCGACGCGAAAGGTCCCCGAGCGACGGCGCCCGTGATCCGCCCATTCGAGCCGGTAGCGGATCGGCCCGCGCGTGAAAGCGGAAAGGACGTCCCAGGCGTCCGTTCCGGCGATCACCTCGGCGACCGCGTCGATGTCGCCTCCGCCGTCGACGCCGAGGGTCGCCGGCGGAAGCGGAAACCCGATGTGCAAGAACGTCCGGGCGCGAAAGAGTCGCTCGAGCGACCCGCGCCACTTGAGTTCGACGCGACCGCGTCCCGCGACGCGCGCGGTGCGGTCGGCGAGCTCGTCGAGGAGAATTTGCTCGAGCCCGGCGCGAACGTGAAGGAGCACGGCGAGCGGCTCCCGCGGACTCACCCGCGCGTCGATGCTCGACGGTTCGCGACGGAGCACGCGTCGCTCGATCTTGAGCTTCGCCTCGCCCACGATGCGATCCAGCTCCGGGTCGACCCCGAGCCGCGTCGCGAGCGTCGCGATGACGGCCTCGCCGCCGATGTTGCCGAGCGCGGTCGCGAGGGTGCGGAGCTCCGGCAAGGAGGCGCCCTTCTCCCATGCGGCGAGGAGCTTCCGAGAGATCTCGGGCGCGCCGAGTTTACCGACGGCGAGGATCGCGCGGCGTCGCGTGGTCGGATCCTCGTCGTCGAGGCGCGCTTCGAGCCACGCCGCGAGCTCCCTGTCCGATACTCGAACGGCGATTCGACCGACGAGCGCCGCGAGTCGACCTCGGAGTGGCGGCGTCGCGGCGTCGAATCGAAGCATGGCTTCGCGCGCGCCGTCTTTTCCGAGCCGAGATAGCGCGCGAGCGGCCTGCTTCGTCAGCGAATCGTCGCCACCGGCAAGCAGCGCGAAGAGCGGTTCGACGTCGCGCGCGGCGGGCGAGAACCCCGGCGAAGCCATCCGCGCTTCGAGCGGGGCGCCTTTCACTGTGGGGACTCGGCGATCGCTTCGCGCACGAACAGGTCTTCGAGCGTCTCGCTGCGTCGAACGACTTCGACGAGCGTGACCCCGTCGTCGACGATTCGCCTGAGCAGCGGCGCGAGCGATTCGGCGCCCAGGACCTCGACCGTGAGCAGATTCTTGCCGTGACGAAGCCGATGGCCGGTGGCCTCGCAAAACCGCTCGAAATCCTCCGACGCTCCCTTCAAAACGACGTCCGACCGCTGCGCGTCGCGCCGGAGCAGCTCACCGATCTCGCCGGAGACCATGACGTTGCCCTTGCGCAGGATCGTGACATGGTCGCAGAGCATCTCCACGTCGCTCAAAATGTGCGTCGAGAAAAAAATGGTCTTCCCGCTGTCGCGTTCTTTGAGGATCAGATCGCGAACTTCCTTGCGCCCGACCGGATCGAGTCCGCTCATCGGTTCGTCTAGAATGAGAAGCTCCGGATCGGCCACCAGCGCCGCCGCGATCCCGGTGCGTTGCAACATGCCCTTCGACAATCGACGCACCGGTCGATCCGCCGCGTAGAGGACGCTCGCTTGCTCGAGCACCGCTTCGGTGCGTCGCCGCGCCGCGCTCCGGCCGAGACCCGAGAGACGAGCACACATCTCGACGAATTCGCGCGGCGTGAGGTATGGATAGATGTAAGGGTTCTCGGGCAAGAACCCGACGCGCTGCATTGCTTTCGCGCTGGGTACCGATTGTCCGAACACGGTGGCGCGCCCGCTGGTCGGTGCGATGAGACCCGTCAGTATCTTGATCGTCGTGGTCTTGCCGGCGCCGTTCGGCCCGAGAAATCCGTAAATGTGGCCGGCTCGGACCTCGAACGAGACGTCTTTCACGGCTTCGACACGACGCATCCAAAAGCCCTGCCGAAACACCTTTCGGAGCCGCTCGACCTGAATGACGACGTCGGACACGGGATCGCCTGAGTCTACACGACCGACCTGCGCGCTCGAACGCGTTCGTTTCCTCGCTTTGCTAGTTCTTCCGGCAAGTTCCGGAAGAATGCTAAGGTCCGTGCCGGTTCAACGCCGAGGTGGTCCGGTGAGGGTTAGTAGGCACGCAACCGGAGTCGGTCGAGGGAAAAGCATGCGTAGGTCCATCGGAATCGTCACGGGGCTCGGAATCGCGTCCCTTGCCGCGCCGCGCGCGGCGGTCGCACAGCAACCTTTTCCGGGACAGGCGCAGGGTCCCGGGCCGGTCTTTCCGCAGCCGCAGCAACCGGTTTACCCACAAGGCGCTCCCCCGCCGCAGGGGCCCGGACCATCGTATCCGCAGCCGGCGCCCGGCGCGCCCGTCGGGCCTGCGCCGCAAGCACCCGCATCACCCGGATCCCCCGCATATTCCGGCGCGCCGCCAGCCGGCCCGGCGGTGAGCGGAGGCGTCACCGCGACGGGCTTCGGCGTCGCACCGACCCCCGTCACGTTGGCGGAAGACACGACCGAGACGCCGACCGATGACGACGAGAAGCGCGCCTATCGCCGAGAGTCGCTGAAAGCGGCGTCGACGCTCAACGGCGCGACCGGCCTCTTGCGTCTCTACGACGCGGGCTCCGGAGCGCCGGGTACGTTCCGCTTTTCGCTCATCGCGAGCTACTTCAAAGGGTCGGGTTTTCTGTGTCCGACTTGCGAAGACCCGCTCGGCGGTCAGAGCAATCTGTCGGACAAGGTGACGCGCGCGGGCGGTCTCGTCTCGATCAGCGCCACGCCGCTCGATTTCCTCGAGGCGTACTTGTCCGTGCACACCACGGCGACGTCCGACAGCCTCGGCACGCCGCGCTTGCTCCAGGTGCTGGGCGACACGAACTTCGGCGTGAAAGGCTTCATGCCTCACCAAGAAGACTCGATCTTCTCGGCGGGCGGCGCCGTCGAAGGGTGGCTCTTGAACGGCACCGGCGGCGTCGGGATCGATTCCGCGAGCTTCGGTCTTCGCGGTATGGCCACCGCCGATTTCAGCAATCGAAAGAACAAGGCCGATCGCTTACCGCTGCGGGCGATGTTGAACATCGGTTACCTCTTCGATAACTCGGGGAACCTCGTCAACGACGTCGAGGCGGAGCGCGCGGGCCACCGCATCACGCGCATCGAGCGGTTCGGGCTCGACATCAACCGCGTCGATAGCCTGCAAATCGGCCTCGGCGCCGAGGGCATGTTCGACATCGTGCGCCCGTTCCTCGAGTGGACCATCGACGTCCCGGTGAACCGGCAAAATTACCAGTGCGACACGTCACTCCGCGCGGCCGGCGACGGGTGTCTCGGCGAAAACGCCGGGTTCAGCACGACGCCATCGCGCCTCGACCTCGGCGCACGCCTCTATCCGTGGATCGACGGGCTCGGCTTCATCGCCGCCCTCGATATCGGCACGGGCGCGACGTCGAGCTTCATCGAAGAGGTACGCCCCGAACTTCCCTGGAACCTGTACTTCGGCGTGTCGTTCGCCGCGGACATCGTGCCCCACGTCGAGGTGAAGCGGGTCATGGTGAATCATCCCGTAGCGCGCCTCGCGCCCAAGCCGACGCACTTCATCCAGGGCGTCGTCGTCGAGAAGGGCTCGAACACGCCGATCCCCGACGCCACGGTGCGCTTCGACGGTCGCAATCTCACCGGCATGGTGACGATGAGCGACGGCGCGTTCCGCACGGCGGATCTCGACCCCGGGACGTACTCGTTCACCGTTACTTCGAGTGGCTACCGAGATGGACAGTGCTCGGCGACCATCCCGTTCGACGGCGCAGGCGCGAACGGCGCCGTACCCGGGCCGTACGGGGCGCAACCGGGAACGCCCGGCGCTTATGCACCGCCGCAACCGTTCGGACAGCCCGCGGGCCCGTACGGAACTCCGCCAGGCTCGCCCGGAACACCGGGAGGCGCCGGGGCCCCTTCAGCGACGGTGAGCTGCGAGCTCGAAGCGTTGCCGAAGGTCGGCAACGTGAACGGCACCCTTCGCGACGCGGAGAGCAACGCCGCGGTCGGCGGCGCGTCGGTAAAAATCACCGACAAGCTCGGCCGCTCGCTCTCGTTGACGGCCGATGCGGGGGGCGCGTTCCGATTCGAGAACGTGCCGCCGGGCGACGTGAAGATCGCGGCCGAAGCCGCCGGGTACCTCCTCGGCGTCATCGAGCTCGAGGTGAAATCGCACGGCGACATCACGGCGCAGATCTCGCTCAACAAGCGACCGAAGACGCCGAACGTGGTCGTCACCGACAAGGAGCTGAAGCTGAAGAAGGAAGTGCACTTTCAGCACGATTCAGCCGAAATTCTACCGGATTCTGCGTCCATCATCGACGAGATCGCCGACGCCATGCAGACCCACGCCGAGATCACGTCGGCCGAGATTCAAGGCCACACCGACGACTCCGGAACGCCGCCATACAACCTCCGGCTCAGCTCGGACCGCGCCAACGCCGTCCGCGAGGCCCTCATCTTGCGCGGCGTCGACGCCAATCGACTGACCGCGCGCGGGTACGGTCAGGACAAGCCGCTCGTGCCGAACACCAGCGAAGCCAACAAGGCGAAGAATCGACGCGTCCAGATCATGATCCAGAAGTGACTCCGGTCGGCGCGCTAAAATGCCACGATGCCCGCGACGAGGAGGGCACTTTGCCTCGCGCGGGCACGACGACGGCTCTGATTTTTGGGGTGCCCTGACGGAGCGATTTCACGCGCTCGCGCCAGGGTTCGTCGTGGTTCAGATGCCGTGACGAGCGGGATCGGACCGATCGTCGGACGCGTCGTACGCCGAGGGCGCCTCGGAATCGCCCGGCAGCGAGGCCGGCGGGAACTCCGAATCTGGCCGCTTGGCGAATCGATCGATCCCTCGCTCGAGCAGATCCAAAAAGAGCGTGTGTGCCGCCGCGGAATGCGACTCGTCGCCCTCGATGAACGCGTTGAGCGAGAGCCCGGTGAGCGCCGCGACGACGAGCGTCGAGAGCGGCTCGGTGCGATCGGGCTCTTCGGGGTCGATGTGAAGCGAGTTCGCAACGCCCTCGGCGACCAATCGATGGTGCTCGCGCCGGAGCGCGACGGCCTGGTCGCGAACCTTGGCGTCGTTCCTGAGCTCGCTCCAGATCCCCAGCTCGAACCCGATGTTTTGGCCGTCTTCGGCGCTCCACGCCTTGCGGATCGCTTCGACCACCGTTCGCCCGGTGCGTTCGCTCATCGATCCGAGAGAATCGCGGACCCGGGCGAGGTGCTCGGCGTACGCGAAGCGCTGCGCTTCTCGCACCAACGTCATCTTGTCGTCGAAGTAGTGATAGATGACGCTTTTCGGGATCCCGATCTCGCCGGCGATCTCGGCCGTCGTGGTATCGAAACCGGAGCGCGAGAAACATCGCACCGCCGCGCGAAGAATCGCAGCCACCCGCGGTTTCGACCAGTCCACGTTGCGCGTGCTTCCCACCGTGCGCGAGGACTGCGCCTGAGAATGAGGGACGCCTTCGGTCTCCGATTCGCCTTCAGGAACGAACTCTTCCGAATGAGGAGTGTTGGGCTCTGACATCGCTTCCTCTCAGGGTTCTCATCAGCCACCGGCCGATTTCGGCAAGCTTCGAACCCCAGCTGATGCCGAAATTAGCAAGATTGGTGCCTGGAGCCCTCAAGCCCTCGAATCCCTAGATAACGCGACCAACTGGCCGGGCTCGTGGCGAAAGGCGTGGAGCCGGAGCGCTCCGGATCCGTTTTGGAGCACTTTTGCTCCACGCCTTGGACTGAAACCACGGCGCGAAACCGAGGCCGTCCATGAATCGGGTCAGCGCCGCGACAGGCCGTGGCGTCGCATCAAGCGCTCCAGCGATTTGCGATGGATCCCGGCGTGGTCGGCGGCGCGGTCCAGGTCTTCGTAAGTGCCGAGCAGCCCGGCGAGGTACTCTCGCTCGAGGGCCTGGCGAGCGTCCCGAAGCGAGAGGCGGTCGGGGTTGGTCGCTACCGTCGGCTGCCCCGTCGGCGCGGGCGGACGGTTGCTCGGGCGCACGTGCTCGAGCTTTTCGAACGACCCCCGACGGAGCACGAGAGAGTTCGACAGCGCCGCGGCCCGCCGGACGATATTTCGGAGCTCACGAACGTTTCCCGGCCACCCTTGCTCCTTCAAGTAAGCAACGGCGTCGGTGCCGAGCGACCTCGGCGGCCCATCGAGCCGTTCGAGGATGAGGCCGGCGAGCATCGGGACGTCCTCGCGGTGCTCACGGAGTGGCGGCATGCGAACCACGACCTCCGCGAGGCGATACAGCAGGTCCTCGCGAAACGTGCCGTCGTCGACCATCGCCGCGAGATCGCGATGCGTCGCCGCAATGACGCGAACGTCGACCTCGGTCGGCGCGCCGGCGCCGATGGGGGTTACCTCTTTGCGCTCCAGCACGCGGAGCAACTTCGGCTGCAGCTCGAGCGGCAGCTCGCCGATCTCGTCGAGGAAAATCGTGCCGCCGTGCGCGCGCTCGAACGCGCCGGAGCGGCTGCGATCGGCGCCGGTGAACGCGCCGCGCTCGTGTCCGAAGAGCTCGGCTTCAACGAGGTTCTCGTTGACCGCGCCGCAATCGAAAATGACGAACGGGGCGTTCGCGCGAGAGCCGGCCTGGTGAATGCCGCGAGCGGCGATTTCCTTTCCAGTCCCGGTCTCACCGACGATGAGACAAGTCAGCGCAACGCTCGACACCTTTTCGAGCAGCGCGAACACGCCGCGCATCACGGGCGACGAGCCGTGGAGCTCGCCGAAGCGATCGGACTCCGACTCGCCGAGCGGCACCCACGTGTGCGACGGCTCGAAGATCACCTCCGAGTCGCCGAGGCAGAGGCGCATGCCGGGCTCGATCGGCGCTTCGAACACGCGAACGCCGTCGACGAAGGTTCCATTCGTGGAGCCGAGGTCGCGGACGACGTAGCAGTCGCCTCGCGCCACCACTTCACAATGGTGACGGCTCACCGTGTCGTCGGTGAGGCACAGATCGTTGCTGCCCGCGGACCCGACGCTCGCCCGAGCAGCGAGCACGTCGCACTCGGCGCCCTGATCGGGACCGATGACCACGCTGAGCCTCAGCCGATGCTGCGAGAGCTGGCCGGGCACGGTGTCGAGCACCAGCCCCTGCTTCAACGAGCGACGCTTCGTGAGCGTCTCGGGCAGCATCATCCTACCTTCTCGCGCGGCCGCTCGAGACCCGGCGGCGCCTCAGCCGTCGAACAGCGGCGCTCTCGGAAGGGCCGCGTCTGCGTCGAACAGGTCGTCGCCACCGACGAAAGCGTAGCCCCGACGGGCTTCGTAAAGAAGACGCTCGCACGCCGAAACGAGGACGGGGTTGTGGGTGGGACGAAACCAACGATCGACCGCGTCGCGGTGAAGTTCGAAAGCACGCTCGTCGCCCTCCTCGAGAGCCAGGCGCGCGCGCGCCTGGTGCAAGAGCCCGAGCGTGACGGGTCCGCGACCGGCGCCGCTCTCTTCGATGGTCCGATCGAGCTCGCGACGCGCCAAGGCGACGTCGCCCATGCCCGAGAGCGCCCGAGCGTGTTGAATTCGCGCGAGGAGCGTGAGACGCGCGAAAGCGCGGTCGTCGGCGTCGAGGCCGTCGAGAAACGTGCGCGTCAAGGTCTCGGCGCGCGCGTGGTCGCCGACGGAATTGTAGACGTCCGCGAGCACTCCAATCGCGATCGAACGCCCCGAAAAGTCCATGTTCGCGACCGGCTCGAGCAAGCTCCGGGCCGCGCGATACTCTCCGCGGAACCGGAGACAAGCGGCGCGCGCGATGCGCTCGTACCCTTTCAGCGACGAAATTTCCCGGGACAGGGTCGCGAGGCGTGCGGCGGTCCATTTCAAGCCGACGACGTTGCCCTGTTCGATATGGGTGCCGAGCAGTGCGACGGGCTGCCAGACCTGGACTTGCCACGCCGACCCTCGCTCGATCGCATAGCTCTCGACGCGCTCGCCGTAGCGGTTCCCTTCGACGCGCTCGCCGCGACGTAGGTAGTAGAGCATGCGAAGCTGGTCGCCGATCATGTCGTACGGACGCAGCTCGAGGCGCTCGAGACGCTCCGCGTAGTCGAGCACGTCGCAGCCGTCACGCAGCGCTTCGGCGGTGCCGATCGCGGCGAGGGCGCCGCCGATCATGAGACGCCGCGCCGCGTCCGGGAATCGGACACGACCGTCGCGGCGCTCGAGCTCACCCAGAACCGCGACGAGCCCCGAACGCGCCTTGCCGAATCGACCCCGGCACAAAGCCTCCAGGCCTGCGACGTATCGATAGGTCAGGCTCGCGGCGTTGCGTCCGTGCACGTGCGGCTCGAGGGCCTGCAAGATGCGGCGCACTCCGGAGGCGTCGAGGCACACGGCGGACGCGGTCGACAGGGACGCCGCGCAGATCAGAAACAAGGCAATCCCGCCCGGCCGATTCGTCCCGGCGCTCGCCGCGCCCGCGCCGCTCCATTTGCCGAGCAGCTCGAGGGCTTCGGCGCCGTAACGCGTCGCGAGCCGGCGATCGACGAAGAAGCCCGCGGCGGCCAGGGTGCCGACCAGCGACGCCACCTCGTGCTCGGTGCGACGCTGAGTTCGGTACGTCTCGAGCGCCGCTTCGAGCGCAGGGACCGACGCCGGCAGCTCGACCATCGCCTTCGGCAAGAGCCTGGCCGATTCGGTGAGGAGCGCGACGCCGCGCGCTTCCTCGCCGCCGTTCAACGAGTGATACCCAGCAGCGATCTTGTCGGAGCACCGTACGCTGGTCGAAAACCACTCGCCGAGCTCACGATGGAGACGGCGCGCTCGCTCTTCGTCGAGTCCCTCGGCCAGCCGCTCCCGGAGCGACCCTTCCGCGAAGCGGAGTCGATCTCCGGTCGGGATCAGGACACCGTCCGCCACCAGTTCGTCGACGAGCGCCGTCGCGTCCGCTTCCGACGAAGCGCCTTGCCGCTCGGCGAGGGCGACGCAGAGCGCGACCGGAAGCGCGACGCGGCTCACGCTGAGCGATTCAGCGAGCGCGAGCGCCGCCGGACGAAGACGACTCAGCCGTCCGAGAATCGCTTGCTCGACGCCCTTCGGCAACGACTCGATGGGCAGCTCCTCGGGCAGGGTCCACGCGCCGTCGGCATACGTCGCGAAATGGCTCGAGACGAGATGGCTCATGAGCTCCATGCAGTGGAGCGGAACGCCGGCGCTCCGCGCGTGGATCCACCCGGAGACGCGCTCGCTCCCGAGGGCACGGCCGAACAGCATGGCCACGAGTTCGCTCACCGACGCCGGATCGAGCGGACCGAGCGACAGCCGATTCGGAAACCGGTCTGCGAACCCCGGCGTCCGGGCGGTGACCACGACGAGCAGTCGCGCCCGAGCCGTGGCGCGCGTGAGCGACGTCAGTGTCGCAGCGCAGGCGTCGTCGGCGGCGTCGACGTTGTCGACGACGACGACGAGCGGACGCCGCGCGGCGAACGCGACGAGCCAACACTCGAACGCGTCGCGCATTTCCGGAGTCGTCGAAAGCGGGCCGAGGCCGAGCGCGCCGTGGCGCGTGACGGCCTCGGGCGCGAGCCAACCGAGGCGCTCGGCGTACGGTGCCGCCGCGAGGATCGCCTCCTCGGGCGCCGCTTCGAGCAATCGTCCGGCGAGCTCCGACAACGTGCCGCCCGCCGACGGGGCGACGCTCGCGTCGACGGCGATCGCCGTCGCGCCGCGGAGCTGCGCTTCCAGCGCGACGTCGCGCGCGAGCCGAGTTTTTCCGAGCCCGCGATCGCCCACGATGCAAATGTCGGAGCCGTGCGCGGCGAGCGCTCGCTCGAGCGCTCGCGACAGCACGGCGAGCTCACGCGCTCTGCCGACCGTCTTCGCGCTCAGGAGGTAGCTCTCGGCGACCTCGCTGCGTTCTTCGGGATAGAGCCGTCCGAGTGCGTCCAACCGCTCGATCACCTCGGCCGCGCTCGACGGCCGCGCCAGCCGATCACGGCTCAGCATCGACAGGACGAGCGCGTCGAGCCCCTCGGGGATCTCCGACACGAAAGCCGACGGCGGGGGCGGACTGTGCTCGAAGACCTTCGGTAGGTCGTCGAGGCGGCGCGCGGCGAACGCCTCTCGACCGGTGAGGAGAAGGTAGAGCAGGCACCCGAGCGAATAGAGATCGGCGCGGTGATCGAGCGGCTCGCCAGCGAGCGCCTCCGGCGGCACGCACGACGGCGTGCCGGCGATGTCCGCGGGGACGCCGAACGGCGTCAGGGTCCCGAAGTCGAACAGCTTCGAGCGACCCGACAGGGTGGCGCGCACGTTGCGCGGACTGACGTCGCGGTGCACGAGCCGATGCGCGTGGAGCAGCGCGAGCGAGGACGCGACGTCGCGCACGCGACGGCACGCCTCGCGATAGCCGGCGGGGGCGACCTCGATGAGGTCGCGCCCGTCGAGGAGCTCCATCGTGTAGTAGGGCCCGAACTGATCGACGCCGTAGTCGTAGACCTCGATGATGCTCGGGTGCCGGAGTCGCACCAGCATCGCGTACTCTTGTCCGAAGCGATGTTCGCGATCGCGCGCCTCGGCGGGGCCTTTACGTCGCGTAGATTCGCGCGCGTCGTCGGGATCGAGACGCTTCAGCGCGACGCGCGTCTTCGTGGACTCGTCGTACACGGCGTAGACGACGCCCATGCCGCCGCGCGCGAGTTCTTTCTCGACGCGATACCGCCCCGCGAGGATGGGGCTCGCGCGGTCAACCGCCGCGACCATCGGAGAGCGCACGGCGCGTATCCTACCTCGGTCCTAGTCCGGCTGCCCGGTCCGCGAACCGAGCTTTTGCGACGCGGTCGGCGAGTCGGCCGTTTCGAAGTCGCACCAACAAACCCCCTGAAAACCGCCGGATCCAGCCGGCGCGCGTCCGATCGCAGAGCCGAAAAATCCGATGTTGGCGGCGGAAACGTCAGGGCCGCCGTTGCTTGTCCTCAGCGGCGATTTCGGCGAGGAGCTCTTCGACGCGTAGCGTGCGATCGACGCCGGTGTCGTAAACGAAGCGCAGATCGGGGATCCGCTTGAGACGCAGGCGGCCGCCGATGCCGCGACGAAGACGACTGCGGACGCGTTCGAGGTGCGCCATGACGACGCGACGGGCGTCCGCGTCGTCGACGATGAGCCGCACGTTGACGCGCGCGACGCCGAGATCGTCAGGGAGCTCGACGCCGGTGATCATGAGACCTGCGAGCTTCGGATCGGAGACTTCGCGCGCGATGAGATCCGTCAACGCCTCGCGGATCTGGGCGCCGACGCGTCGCGCACGGAGGCCGGACTCGGCGGTCACGAATCGCTCTCCTCGTCGAGCGAGTGCTCGATGCCGCCGCGGATGTTCTCGCCACCTTTGCCGAACGACAGCACTTCGGTCCGCACGTCGGCGAGGATCGCCTCGGAGAGCGAGCCGGCGATCGACGTCACGGCGGACAGCGCCTCATCGCATCGCGGGCGTTCGCGCGACACGACGGCGATGGCGACCGTTGCGATCTGCCAGGCCTCGACGTCGCCGACCTCGGCGACCGACGCCTTGAGCCGCGCCCGCACGCGGTCCTTGAAGCTGCGAACCACGCTCCGTCTGTCCTTGAGCGACCGCGCTCCCGGCATCTGCAGCACGAAGCGCGCGACGCCGACGAACATGGCCTAGGGCGCCGCGGTCAGAGCGACTGCCGAACCTCTTGCACGTCGTAGCACTCGACGGTGTCGCCGACCTTCATCTCGTTGAATCCTTCGAAGGACATGCCGCAATCGAAGCCTTCCTTCACTTCGCGGACGTCGTCCTTGAAGCGCTTCAACGCGGAGAGCTTGCCGTCCCAGAGGAGCGTGCCTTCGCGCCGAACCCGCGCCCGCGCGGTGCGCTTGAACAACCCCTCGGTGACCATGCAGCCCGCGACCCAACCGGCCTTCGAGATCTTGAAGAGTTGTCGAATCTCCGCCTTGCCGATCGTGGTCTCGATGAGCGTCGGCGCGAGCATGCCCTCCATGGAGAGGCGCACGTCGTCGACCATCGCGTAGATGATCGAGTATTGGCGGATCTCGACGCCTTCCTTCTGAGCGAGGCTGCTCGCCTTGCCGGCGGGGCGCACGTTGAAGCCGATGATGATCGCCTTCGCGGCGACCGCGAGGTTCACGTCGCCCTCGGTGATGGCGCCGACGGCCGAGTGAACGATGGTCACCTTCACCTTCGGCGTGCTGAGGCGCTCGAGCGCGTCGACCAAGGCTTCGACCGAGCCCTGAACGTCGGCTTTGATGATGACCTTGAGGTCGAGCTGCGCCGCTTCGCTCATCTGGCGGGCGAGCTCTTCCAGCGACACCTTCATGGCGCTCGGCAAGAGGCTCTTCCGCTCCTTGCTCTTCCGGGTCTCGGCGATTTCCTGCGCCTTCTTCGGGTCGGTGACGACGTGGACGGGGTCGCCCGCGCTCGGCACGTCGTTCAAACCGATGATCGCCACCGGCGTCGAAGGGCCGGCGCTCGAGATGCTGCGCCCGCGATCGTCGATCATCGCGCGGACCTTGCCCCAGGCGGAGCCGGCGAGGATGACGTCGCCACGGTTCAACGTGCCGTCGGTGACGAGCATGGTCGCGACCGGGCCGCGGCCACGGTCGAGCTCGGCCTCGACGACCAGACCTTGTGCCGGGTTCTTCGGATTCGCGCCGAGATCGAGCAATTCCGCCTGAAGCGCGATGCTCTCGAGGAGGTGATCGACGCCCTGACGGGTGGTCGCCGACACTTCGCAGAACAGCGTATCGCCGCCCCACTCTTCGGGGACGAGGCCGGCCTCGCTGAGCTCGCGGCGCACGCGATCGGCCTGGGCCTGCGGTTTGTCGATCTTGTTGATCGCGACGACGATCGGCACGCCCGCGGCCTTGGCGTGAGCAATCGCTTCCTTGGTCTGCGGCATGACGCCGTCGTCGGCAGCGACGACGAGGACGACGATGTCCGTCGCCTGCGCGCCGCGCGCCCGCATCTGCGTGAACGCTTCGTGGCCTGGCGTATCGAGGAACGTGATGCGGCCGCGCGGGGTTTCGACCGAGTACGCGCCGATGTGCTGCGTGATGCCGCCGGCCTCACCTCCCGCGACGTTCGCCTTGCGGATCTGATCGAGGAGGCTCGTCTTGCCGTGGTCGACGTGGCCCATGACCGTGACGACCGGGGGACGCGATTCCTTGCCTTCTTCGGTCTCCAGCTTGGGAACGCCCTGCGCCGCCTCGATCGCTTCCTCTTCGGAAACGGCCGTGTCTTCGACCTCCCACCCGAACTCGTTCGCGACGATCTTCGCGGTGTCCGCGTCGAGGGAGCTGTTGATGTTCACGCCGGTCAGACCGAGTTGCATCAACTTCATGAGCATCTCGGTCGCCTTGACGCCCATGCGCGCGGCGAGGGTCTGCAAGAGGACGGTGCCCTCGATGCGAACGACCTTCTTGTGCGCGGCGCGTTCCTGCGCGGGGATCATCGGCGCGCCGATGCGCTTCATCGGCTGGCCCATCGGCATGCCGCGCGGGCCGCCGCGACCACCACGCTGGCCGGGTCGTCCACCCATCATCGGGCCGCGACGCTGCGGACCGCCAGCGGGACCGCCAGCCTTCGCGTCGTACTGCACGCGGCGCGGCGTCGGAGCACTGCGCGGCGGTGTCGGCATCGGCACGCCCGGGCGCCCTTGCCACACTTCGACGCCGGTCTTCGGCGGAGTCGACGGACGACGGCGCTGGTCGGGTTCTGCGGCGCGAACTGCGGTTACTCCACCGCCTGCCGCCGCGGCGGCGGGTGCCGCTGCTACAGGGCTCGCCGCAACCTGCGCGACGGACGCAACAGCCGCGACGGGCGCCGCGGGCGAGGCAGGAGCAGGAGGAGTGATGCGCTGCACGACCGGCGGCGGTGCGGGCTCGACGGGCGCGGGCGGCGGAGGCGGCGCGGCGGCCACCTCTTCGCGAACATGGTGAACCGGCGCGGGCCGCGGTGCTTCGACGACGGGTGTCGGAGCGGGCTCGGAGACCGAAGCTTCGATCACGGGCTCCTCGACGACCGGTGCTGGCGGAGGCGGCGGGGCGTGGCGCGGCGCGCTCGGCGCCGGAGCCTTGGCTTGGACCACCGGTTCCGCGTGACGCGGCGCCGAAGGAGGCGGCGGTGGTGCGGCGCGCGGCTCCGAACGGACCGGGGGTGGCGGAGCCGCGTGGTGCGGCGCGCTCGGAGGCGGCGCGGAGACCGGCGAACTCGGCGCGCCCGGGCGCTTGACGGCCCGACGTTTGACGACCGATGCGTGAATGCGTTCTTCGACGACGCTCTGTGCGCTCTGCTTTTCCAAGTGCCTCTTCACCCGATCGATTTGCTCGGGCGCAACCGCGCTCATGTGATTGCGGACGTCCGTAACCCCAATTGCCTGGAACATGGCGACCAGAGCCTTGTTCTCCAGACCCAAGTCGCGGGCGACCTCGTACACGCGCAGCTTACTCATCGAACCTCCGCCTGAGCCGGCTCGTCCGTCTTCGGTGAACCTGGGTCAGGCATTTTTGACAATGCGATCGCTTGAGCGATGGCTTCTGAAAAACCGCGATCGCGAATGGCGAGCACGGCGGTCTCCACGCGACCGACCGCATCGCCGATGCTTTGCTTCGTACCCCACGTGACGACCTTGCCTGCCGCCGCCGCTTTCGCGACGAAGCCGGCGTCGGCCGCCGCTCGAGCGTCTTCCGCAATCACGACGAGCGACGCTTGTGAGCTCTCGAAAGCTTCTCGCGCCGCTTCCGTTCCCGCGGACAGCTTGCCCGCGCCGCGAACAGAACCGAGAAGCGACTCGACCCGCCGATCGGCCGCTTGACGCACCGCCGCGCAGAGCGCCGCACCGTCGAAGCGAACCTGGCTCTTGAAGCTCTTCGCCGCGCCGCCCCGAGCGGCACCGACCAGACACTCCGGGCGAGGGTGCGCCCAGGCTCCCCGGCCAAAGCTGCGCGCGGCGAGATCCACGGCAACCGAGCCGTCGTCTCCAAGAACGAGGCGGATCATCCGATCGGATTCGTCCTGCCTTCCACAGCCCACGCATGTGCGCACGGCTCACCTCGCATCGTCGCCCACGCGGGCGGCACTGGGCCCGCTCTGCATGAGCGCCGCGCGGGCCGCTTCGATCTCCTTCGCCTCACCATCCATGAAATCACGGGCCGCAGCCTGAACCGCGCGCGCTTTCTTGTGTGAAAGCCCGCTGCGGATCGCCAGGCGGTCCGGGTCTTCGCGCACGACGTCCTGGATGCCTCGGTAGCCCCCCTCTTCGAGGAGCTGCTGAGTGCGGACGCCGACGCCGCGCACCAACCTAAGCACGTCGCGCTCGGTTGGCGGCTCGAAACTCGTTTTTGCCGCCGCGATGCGCTCACGACGGAGCCGCTCCATCGTGCTCGCCGCACGATTTCGAAGCCCTTCGGCTTCTTCGGCGCCGGCGATGCCGTCAATCGTGACGAGCTCTTCGATGGTCGCCTCGGCGAGCTCTTCGAGCGCGCGAAAGCCGAGCCGGTACATCGCGCGGGCGAGCGCCTCGTCGATGCCGTCCATCTCGCGGAAGGCGGCCAGTGCCTCTTCCTCCATCTGCTTGAACTTGCTCTCGCTGATGATGTCGAGCTTCCAGCCGGTGAGCTGCGAGGCGAGGCGGACGTTCTGGCCCTTGCGGCCGATGGCGAGCGAGAGCTTCTCGTCCGGAACGACGAGCTCCATCCGATGGTCGGCTTCGTCGACGATGACCTTGTTCACTTCGGCAGGCTGGATGGCGGCGATGATGTAGCGCGCCGGATCGGGATCGTACGGGACGATGTCGATCTTCTCGCCGCGGAGCTCTTGCACGACGGCCTGGACGCGAGACCCCTTGATACCGACGCACGCGCCGACCGGATCGACGTCCGCGTCGCGGGTGGTCACCGCGATCTTGCTGCGCGAACCGGGCTCACGCGCCACGCCGACGATCTTCACGATGCCTTCGTAGATCTCCGGCACCTCGGCCTCGAACAGCCGATCGACGAGCCGCGGATCGCTGCGGCTCAGAATGACCAGCGGACCGCGCGCTTCGCGATCGATGTCTTTGACGTAGGCGACGATGCGATCGCCCGGGCGGTACGTTTCCCGCGGCGTTTGCTCGCGGTGCGACAAGATGCCCTCGGTGCGGCCGAGATCGACGATGACGTTGTGGCCCTTCTCGAATCGCCGGATGATCCCGCGGATGAGCTGGCCCTTCTTGTCCTTGAACTCGTTGTAGATGAGGTCGCGCTCGGCGTCGCGAACGCGCTGGAGCAAGACCTGCTTGGCGGTCTGCGCAGCGATGCGTCCGAAGGCGCTTCGGGCCTGCCGCATGTCGAGCACCGAACCGAATTCACGGTCCTGCTGGCGCGCGCGCTCCGCGTCTCGGGGATGCCAGAACACCTGGAACCCGAGCTCTTCACCGAGCTCCGCGTCCAGACCGTGTTTTTGGGCATCAGCGAGCGCGATCTCCCGCTCTCCGTCCGCGACGGCCTCGACGACCGTCATGTACTGGAAGAGGTCGATCGAGCCGGTCTCGTCGTTGTAACGAGCCTCGAGCTCGCGGGTCGGTCCGAAGGCGGCTTGCGCTGCCTTCAAGATCGCGGCCTCCATGGTCTCGATCAGGATCTGCCTGTCGATTCCCTTTTCCTGGGCAACCTGACCAATGATCTGGCCGAGGCTCCCGTCCAACGCGGATTCCGATGCTGCCATGAGTTCACCTGTCGCGCGCTGCGGCGCGCCTGGGGTGCGGGCGCCCGCGGCCGTCAGACGACGGAGCGCCTTTGGCCCGAGCTGTTTGCCAATCGAACGACAAGCGGCCGCTCTCGATCGCCTCGAACGGCAGCTCTAGCTTTCGTCCGTCGGCGTCGAGCACGATGCGACCCTCGGGATCGAGGCCTTCGAGCTTGCCGCGAAAGACCCGCTGACCCTCGCGGGCCTCCTTCAACTTGATTTTCGCGATGCGCCCCGCGAACCGCCCGTAGTCGGCCGCTGAGTAGAGAGTCCGCTCGATGCCCGCCGAGCCCACCTCGAGGTGGTAGCGTCCCGGCATGACGTCCGCGACGTCGAGCGTTGCCGAGACGTCCCGCGAGATATCCGCGCAGAGATCCAACGTGATGCCGGCCCCGGGGTCAGTCGTCCCTGGACGCTCCACCGTAAGATAGAGGACCCAACCCCGCGCATCCGACCGCCAAATGAGCTCCACCACGTCGACGCCATGCGCCTGGAGCACGGGCTCCACGAGCGAAATGACGCGCGCGCGATCGAGACCTTTGAGGCTTGCGTAGCCGAGTTGCATTCTGGGAGTTTGCTCTGAGACGAAGGGAACCGAGAGCGAGACGCTGGACAGCGGAGAAAAAAAAACGGACCCTCAAATCCAGGGGGGTCCGGAGGAGCCCTCAAGTTTTCGGCGGGGAATCTAACCTAGCGACCCTCCCTTAGCAAGGGTGGACGGGGTCGCGGGGCCGAATCGAAAACCGCTCCCCCGACACTTCGACGACGGGTTCGCCGTCGGGCCCTTCGACGATGACGTCGACCAGCCCGGCTTGCGCCGTCGGGAAAAACCGCGCGTCAAAATCGCCGCCTTTGACACGCGCGTAGAGCACGCCGTCGGATGAGACCGTGAGGGACGCCGGGTCGAGTGGCTCCTCCGTGCCGTCGGAGAGACGAAGCAGGACGGCCTCGTCGGACGGGTTCGCGCGGCGGACGAAAAAGGGGGCGTCCTTGACCGTAAAATACGTCCAGTCGTACCCATTTTCGAGGATGTAGCGCCCATCGTCCGGGTGGCGGCGGATCCACGACGCGAACGCGAGCGCCATGCCGTCGTGGTCGACCCTCACGGGGCCGTTCCAAAACGTCCCACTTTCGTCGAGCACGATGTGGCTTTCGCGCGATCGCCCCGGCGGCGGCGGTAACCGAAAAAAATCGGGATGATCGACCGGTTTCATCCCGGGCGTGAGCTCGAAGCGCATGACGAGGCGAATGTAGCGCCGGAGTCTCCTTACCGGTACTTGCGGCGCGCGCACGCGGATGGCAATTAGTCCTGGAAAGCCGGCCGCGCGCATCGAGCCGGTAGCCGGACTGCGCGGAACGGACCAACGTCGACCTCATGGACGCCTCGGGGAGCCCCCACTCGAACCGCGAATATTACGACGCTTTTTCGAAGGGGTACGAATCGCGACGCGGCCGGAATGCGCCGGGCGGCTACCACGAGCTCCTCGACGAGCTCGAGAGCGAGTTCGTCGCGCGGTTCGGTCGGGGCGGCGACGTGCTCGAAGTCGGGTGCGGCACCGGGCTGGTGCTCGAGCGCATCCAGGGGTTCGCCCGGACGGCGCGCGGCATCGACTTGAGCCCGGGCATGCTCGTGCACGCGCGGCAGCGGGGTCTCGACGTCAGCGAAGCGTCGGCCACCGAGCTCCCCTTCCCCGACGATTCGTTCGACGTCACGTGTTCGTTCAAGGTGCTCGCTCACGTGCCGGACCTCCGGAAAGCGCTGTCCGAAATGGTGCGCGTGACGCGACCGGGCGGGCACGTCATTGCCGAGTTCTACAATCCGACGAGCATCCGCGGGCTCGTGAAGCGGTACGGCCCCGCCGGCGCGATCGCCCCCGGCGCGAACGAACGCAACGTCTACACGCGGTTCGATTCGCGGAGCGACGTCGAAGCGATGCTCCCTCCATCGGCGAAGCTCGTCGCGGCTCGCGGCGTCCGCATCGTGACCCCGGCGGCGGTGGTCTTCGACTATCCCGTCCTCCGATCCGTCTTCCGCGCCGCCGAGCGGGCACTCTGCGATACCTGGCTCGGCAATTACGGCGGCTTCTGGATCGCGGCGATCGAGAAGCGATCCGGATGACGGCCGTCGCCGATCGCCCCACGTCGTGGTGGCGCCACGCCCTCGAACGTCGCGCCGAACGACGGACCGACGACGCGATCGATCTGTCGGTTCCGTTTGTCTTCGACGACGACGTGCATCGGCGCGCCGCGCTCAAGTTTTTCAACGCCGCCTACCGCGCAGAAGAGTCGGGATTCAATCAAGCCCACGCGCTCGCGAACTCCTTGTCCTCGTCGGACCCGGAGCTCTCCGAGACGCTCGCCCTGTACGGCAACGAAGAAGGCTGGCACCGAGAGCTCCTCACGGACTTTCTCGAATACCTCGGCGGAACGGTCCAGCCGATGGGCAAGACCACTGGCTTTCTCTTCCGGCTCTACGCGCGCGCCGAGCGGATGGACACGATCCTCCTCACGAATCTGATGTTCGAGACGATCGGGTCGACCACGTATCGAATCGCGCTCGGACGGCTCGAACACCCCGCAGTGAAATCGATGCTCACGATCCTCACGCGCGACGAGGCGTTTCACGTTCCGCTCAACGTGCATTTTCTGAAGCGCGCGCTCGCCCACGCTTCGGCGCTCGACCGCGTGCGACTGCGTGCGTTGTTTCACGTCGTGTTCGTCGCGCTCGTCGCGCTGCCGCTCGCGAGCCGTCCGAAATCCGGCGCCTTCGATCGCATCGGGACGCTCGAGCTGTCGCGGGCGTACGCGCGCGAGCTCGGCAAGGTCTTCGCCGAGGAACCTGGATTGCCGTTCGAGCCGCCGCGGTGGCTCCTCCGTGCGCTCGGCGTCGTCCTCGACGCTCGAGAGAGCCGGATCGGCAACGGCGCCACGAGCGTCGACGCGGCGGAGCGCGCCGCGGACCGCAAGAACGTGACGGTATCGACGCTTCCCTGAGCCGGCGCCCGACGGCCGCGTGCCCCCAAAAAACTAGAACCGTCCGAACACGCCGATTTCTGCGCCGCCGGGTGCGGCTTCGACGGTCGGCGCGACGAAGAACGACGAGCTCGGCCGCTCGAGCCGCCGCGGCAAACGACGCTTCCTCACCCCGTCCCGAAACTCGGGCACGTACGAAAGATTCGCCTCGAGGATGCCGCCGCCGGCGACGAGCAGGAACGCACCGGCGCTGACGAGCGCGACGCGATTGGCCGTTCGCAGGTTCGCATTCAACTGCTCGACCTGCGCCTCGTTGGTGAGGTGCGCGCCGCCTCCAGCCTGGGCGTTCAAGCTGAGCTCGATACCCGTCGCGGTGAGGGCGGTGCCGACGAGGATCGTTTCGGCCGCCAGGAACACCGAGCCCAGGAAGTATTTCCGATTCTGAAATTGCCCGACGCCGAACGGCACGCTCGCGACCCAGCGCTGGCTGCGATCGATGACCGTCTCTTCGGTCGCGAGCTTTTCGAGCTCGACGACCCGGCGTTGCTCGGCGACCGCACGTTTTCGCGCGAGCTCCGCCGCAGCGCGCTCTCGAGCCGCGCGCTCTTCTTCCGAGCGCCGGATCTCTTCGATGAGCTCGCTCCGCACGATGACGAAGCGTTCGATGACCGACGGCGGAAAGACGACCGCGCTCGGCACCGCCATTTGAGGATTGACCCGGATCGCTTCGCGAAACTGCGCGTCGGCGGAGTCGACCCTTCCGACGGCGATCAAGCAAGCGGCGTAGTAGACGCTCGCCTGCTCGCGCGCGCGCGGCGAGAGACCGGAGTCCGGGTTGCCGAGGAGCGACGCGAACGCCTCGACGCAAGGGACGTACTGTCCGGCCTCGTAGAAGGAGCTGGCGCTGGCGAACGCGGCATCGGCGGACAGCGCGCCGTCTGCGTCCGGGGCGCGCCGCGCCGCGCCCGGCTTCGGACGAGCCGCGCCGGCAGCGGGCACGCGCGGCGCGTGCGGCGATTTCGTGCTCGCCGGGTCTTCGGCGTGCGCGTTCAACGCGACACCGAGGACGACGAGGCTCGCGAGGAGCGGAAGACGGAGGCTCATGCGAACCGAGCTAAACTCGCTTACGGCCAGGAGATCTCGGTAGTCTGTCCTGCGGTAAGCGTCACCTCTTTCGTCTCCGGCGAGGTGGGCTCACCCACCTCGGGGCTCAGCGTACAGAGACCCGTGGCCGAAAGCCTCGACATGGGCACGCCGAGCGAACCCGGTACCTCGAGGTCGCCGCCGAAGAGCGCTCGACAGCGCACGATGCCTTGCGGCGAACGATCGACCCGGAGCCGCGCATCGCGAAAGGCGACCGTGAGCATCACCTGCTCCACCGTGTCGCCCTCGTCGATATTGCGAGTGAGCGGCGGCGACGGCCGGCAGCAATCGGCGTCGGCGGGGACGAACTCGAACGTGTGCGGGCCGACCGTGAGCTCGTGCTGGACGCCGAACCACGTATCTTTGCGGACGCCGTCGATGTTCAGGTAACCGCCTTTCGGACCCACGACGTCGACCGTGACGAGTCTCGTCTCGACCGGGCCGGGGCGATGACGCGCTTCGCGGAGCGCGGGCGGCGCGTGGCGATGCGCGGGCACGGACGTCGCGCTGGCGGCGGCGTTCGGGTGCGCCGAATCGTCGGGCTTCGCCGGCGGAGCCAGGGCGAGCGCCGGCGCATGGGAAGGACTCGGACCTGCCGAGCGCGCGGCGAGCACCGTCGCGCGATGGTGTCGATAGAGAATCACGCCGCCGAGCGTCGCTCCGGCGAGGAGCGCGCCGAGCGCGGCGTTCCTCGCGACGCGCAGGAGTCGTTCGCGTCGCGCGAGACGGCTCGCGCGCTCGAGGAGCATCGGATCTTTGGGTCGATGCGCCAGCGCGCGGTTGAACTCCGAAGCCGCGAGCGGAAAATCGCCGTCGCGACGCGCACGTTCGCCGGAGCTCACCAGCGCGTCGATGAGCCGCGGCTCGAACTCGCTCGCGTAAGCATCCTGATCGGTCAAGAATTTTTCGATTTCTGCGGTCGGTTCGGTCACTCCGACCCGCTCGAGCGCGGCTCGCATCGCGGTCGCGAACGCCTCGATCGATTCGTAGCGGCCACTTTCGTCGTGCACGAGCGCGCGGTCGAGCACGTCGCTCCACGTCGCTCCGACGCGCGGCTCTTCGCGCACCGCGGGGGGATAGACCCCTTCGAGCACCCGGCGCAGCACCTGAGCCGGGTTGTTCCCGTCGAACGGCAACCGCCCCACCATGCACTCGTAGAGCATCACGCCGAGCGCGAAGACGTCCGCGCGCGGCGTCACTTCGCCGCCCTCGATTTGTTCGGGCGCCATGTGCGCCGGTGAACCCAGGACTTGCCCGGTCGACGTCACGCCCTGTGCGTCGAGCAGCTTCGCGATCCCGAAATCCGTGAGCTTCACCCGCGGTCGCTCGGGCGGCTTCGACGACGTGGTCGGCGCGGAGTCGGCACCGACGATCTCGATGAGCACGTTCTCCGGCTTCACGTCGCGGTGCACGATGCTCTGTTCGTGCGCGTGCGAGAGCGCGGCCGCGACCTCGAGGCCGATGGCCGCCGTGAGCTCCGCCGGGAGCCGCTTGTGCCGCGTGAGCAGGGCGCGGAGCGTGGTGCCGCGGACGAGCTCGACGACGAGGTATCGCTCGGGCTCGCTCTCGTCGGAGACGTCGAACACTTCGACGACGTTCGGGTGCCGGAGGCGAGCGACGGCCCGGGCCTCGCTCACGAATCGACGCGCGACCTCGGCGTTCTCGCGCAGGTGGCCGTGGATCAGCTTCACCGCGACCTCGCGTCCGAGGCGTCGATCGCGCGCGCGATACACGACGGCCATTCCGCCGAAGCCGATCTGCTCGATCAGCTCGTATTTCGCGAGCTCGGGTGTGCTCTCGAGTGCTCTCATACCAACCCCGACCCTATCCCCGAGAGCAATACGCGAGCGCCGAGACGGTGGGAAGGCCGGAGCCCTTCCGCGCCCGCCGCGTGCTCATCCGCCATGCGGGCCCGAGCATGCCACAGGGACTTGCAGCCCACCGCACCCAGAGTAAGGGATGGCGAAATGTCCGGATTCGAACGTGACTCGAGCGGCAGGGCCGTGCTTGCGGGAGCGCTGCTCGACGAGCTCGTCGCGGCCTCGGGTGTCCCCACGCCCACTTATGTGTATGACCTCGACGCCATCGAACGCGAGGCCAAGGAGATGGTCGAGGCGCTGGGAAACTCTCGTCATTTGGTGGTTTTCGCGATCAAGGCGAACTCTGCTGGCCCCATCATCCGGCGTGTGGCGCGCGCCGGCGCAGGCGCCGAAGTGGTCTCGCGCGGTGAGCTCGAAGTAGCCCTGGGTGCCGGGGTCTCGCCGGATCGCATCATGACGACGTCGGTCGCGAGGACCGACGCCGAGATCGATGCGGCGATCGGCGCGGAAATTCGATCGATCCAGATGGAAAGCGTCGAGGAGATCGACCGCGTCGCGGCGCGAGCTCGCGCGCTCGGTAGGACGGCGAGAATTTCGTTTCGGATCAATCCGGGCGTCACGATCGACTCGCACGCGCACGTCGCGACAGGTCACGACGGCGCGAAGTTCGGCGTCCCGCTCGACGACCTCGGGACGGCGTTCGAGCGCGCGGCAATGTCGCCGTCGCTCCGCGTCGTCGGCGTGGGCGCGCACGTGGGCTCGACGCTGAAGGACGTCGGCGCCTACCTCGCCTCCGCGCGCGTCGTGTGCGACGTCGCCAAGGCGCGGCTCCGCGCGGGCGCGCGCCTCGAATTGGTCGACTTCGGCGGTGGTTTCGGCATCGACTACGGCGCGGGGCCAGTGCCCAGGCCCGCCGAATTTCTCGGGGCCGCGGTGCGTTTGCTCGAAGCGGAGGGGCTCGGCGGGCTGACGTTGGTCGCCGAGCCGGGTCGCTCGATGGTCGGCCCGCACGGGGTCCTCGTCTCGAGCGTCATCCAAGAAAAACGGGCCGGCGCGCGACGATGGGTGTTCATCGACGCCGCGATGAACGACTTGATTCGACCGGCGCTCTACGGCGCGCATCATCGCATCGAGCCGCTCGACCGCGTGCCGGCTGAGCCGGCGTCGCGTGTCGCTGGCCCGGTGTGCGAAAGCGCCGACGACTTCGGCGAGCACTGGCTCGGCCCGACCTTGCCGGCGCGCGTCGTCATTCGCGATGCCGGCGCATACGGCTTCACGATGGCGAGCGAATACAACGGGCGCCCGCTCCCGGCGGAAATCTTCGCCTCGAACGGCACGGTCGAGTGTGTGAGCCCGAGCCCGGGCCGCGAAGCCTGGGTCAAACGTCGTTTGATGAGACCAAGCTGAGCGGCGTCAGTGATTGCGCTTGGCGGCGGCTACCGGCGCGGCCGACGCGCGGCGCGGTCCCGGGCGCGTGCCGCTTGCGTGGCGCGATGGCGTGGTCCCGGATTCCGGCGCCGGCGTGACGCTGAGCCGGCGCGGAGGGGCGGTCGACCTCGAGCGGTAGACGTCGCCGTCGACGAGGATCTCGACGCCGAGCGCCCGGCAACGCCGCGCGAGACGATCGAGGTCGATGCCGGCCGCGATGAGCAGACCGCCCGGCGGTGACGGATCGACGAACAGATCCGCCGTCTGCCGTCGCGTCCGGAGCAGCTCGCGCACCTCCGGGTCGTCGACCCAGAGAAAGCCTTGCGACGTGACGAACTCGGCGCGCCCGAGCACGGCGCTCGCTTGAGCGAGGAGCCGCGCCACCGGATCGGGGAGCGGCCCGAGCGCGGCGAGACGCGTTTGCATGAGCTCGGCCTCGACGCCCGCGCCGAGCGCTCGCGCCACCGATTGCTGGCTCACGAGGAGGTCGAGATGAGTCGTCACGGCGCCGATCTCGGTGAACGGCGCGAGCGCGATCACTTCCGCGACGCGTGCCGAGCCCCCGACGCGAAGCGCGTGCGTGTCGAGATAGCGGCTCGGTGGGTAGCTTGCCGCCGGCGCTTCCGCTGCGGCGAGGTATTGGCGGCCGCGTGGCGTGATTCGAAGCGTCGGACCCATGCCGTCGTCGACGTCGTCGACGTCGCCGAGGTCGACCACGCCGAGCACGTGGAGGCTCTCGAACGCGATGCGATGCGCGATCTCCGAGACGGTGACCGCTTCCACGCCGGACCGCTGTGCCCATCGTTCGATGAGGCGGTTGATGCCCGGCGTTCGACTGTCGGTGCGCACGAAACCGGCGATCGCTTCCCACGGAACCCATCGGCCTTCGCCGAGCTCTTGCAACGCCTCGAGCACCATCTCGCGAATGACGCCGACGACGCTCGCTTCGCGCGCTTCGGTGCCCACGCGAAGCATTTCGCCGTCAGGTCGCGCCTCGTCCCACGCGCCGCCGCGACGCCACGCTCGAAAGAGGAGGTCGCCTGCGTCCGCGAAGCGCTCGGAGCCCGGGGGAGAGCTCGCCTGTGCCGCCGAAGCGTCCCAGAGCCCGACGGCACGACTGAGCGCCGCAATGATCGAGACGGCTTCGGGCTCGCGACCGAAGCGAACTCCGAGCTTCGACAGAAGCGAGCGCGGCGTTCCGACACCGGGGCGGACTTCGACCGACGGATCGCGCACCGAGAGGGCCATCGCGAGAGCGAGCACCGACGGGTCCTGGGCGAACCGCGCGCGCCGTGGCGCGTGGTCTTCACCGAGTACGAAGGTGCGGATCTCACGCCGTCGCGCTTCGCGCTCTTCGTGACGTCGCGCACTGATGATCGCGGAGACCTCGGTCGGCACCACGTGCCGATTCGGGTGTAGCGGAACCAGGAAACCGCGCCGTTCGAGCGCAAAGCCCACGCCTCGGCGCGAGGGAGTGGCTCCCGTCGCACCGCGCAGCCGCATCGGTTCCCGCTCGAGATCGAGCAGTTCTTCGGTGTCCACTTCGCCGCCCGCGTCTTCGACGGCCTGGAGCAACTTGCGCTCTAGAGGAGCGAGCTGTTCGATCTCCTCGGCGAGCCGCTCGGGATCGGTGAGCGCCGTCCACGCCGATTCGAGGCCGAGCACGACCGGAGGCGTCGCCGGGCGACCGAGATAGTGCGCGGCGATGCTGCCGGCGACTTCGTTCGACGTTTGCGAGAGCAACGCGCGCACGCCGCGCGGGTCTTCGCCCTCCCAGGGCCGGAGCTGCAAGAGGAACGCGATCGGCAAGATCAGCTCGACCCCTTGCTGCGCCCCGCGCGCGAACACGATGCCGCGAGCCACCAACGGCTCGACCGCGGGGGGCAACGACGCCACGAGAAGGACGCCCTTCGCTTCCGCGACGCGATGCACGAGCTCCCGAGTGGGCGCCGGAAAGTGCGCGAGGTCGCGCAGCTCGGGGGTTGCCACGAGGGCGCGCGCCACTTGCGATGGCACATCGATGCGTTTCGCGGGATCCACGTGGATCCCCAACCGATCGACCACCGAGTCGAGCTCGCGCTCCGGGAGAACCCGGAGCACGTCGGTCACGCCGATTGCACGGGACCGAGCCCCCCTCGGTTCCATATTCTTGCGCAGCTTGGACATGACCCTGACCTTTTGACGACTCTCCGTCGCCGTAGCGTGCCAGTGTAGCGAAACGTAACACCGAGTCGGCTCATTCCGAGGCCTTTTTTCGCTTGATCGACATTGTGTAAAGTTCGTACACCACGCGAGCGAGTTCTCCACATCTCAATCGACCCGTCGAGCGCGCCCTGCTTCTTTCGATTTATCAATGAATCCGAGCGGGAACATGCAGAGTTCACCGCGTTGCTCTCCATTGATGGAGATCGAATGAAGTCCAAGAGAACTCAGGGTCAAGCGGCACCCGGACATGAAACCAGGGGGGTTCCCGAATCGGGACTGAAATGATCCTTCGCGATCCAGTCCACGGGCTCGTTACGTTCGAGGCCGACGAGTACGCGATTATTCCCAAGTTGCTCGATACGCGAGAAGTTCAGCGCCTCCGTCGTATCCGGCAACTCGGGCTCACGTCCCTCGCCTACCCGGGCGCCGACCACACGCGGTTCGCCCACGCGATCGGCGCGGCGTTCGTGATGACGCGCTTCATCCGAAGGCTGCGCGAGCTGCACGACGTTTTGCCGTTCTGGCAGCGGGTGAGCAGCGAACGCGCGCGCGACGCGGTCGTGGCCGCGCTCCTTCACGACCTCGGCCACGGCCCCTTTTCTCACCTCTTCGAAGAGGCGCTGCCGGAGGCGCCCCGGCACGAAGAGTGGACCACGCGCGTGGTCATGAATCCGACGACGGAGGTTCATCGCGTTCTCACCGAGAACGACCCCGGACTCCCCGGCAGAGTGAACGAGCTCATCCACGGAAGACACCGCATCACGTATCTCGCTCACATGGTGTCAGGCACCTTCGACGTCGACCGTTGTGACTATTTGCTCCGCGACGCGCACTCGACGGGCGTCGAATACGGAACCTTCGATCTCGACTGGCTCCTCCAGAGCCTCCGGTTCGGCGAGCTTCCCCCCGACGGCGAGGCGCCGCCGCTGGCGATCGACGGCGCGAAGGGCCTCCCGGCGATCGAGTCGTTCATCCTCGCTCGCCTCTTCATGTTCCAGCAGGTCTATTTCCACAAGACCAGTCGAGCCAGCGAGTGGATGCTGTCGCGGCTACTCGAGCGCGTGTGTCGACTCGTCGCAGCCGGAACACGCGTGGCTCACGTGCCGCGCGCGATCGCCTCCATCGCCGAAACGGGGGACGCGGAGCTCGACGACTACCTCGACCTCGACGACAACACGCTCTGGACGGCGATCGCCGCGTGGCGCACGGCCTCCGACGGCGTGCTCGCGGACTTTGCGACGCGCCTCTACTCGCGCCGGCTGTTCAAGACGGTAGAGCTCCATGGCGACGCGCAGACGCCCGAGAGCCGGGGACGCTTGCTCCGCCGGGCTCGCGACATCGCGAAGGAACGCGGCTTCGACCCCGACGCGTACATCGGCGTCGACGTCGCGAGCGATCTTCCCTTCGACGATGATCACGACACGCTCAGAGTCGTCTTCCCGACGGGCGTGCCGAAAAGGCCGAGCGAAGTATCGTTCTTGCTCGGTCGTTTGCGCGGCCAACGACTCGAGCGCGTGCGACTCATTTTCCCGCCGGAGCTCCGACCCGACATCATCGCGGCGCTCGACCCATGAGAGCCCTGGGGCTCGTGGCTCCGTTACTGGCCGTCGCCGCGCCCGCGCGCGCACGGGCCGCAGAGCCACCGCCCGGGTGGGGAGAATCGGTGACGAGCTCGCCCGGACGAGACGTCCGATCGCCCGAACACGCGCCGGCTGACGGTGTCTATGGCCGTTTCCACGCCAGATTCGACGTCGGCGTCGACGCGGGTGCGGAGCTCGCCGACGGCGGCGTTTCCGGAGCGCTCCGCGCCACGGCGCACTACTTTTTCATGGCCGGCGTTTACGCGGGTTACGCCGACGCGCTCGGCGGTTCGTCGGTCGACTCCGCACGCACGCTGTCGTTCGGCGTCGACATCCAACCTGCGTTCATTCCTCGGTGGTCGAACGATCTCGAACAAGGGAGCGGCGTCCTCGATCTCACCCTCGATTCCATCTCCCTCGCGCTCGGGACGTACTTTCGCGAGCCCAACGGCGCGTCCTTCGGCGACCGTCGCGGCTTCGAAGCGTCCCTCGGCTTCGGCGTGCCGCTCACCGGCCATGCCCCCGGCCCCTGGCTCGGCGCGCGCGGTTTGCTGCGCTGGGACGACCCCACGAGCACCGCACCGACCGCACGCGGCGCCGCGCTGGTTACCTTCGGTTGGCGGTTCTTCCTCGGGCAGTAGCTATTCGACGAATGCGGTCGCTTTCAGGATCGGGGACTTTGCGTATTCGGCGAGATGCTGTTGGATCGCGCGGCGCTCTCGGCCGACGAAATCGCGGACCACTCGATCGAGGCGACCGTCGGCGAGGTGGTGAATGCTGTGGGTGATCGTCGGTTCGAAGCCGCGCGCCACCTTGTGCTCGCCACCCGCGCCGGGCTCGAAGAGCGAGAGACCGCGCGCGATGCACTCCTTGATGCCGTGGTAGTAGCAAACGTTGAAGTGCAAAAAGGGCCTGTCCTCGCGTGCGCCCCAGTAGCGGCCATAGAGCGCCTTCTTGCCGAGCACGTTGAACGCGCCGGCGATGGGAACGCCGGAGCCCTCTTTCCGGGCGAGCACGACGAACGTCGCGTCCGGTAACCGCCGCGCGATCTCCAGGAAGAAGGCGCGATTCAGGTACTGACGACCCCAGAAATGCTTGTCGACGGTGGAACGATAGAATTCGTACACGGCGTCGATCAGCGGCGGTGTCAGATCGCGCCCGCTCAGTGATTCGAGGACGAGGCCTTGCTCGCTCGGTCCGCGGATCTCGCGGCGGATCTGGTTTCGCTTCTTCGAGCCGAAGCGTTCGATGAAGTCTTCGAACGTCGCGTACCCTTGATTGCGCCAGTGATACTGGATGCCGTGCCGGTGAACGAGGCCCTCCGCCTCGAGCGCGACGGCTTGCTCCGAAGTCGGGAACAGGACATGCGCGCCGGACACGTCGAGCTTGTCGGAGAGCTGAACGATACCGGCGGCGAGCGCCTGGTGAACCTCGCGTTCGTCCTCGCGCGCGCGCACCAGCACACGGCGGCCGCTCGCGGGCGTGAAGGGCACGGCCAGTACGAGCTTCGGGTAGTAAGGAACGCGAAGCCGCGTCGCGGTGAACTCCGCCCAGCTGTGATCGAACACGAATTCGCCTTCGCTGTTCTCCTTCACGTACGCGGGCGCGGCGGCGAGCAGCTTGCCCTGACGTTTCAACGTGATGTGACAGGGGTGCCAGCCGCGATCGGCGCCGACGCAACCGGTTTGCTCGAGCACGTCGAGAAATGCCCACGACAGAAACGGCGGATCGTCGTCACGAAGCAGCGAATCCCACTCGTCCTCGCGAATCGCGCGGATGGATTCGTGCGTCGTCAGCTCGATCATTCGGGACGACAACCATGGTGCACGCGGCCGATGGCCGCAATCATCGGCGCGCGGGCGCCACCGCGGGACCGCATTTTTGCCGGGGTCCGGGCGATACGCGACGCTCGTTACGCCGCGCGGTAGTGTAAGCTCGCAGGCCATGCGAGCCCCATTGCTCGTTCTATTTTTTTCCGGTTCGATTCTTTTCGGCTGTGAGGCATCGACTCCGACGCCACAACCAGCGACTCCGAGTCCCTACGGCGCTCCTCAGGCGCAGTACCCCGGCGCGTACGGGCCTCAGTACGGCGCGCCGCCGCAGGGAACCTACCCGGCGGCGCCTTACGGCGCAGCGCCGTACCCGCCGCAAAATGGGTACGCGCCGGCGCCATATTCGGCCCCGCAGCCGCCAGGGGTCGCGCCCGCCGCCCCCGCCTTGCCGTCGGTGCCGACGTACACGGGGCCCGATCCGATCACGAACGTCGACATGGGTTGGCTCCGCAGCCACGCCCTGGCGTTGATGCAAGAGCTCATCGCGGTCTTGCCCGACGTCGCGCGCGTTCGTGTGCAGTCCGTGCCGATGGTCTACGACGACACGCCGGGCGAGGTGAACGCCGCCGCGGCGTGCACGCAACAGGGAGCGGTCCTGATCATCACCGACGGGCTCCTCGACGTCGCGGCGCGACTCTCCGCCGCCAAGGCGAACGACGACGTATTCCGGACCACGAAGCTGAACGACTACATTCAGCTCGTCGCGACTCAGCAAAAACCGGACGGCCCCCTCGTCGAGCCGCCCGCGGGATTTTTCGACAGCACGCAACAAGCCGACCCGCGGCGCGTCGCGCGCCAGCACGACGTGCTCGACGAGCTCCTCGGCTTCGTCATCGGACACGAGCTCGGTCATCATCACCTCGGGCATCTTCCGTGTACCGGAGGCGCCGGGCCCCTCGGGCTCGGCGAGGTCGTGCGCGGCATCACGAGCTCGGCGCCGATCTTCAATCAGCCGAACGAGTTCGAAGCGGATTCGGTCGGGATCAACAACCTGCTCATCGCGGGTGCGAAGCGGCCGACCTATCACCTCACCGAGGGCGGCGCGCTCGTCATCATGCAGTTCTTCGAGGCGTCCGATCAGCTCTCGCCGGAGAGCGTGCTCTTCGCGTTCAATCGGACGCATCCGCCGCCCGCGCTCCGGATCCCGGTCATCCAGCAGACCGCGAACTATTACCGCATGACCGGCGGCTGGCTTCCGCTGCCGAGGTTCTGAGCGTGTCCAAGTCGGAAGCGCCGACGCCGCGTCGCCTTCGTCGCGCGTTCGACGCGGGCGACGTGCCGCTCTCGGCGTCGCTCGTCCGATCGCTGTGCCTCGTCGTTGCGCTCGGCCTCGCGCCGGGATTCCTCTCCGCGGTAAGGCTCCGATTTATGTCCGGGTTGAAAGCGGCGCTCGAGCATCCGGAGCACGCCTCCGCAGCGTCATTCTGGCACGACGTCGTGGTCCTGACGACGCCGCTCCTCGTCGTGCTCGCCGTCACCGCGCTGCTCGTCGGAGGGGTGCAAACCGGCGGCGCATTCGCCCTGCCCTTCGCCTCGACCCGGTTCGAACGAAACAATGAACGCCGGGCGAGCTCGCCGTTCGACGCCGCACGCTTCGGCAAGGCGCTCCGCGGCGCGCTCGCGGTCGGCCTCGCGGGGGTCGTCGCCGCTCTCGTGCTCGACGATCGTGCGCCCTCGCTCGCCTCCGTGCTCGGTCGGGGTGGCGCGGCGCCCGAGGTGGCGGGAACGGTCGTCCTTCGCGCAGCGTGGGTCGTCGGCGCCGTCCTCGTGCCGCTGTCGCTCGCCGACGTCGCGCTCGTTCGCGTCGCGTGGCTCGAGCGCCTCAAGATGACGCCCTACGAAGTGAAGGAAGAGCAGCGCGAGACCGCGGGTGATCCCGCAATGCGCCGCGCGCGAAAACGCGTCCACGACGACGTCGCGCGCTGATTTCGATGCTCGCGGATGCCACTCGACGCGCGATGCGCGACCCCGCTTCGAATGCGCCCGCCGATCAGATCGACAGGGCGGCCCACGCCTCCGCGACGTCGGGGTGCCCGGCGATGGCCGACAACTGAGACAGAAACCGGGTGCAGGCGCGCTCTCCGCGAGCGTCGCGAAGTTCGCGTGCGCGCGCGAGCGCGTCGAGGGCTTCGAGCAACGCCTCTTCCGCGCGATTCACCGTCGCGAGCGCAACGCCGAGCGCGAGCGACGCTCGACACCGATCTCCGGATTCGTTCTTGCGGGCCGTGTCCGAGGCGTCGCGGAGCCGGCGAATGGCGTCTCCGCTCTCGCCGCGGGACAGCTTCGCCATCGCTTCGAGGCGCGCGGCGAGCTCGAGACGCCCTTCATCGACTCGTAGTTGATTGGCCATGCGCTCGACGGTCTCGGCGTCGCCGTTCCGCAGCGCCTCGACGGCGCGCGAGCTCGGCGTCGTGGCTCGGTCGGACGAGGCACGCGGCGGGCCGCTCCCGGGTCGTACCGAGCTCGGCGAAACGTCGGGCCAGACGCTCGAGACCTTCCGAGCGAGCTCGAGCTGCGACGAGAACAGGCGCCGACGACTGAGGAGCTCGACGTCCTGCGACGCGGCGAATCGCTCGTAGGCCTCCGCCGTTGCAGAGAGGCCGACTGCCTGAGCGACGGCCGCAGCCGTGCGCGCCGCGGCAATGGCTTCGCGAACGTCGCCGCCGAGGAGCGCGTGCGATGCGATCGCCGCGGCGCGGAGCCCGCTGTCGCTCCCGCCGAGCGCCGCCGCGGCCGCGGCATGCCAGGCGGCGAAATCGTCGTCGGAGAGCGACGACAGCACGGCTTCGCGGTGCGTCGCGCTCGGCAGCGCAACGACGTCTGCGGAACCCCGGTCGAGCCACGCCTTGGTCTCGAGCGAAAGGAGCACCGGATCGGCGTCGAACTGGAGCCGCGTTCGCCGGAACACCACGCGCGCGAGCTCGCCGGCCTCGGCGCTGCCGCCGAGCACTGCGAGCGCTTCGAGAACCCGACGCTCGGAGCCGTCGAGGGTCGCGAGCCGCCGCGTGATCCAGTATTTCGCGGGGCGCGGACCGCCTGTCCCCGACGTGGAGAGGCGGGCGCTCGCGCGGCCGTCCTCCCAGACGATGTCGGTCGCTTCGACGGCGTCGCGGATCGATTCCACGACGCCGAGCGGAAGACACCCGCCCCGCGTCGCCCAGCGTGAGCCGACCTGCTCGTCGAGCTCGCCGCGAAGAGAACGGACGGCGACGAGCGCGGCGTCTTCGACCGAGAGCGGACCGAGGAGCACCTCCGCGCCGACGTCGAGCGACGCGAGCGCTTCGGGGATCGGGTCGGTCTCGCCGAGGCGAATCAGCACCCGGAAGGGCTCGGCCGATATCAGCGCCGCGCGCGCCACCGCATCGAGACTGTCGACGTCGATCTCGCTCGCGTCGTCGGCGATGACGATTCCCGTGGGCTGGTTCGCCGACTCGGTCGCGACGAACGCCGAGATGATTCGTGCCGCGGAGTCCACGTCGAGCCCCTCCCCCCCGAGCAACGCGCCGAGCGATCCTTCGCGCGCCCACTCGAGCCCCGGCGCCGACTCCCCGTCCGCGACGACCGCGCCGAGGGCGCGCCGGAGCGAGCCGAGGGGCTCGCCGAACGGCCCCGGAACGAGCCGCAGGATGCGCATCGGTTCGAGCTCGCGCTCGAGCTCCTCGAGAAAACGCGTCCCCCCTGCGCCGCGTGCGGCGCGCAGGATGCCCAAGCTGCCGGCGGGTAAATACAGGTCGCTGAGCTCGGGACGCCCGATGAACTCCGGCCGCATCAGGTTCGACGCGGTCTCCTCGAAGGGCACACGGAGCGGGTGGCGACTGTCGAGCACGAGAGCGCGGAGCCGCATCTCGCCGTACATGATCACCCGCGAGCCCGCGGCGAGGATGTCGCCGCGCTTCAAGGCGCCGAGGTTGGCGTCGAGGAGCACCTCACCAGCGCCGGCCGCGCGAGCGAACGCGGCGCCCGCGACGAGCGGATACCCCCACGTGAGTGGAATTTTCGCGGTCGCTTCATCGCCCGTGAACAGCTCCCCTTCACTCACACCGACCCCGTGTTCGCCGACCGCATCGGCGTCGCGCGCGACGGAAAGGGAAAGCTCGATCGCGTCCTCGATCGCGTCGGGTTCGAATTCGAAGGCGTAGAGCGTCGCGCCCCACGCGATGAGGCGACCGCCGAGGGCTTGCGCTCGTTCGCTCAGCGCGCGCACGGCCCGAAGATACGTCTCGGGGTCGCTCAACACCTCCGGCGAACGAAAGCACACGACGAGCCGCACGGACATCAGACGCGCAGCTTCGTCTTCAATACGCGAAGCTCCTCGTCGACGTCGGCGCCCGCGCCGGAACCACCGCTCGCGGCCTCGAGCTCGCGGAAACGCGCCTCGACCTCTTCACGCGACAGACCTCCGGGTGATTTGTCGCCCCCGCCGAGCGCTTCGGCGACCTCTTTTTCGGCGGCGATCGACGCTTCGACGCCCTCGAGCTGATCCTCCATGCGACGGAACTCGCTGAACGCATTGCCACCGGGACGCGCGCCGAGTCCTTCGACGCCGCCGCCCGCGCGCGCCTGGCCGAGCCGCGCAGCAAAGATGCCGCGCTTCGCCTTCACTTCGTCGACGGTGCGCTCCATACGCTCGAGCTCGGTACGCAATTCGAGCGCGGCGCCGCGCTGCTCGGTTCGGTATTTTTCGGCGCGGCCGCGCTCGTCTTCGACGCGTCGTTTTTGCCGGAGCGCGTCTCGCGCGAGCTCGTCATCGCCGTGCGTGACGGCAAGCTCGGCGCGCTTGCCCCAGCGCTCGACGTCGCCGCCGAGCTCCTCGACCTTTTTCTTCAACTGCTTCTCGGCCGCGACCGCCGAGACGATGTCGGCGCGCGCCTTCCGGAGCGCGTTCTCCATGTCCAAGATCGTCTGCTCGACGTCCTTTTTCGGATCCTCGAGACCGTCGAGCAGCGCGTTGAAATTGGCCGAAACGGCTCGGCTCATTCGATCGAAGAGCCCCATGCCGCTAACCTTGCCATGCGGGGCCCACGAGAGACCAGCCCCCAAATCGCGCTCGCCCGAACTGTGCCCAATTGGCCAGGGAGCGCGGTAAGATATGTGCTTCCTCGGGGCGGTTCGGATGGAAGCGGAGCTGTTTCGCACGATCATCGCAACGTTGACCGACGGCGTCGTCGTCGCGGATCCGCGCGGAATCGTCGTCTTCGCCAACCCCGCCTTCGCGTCCCTGTTCGAGCGGGCCACGCCGGGCACGCCCCTGCTCGAGGGTCTCGCCGAGCTCACCCTCGCGAGTGATCCGACGGCCGCGCTCGCCGACTTTTTTCCCGCGGCGAAAGCGGCCGGGGGCGAGAGTCCGCCGCGGATCGACGTGACTCTCGAGTCGACGGGAGTGAGCCTCACCGTCGAGTCTCGTCCGCTACGCGATCGGGCCGGCGTACGGGTCGGCAGTCTGTCGGTGTTCCGCGACGTGACGCCGGTGCGACAGAGCGAGCGAGAGCTCGCCCGCGTGACGTCGTTCCTCGACTCGATCGTCGAAAATATTCCCGACATGGTCTTCGTGAAAGACGCGACCGAGCTGCGCTTCGAGCGGCTGAACCGCGCCGGAGAAGAGCTCCTCGGCATTTCGCGTGAAGAGCTGCTCGGCAAGACCGACGCGGAGCTCTTCCCGGCAGAGCAGGCGCGGTTTTTTCAGACGCGCGATCGCGACACGTTGCTCTCGGGGCGTCTGGTCGACATCGCAGAGGAGCCGATCGACACCAAGCAGGGCCAGAAATGGCTCCATACCAAAAAAATCACGATACGCGACGCGCGCGGCGTTCCGAGACACCTGCTCGGCATTTCGAGCGACATCACCGAGCGCCGCCGGACGGAAGAGGCGCTGAAGCGCGTGCACGAGGAGCTCGAACAACGCGTCGTCGAACGCACCGAAACGTTGCGGCGCACCGAAGAACAGCTCCGCCACGCGCAGAAACTCGAAGCGGTCGGCAGGCTCGCCGGCGGCGTGGCGCACGACTTCAACAACGTGCTCGCGGTCATTCTCGGCCAAATCGGGCTCATCGAGCACCGCGTCGGCGACGAGGACCCGATGCGCGACGATCTGGCGCCGATCCGCGAAGCGGCGCAGCACGCCGCGACGCTCACGCGGCAACTTCTGGCGTTCAGCCGGAAGCAAGTGATGGAACCGCGAATCGTGAACTTGAATCGCATCGTCGAGCGCACGCGCAACATGCTGTCGCGCCTGCTCGGCGAGGACGTCGAGCTCGTCACTCGCCTCTCGGGGGCCGTCGGCAACGTCCTCGCCGATCCGGCGCTCATCGAGCAGGTCATCATCAACCTGGCCGTGAACGCGCGCGACGCGATGCCGAGCGGCGGCGTGCTCGTCATCGAGACCTCGTCGGTCACCGGAACCGACGAACACTCGCCGCCCCTCGCGGCGGGCGCGCCGCCGCACACGCTCCTCCGCGTCAGCGACACCGGCGTCGGCATGGACGCCGAAACCGCGGCGCGCATCTTCGAACCGTTCTTCACGACGAAGGCCATCGGACTCGGTACCGGGCTCGGCCTCAGCATGGCGTACGGCGTCGTCACGCAGAGCGGTGGCAGCATCCACGTCGACAGCCAGCTCGGCAAAGGGACTTCCTTTCGCGTCTATTTCCCGTGCACGCCGCACGAGCGGAGCCTCACGCCGTCTCCAGCGCAGGTCCGCGTCACCGGCGGCATGGGAGAAACGATCCTCGTCGTCGAGGACGAAACGCCGCTCCGCAAAGTCCTCTGTGCCGTGCTCGAACAAGCCGGCTACGGCGTCATCGCGGCACGCGACGGCGTCGAAGCACTCAATCTCTCCGCCGAAAATCCCGGACGCATCCACCTGCTCTTGAGCGACGTCGTCATGCCCCACATCGACGGACCGGAGCTCGCGCGCCGCCTCACCGTCTCACGCCCCGGCATCCGCGTCCTCTTCATGTCCGGTTATCCCGCCGAACGCCTCGCCGGACATCGACTCTCGATCGCCGACGCCGAGGACTATCTCCAGAAGCCGTTCTCTCCAGAAACCCTCGCTGCTCGCGTCCGAAAAACGCTGGATTCGTGAGCCGTGCAGCGCAGCGCGAGGCGGACCAGGGTGCCGATGAGTCCTGGTAGAGGGAGAGCCAAAGCTAGAGGCCAAGGAGGAGCATCTCGATGACCATCACCATTACCGCTTTTGAACGCTCGCCCGATGGCGGCAAGGGACTGGCGCGTGATACGCGCGTTCGCTGGGCGCTCGAGGAAGTGGGCCAACCCTACCAGGTTCGCCTTGTTTCGTTTCGTGCGATGAAGGAACCCGCGCATCTGGCGATTCATCCTTTCGGCCAAATCCCGACCTATGAGGAGGGCGATCTCGCGCTGTTCGAGACAGGGGCGATCGTGTTTCACATCGCCGAGCGACACGCGGGCTTACTGCCGGACGATGCCAATGCTCGGGCGCGAGCGATCACCTGGATGTTTGCCGCGCTCAACACGGTGGAACCGCCGATCCTCGAACTGGTAACCGCGAAACTGCTCGAGGGCGAC